>CAZKHO010000132.1:0-6279 GCA_964552505.1 uncultured Bifidobacterium sp. | reverse complement strand
GGCCGACGACGCGTTCAACAGCGCGGAGTGGAACCAGCCGGTGGGGGCCACGATGCGGGGGCGCGTGAACGCTGACGGAAAGATCTCCGTCGGCATCGTCTGGAGCACGGGTCGGCCCGGATGGGGGCTGGCCGGCACCGCCTACTTCACGGGGCCTGAGAGCTTCCAGGTGCAGTTCTCGCCGACCTCCGGTGGAGACGCTGCAGCAAACGCCATCACCATGACGTTCCATCGCGGGCAGTGAGTCCGCAGGGAGTTCTGAGCCCCGTGGGCGCGCTCAGGCACTCGAGCCGACGTGCATGCCGGGCGGCCCGTGTGTTCAACGGAGCGTGGACAGATACGCCACCACATCACGCACCTCACGCGGCGTGAGCAGCTTGGTCATGGTGGGCATGGCGCTGTTGGGTCCGAAGCCCGCCGCGATCCTGGCGTTGGGCACGATGAGGCTCTCCAGCAGTCCCGTGCGGTCGTAGCGATTGGCCACGCCCTCCAGCGAGGGACCTGCATGTCCGCCGCCACCCGCCAACGAGTGGCATCGAAGGCACTGCGCGCCCACATGACCGGTGAGGATGCGCCGTCCGCGCTCCACATCGCCGCCTTCAAGACAGATCATCCACGGCGCCAGCGGGTTGGACGGGTCCAGCTGCGCGCGCCATGCGGCCACGGCGGCTTCGGCGGCTGAATGACCGGGTGCGGCTTCCATCACATCCAGCCGAAGCGACGGCTCCAGCGCGCCCTTGCGCAGCGACTCCGCCAGCCCGGCCAGCGCGGCATCCGCCTGCGGCGAACGCATGGACGCCAGGCTGCGCACCGCCGCCTGACGCTCGCCGGGATCACGCGAAGCAAGCGCCTTCTCCACGCGCGGCATGGCGGCGGTGGCGTCGCGTGCGGCCAGCAGTTCCAGCGCCCCCGCACGAAGCGACGGCTGCGCGTCGTCCAGGCAGGCCGCCAGCGCCTTGGCGAAGGGTTCACCGCCGTCGCGCGCCAGCTGCGACAGGCACGCCGCGCGTTCCGCGGCGTCCGCCTTGGCGTCCAGCGCGGTCTGCAGCGTGGCCGCAGGATCCAGCGCCACGCCCACGCGCGCGGAAAGTTCGCGCGCCTTCGCCCGAACCGCCTCGTCCGGTGCGTGCGCGGCCAGATCCGGCAGACGGCTGGCCAGCATGCGCTTCCACGCCGCCAGATCGCGCACCTTGGGGTCCAGGTCCTGGATGCGACCCTGCACGGGCTCGCGCGGGCCGGGCGCGTCCCACTCCGCCAGCGCGTCCATGGCCAGCAGGCGCGCCGCGGCGGGCACGCGCGGACTTCGTGCCAGTTCCGCCAGGCGTGCGGCCGCGGCCACTTCGGCCTGCTCGCGATTGGCCGAGATCACGCGCCGAAGCAGCGGCAGCGTGCGTGAATCTTCCGGCGTGAAAGCGCCGGTGTCGGCCGCCGAGGCGCTCTCCGCGAAGCGGTTGGCCAGCAGCGCCAGCGCGGGCATGGCGGGCGTGATGCCGTTGTCATGGATGGCGCGCGCCGCCTCCAGGGCCACGCGCGGTTCGGGATCGAACAGCAGGCGCTCCACGGCGGGGTCGCGCAGCTGACGCATGGCGATGGCCGCGCCCAGCCGCACCTGCGGAAAGTTGTCCGCGGCCAGCGCCTGCAGCCTGGCGCGGTCGCCGATGCGGGCCAGCGCGGTGGCGGCGGCGTGACGGAGCCACGGATCCTGGTCCTCGTTCTCCCACAGGATGGCGGTGAGTTCCGTCTGCGCGGCGGCGTCGTGCAGGCGACCCAGCGCGCTGCAGGCCATGGAGCGCACGCGCGTGGATCCGTCGGTGGCCAGGGGGCGCACGGCGTCCGCGGCGCCGGCGCACGCCGCGTCACCCAGGGCGCGGGCGGCCTGGGCGCGCAGTTCGTCGGACTCCGAGGTGCAGAGCGTGATCAGGGCGGCGCACGCCGCGTCTCCGGCGGGCTTGCCGCGGTTCCATCGTGCGGCGGCCTGCAGGCCCCACAGCGCGTGCATTCGTGCGCGTTCCGCGGCGGCGGTGTCCGTGGCGCGGGCGGCCAGCGCCTTCACGCCGTCGCCTCCACGCGAGGCCAGTTCCAGATGCGCCCCCTGGCGCACGCGACGGTCCGCGTGATCCAGCAGGGCCGCAAGTTCCGCCACCGGACGCCTTGTGAAACCGGACTTCAGGATGGACGCGGCCTGTTGCGCGGCGGGCTTGGCCAGACTTTCAGGGTGCCACACGCGGTAGAGACGGCCCTTGCCGTCGCTCTGCCAGCCGTTCCACCAGTCGCTGACCCAGAGCTTGCCGTCCGGACCAAACTCCACGTCGGTGGGCAGCACGTCCTTGATGAAGATCTCCGGGTTCACCAGCTCGTAGCCGGCCCCCTTGGGCTTCACCCCGAAGCGCCAGACCTGGCTGTAGGCGTCGCCGCCCAGGAAGTCGCAGATGAGGAAGGTGCCGTCGAACTCAGGCGGAAAGCCGGTGCCCGGATAGGCGGCCAGACCGGAGGGACCGTCGGTGAGATGCGCCACGGGAGGCGTGATCCATGCGGCCTGCACCGCGTCGGCGGCGTCGAAGGTGTGCCAGAGATGTTCCTGTTCCCACGGACCACGCTTGTTGGCGCCTTCCAGCGTCTGGTACGGCATCTCCCAGCCCGTCTCGCCGCCGTCCGGCAGGTACACCACACGCGCCTTGTCGCCGCCGTCCGAGTTGTTGTCCACCGTGAACAGGTCGCCCGAGTCGTTGAAGGCCAGTTCCTGAGGATTGCGAAGGCCGCGGTAGAAGACCTCCAGCCCGGTGCCGTCCGGCTCGCAACGGAACACCGCGCCCGAGCCTGGATCTTCCAGCAGCGCGCCTTCCTTGGTGCGCACGGAGTAGCCGCGGTCGCCGATCGACCACCAGACGCGGCCGTCCGGCCCCTGCACAAGGCCGTGCATGTCGTGGCCGCGAAGGCTGGTGCGCACACCAAAGCCGGTGAAAAGCTTCTCACGCACTTCGGCCACGCCGTCGCCGTCACGGTCCACGAAGCGCCAGATGTGCGGGATGTTGGTCACCCACACCGCGTCGCCCACCTTCAGCACGCCGGCCAGTGTGCCGTCCAGAGGTTCGTTGAAGTCGCCGGAGAAGTTGGTCCACGCGTCGGCCTTGCCCCCGCCCTTGGTGTCGCGAAGCAGGCGAAGGCGATCCGACCAGCGGGAGTACCACGCCATGCCGCCTTCCTTCTTCTCGGCCCACGTGCGATAGATGGCCAACCTGTCCTCCACCGTGCGCGCGCGAAGGTCGTCGAGCAGCCACCACTTGTTGTAGCGGTTGTCCTCGATGCCGTGCTCCTGGCGCTCGCTCTCGCAGACCAGCACGCCACCGTCGGGCAGCACCGTGAAGGCCACCGGATCCGGCGCCTGCGGCTCGCGCGCCCATTCGTCCCACTGGAAGCCCGGCGGCACGGTGATGCCCTCGTCGTCGTGCGGGGGTTCCTTGGCCTCCTGGGGCGTGGCGTCCGCCTTGGCGGCGTCCTTGGGCGGCTCCGCGACCGGGGCGGGTGCTGGTGCGGCACCCGTGGGAGGCACCGCGAACACCAGGACGACGGTGAGCAGGGACACCATGACGCCTGTTCTATCGCAAAGGTGCGGGCCTGGTTGCGGCCCGGGCGGCGTCAGTCCGAGCCCGCTGCGGCGTTTCGCTGCCAACGCCACGCGTCGCGGCACATGTCCTCGACGGTGCGGCGCGTGCGCCACGCCAGACGCTCCAGCGCCATGGACGCGTCCGCATAGCAGCTGGCCACGTCGCCGGGCCGCCGAGCCTTCATCACCAGCGGCACCTGGACCCCGTTCACGCGCTCGAACGCCCGGACCAGTTCCAGCACGCTGGTGCCGTGACCCGTGCCCAGGTTGATGGCTTCGCATCGCATCGAAGCCAGCCGTTCCAGCGCACGCACATGACCCGACGCCAGGTCCGCCACGTGGATGAAGTCACGCACGCCGGTGCCGTCCACGGTGGGATAGTCGCCGCCCCAGACGCTCAGCGCCGGGAAGGTTCCGCTCGCCACCTTCAGCACGTAGGGCATCAGGTTGTTCGGGACGTCGTTGGGGTCCTCCCCGATCAGCCCGCTTGGGTGCGCGCCGGCGGGGTTGAAGTACCGGAGCATGCAGATCCGCCAGCACGGGTCGGACGCGGAGAGGTCCCGGAGCATGCGCTCGATGGCCAGCTTGGTCTGGCCGTAGGGGCTGGTGGCGGAGAGGCGGTGCGACTCGGTCACAGGGAGACGCTGCGGTTCGCCGTACACCGTGGCTGAACTGCTGAACACCAGCGAGTGCACGCCGCACTCGGCCATCGCCTCCAGCATGCGCAGCGTGCCCACCACGTTGTTGTCCCAGTAGTCCAGCGGCCGCTGCACCGACTCGCCCACCGCCTTCAGGCCGGCCAGGTGGATCACGGACTGGATGCCGTGCTCGCGCAGGGTGCGACGCATGAGCGCACCGTCACGGATGTCGCCCTGCACGAAGTCCACGGGGCCGCCCACGATGGCGGCCAGCCGTTCCAGCACCGAGACCTTGCTGTTGCAGAGGTTGTCGAGCAGCACGGGCCGCAGTCCCGCCTGTGCCAGTTCCACGGCGATGTGGCTGCCGAGGAAGCCGGTGCCGCCGGTGAGGAGCACACGCGAGGCCTGCGCGGGTGCGCTCATGAGGCGTGGCTCCGATACCACTCGATGGTGCGGTGCAGGCCTTCCTCGAAGCCCACCTTGGCGCGCCAGCCCAGCCGTTCCGTGGCACGGCGCGTGTCCAGGCAGCGGCGCGGCTGCCCGTCCGGCTTGGAGGCGTCCCAGCGGATCTCGCCTGTGAAACCGCAGAGTCGCGCGATCAGCGTGACCAGATCACGGATGGTGATCTCCATGCCGGTGCCCAGGTTGACGGGTTCGGGATCGTCCAGCACTTCCGCCGCGCGGACCAGTCCGTCGGCGGCGTCGTCCACGTAGAGGAACTCGCGGCTGGCGGCGCCGGTGCCCCAGCAGGTGATGTGCCGGGCACCTGCACGCTGTGCCTCGACGCACTTGCGGATGAGCGCCGGGATCACGTGGGACGTCTGCAGATCAAAGTTGTCGCGCGGCCCGTAGAGGTTGACCGGGAGCAGGAACGCACTTCTCAGGCCGTACTGCCGTCGGTAGGCGTCCAGCATGACCAGCGCCGCCTTCTTGGCCACGCCGTAGGGGGCGTTGGTCTCCTCGGGGTAGCCGTTCCAGAGGTCTTCCTCACGGAACGGCACAGGCGTGAACTTGGGATACGCGCAGATGGTGCCGGTCTGCACGAAGCGCTCCACGCCGTGCCGCCGGGCGCCCTCGATGAGGTGCAGCGCCATGGCCATGTTGGCGAAGAAGTACCGCCCGGGATTGGCCATGTTGGCCCCGATGCCGCCCACCTCCGCGGCCAGGTGCATCACCACCTGAGGACGCATCTCCCCGTACAGGCGTTCCACGGCCGTCTCGGTGGTCAGGTCGAACTGCGCGCGGCGAGGCACCAGCACCTCTCCCGCGCCCAGGGCACGCAGCCGCTCGCAGACGGCCTGGCCCAGGAAGCCGGCGCCGCCGGTGACCACGATGCGCTTGCCTGCAAGGGGGGAGGCCATCGCACGGAAAGGTAGCGCAGTCCGACGCCGGTCACGCGCGCGGGTCGGCTACGCTTGACCGGAACCTGCGAGGATCCCACGCTGTGAAGAAGGCGCTCATCACCGGCATCACGGGCCAGGACGGCAGCTATCTGGCCGAACTGCTGCTCTCGAAGGGCTACGAGGTGCACGGCATCGTGCGCCGGAGCAGCACCTTCAACACCGACCGCATCGACCACCTCTACAAGGACCCCCACGAGACCGGCGCCCGGCTGAAGCTGCACTACGGGGACCTGGCCGACGGCAACGGCCTGCTGGAGGTGCTGCGCAAGGTGGAGCCTGACGAGGTCTACAACCTGGGCGCCCAGAGCCACGTGCGCGTGAGCTTCGACCAGCCCACCTACACCGCGGACATCGTGGCCACGGGCACGCTCCGGCTGCTGGAGGCGTGTCACACCTTCCAGGAGATCAGCGGGCGCGCCATCCGCTTCTATCAGGCCAGCAGCAGCGAGATGTACGGTCTGGTGCAGGAGGTGCCGCAGCGCGAGACCACGCCGTTCTACCCGCGCTCGCCCTACGGCTGCGCCAAGGTCTTCGGCCACTGGATCACCGTGAACTACCGCGAGAGCTACGGCATGCACGCCAGCTGCGGCATCCTGTTCAACCACGAGAGCCCGCGCCGCGGCGAGACCTTCGT
>CAZKHO010000131.1:0-6300 GCA_964552505.1 uncultured Bifidobacterium sp. | reverse complement strand
TGTGGCTGCGGTCCACGCCCTCGTTGCGGAAGTTGCGGTTGATCTCGAAGACCTTGGGCATGCCGCCCACCAGCAGGCGCTTCAGGTACAGCTCGGGCGCCACGCGCATGAAGAGCTGCATGTCCAGCGCGTTGTGGCGTGTCACGAACGGCCGCGCCGCCGCGCCGCCGGCCAGCGGCTGCATCATGGGCGTCTCCACCTCCTGGAAGCCGCGCGCCTCCATGAAGCGGCGCACCACGCTCACGATCCGGCTGCGCGCCTGGAAGGTGGTCATGGTGCGCGGCGTGGCCCACATGTCCATGTACCGACGGCGGTAGCGCGTCTCGGCGTCCTCCAGTCCGTGCCACTTGCCCGGCGGAGGCGCCAGACTCTTGCACTGAAGCGTGACGGAGCGGGCCCACACGCACACCTCGCCCTTGTTGGTCCGGCCCACCGGACCCTCCGCGCTCACGATGTCACCGTAGTCCAGCGCCTTTGCCAGCTCGAACTCGCCCGCCGAGACCGCGGCCTTGCTGATGGAGACCTGCAGGTCGCCCGAGTGGTCGCGCAGCCAGACGAAGACCAGCTTGCCCAGGTCGCGGTGCTGCACGATGCGCCCGGCCACGCGCCGCACCGGGCGAGGCTCCGCGGGCGCGTGGGACGGATCGGCCTTCGCCTTGGCGGCCTCGGCGTCAGCGGCCACCTGCAGCTCCTCGCGGAACTCCGCACGCGCCGCGGCCAGCGGCACCAGCCCCTCCACGCGCGAACCGAACGGCTCCAGCTTCAGCTCCGTGCGGAAGCGCTCCAGCTTGGCGCGGCGAGCGGCCTCCAGCGCCGAGGGCGATTCCTCGGCCGGGGGCACCTGGGACGGGTCCTTGCCTTGCGATTCGGAGGCCATCCGCGGGATGGTAGTGCAGCGGACGGACGCGATCCTTGGGGGCACGCGCGGGGAACCTCCCTGCAGGTCGCGCTCCGGGCGCGAACCGTTCCACCACCCTCGACAGGCCCACGCACGATGAGCAACTTCCCGCCCGCAGCCCCCTCGCCGTCCTCTCCCCAGCCGTCGCAGCGCGTCCTGTGCGGCATCATGGGCCTGCTCTTCGGCGGCCTCGGGATCCACCGTTTCATCCTGGGGGATGCGCTGGGCGGAATCATCCGGATCGTGATCACGGTGGCCACCTGCGGCTTCGGCAGCATCCTGGGCTTCATCGAGGGCATCCTCTACCTGACCAAGACCGACGACCAGTTCGTGGCCGAGTATCAGGTGGGCAAGAAGGCCTGGTTCTGAGCGCCCGGGTGGCGGTCCGCCACCGCTTCAGCGCAGCTCGTAGTGCAGCGGCAGCAGCGCGATCTGCATGAACTTGAAGTTCTGCAGACCCAACGGAATGCCGATCACCGTGAGGCAGAGCAGCACGCCGGTGAGCAGGTGCAGCATGCACAGACCAGGGCCGGGTCCAACCACCACCCACAGGATCGCAGCCACCAGGCGGAGCGAGCCGGTGGCGTGAGGCTTGGCCACCACCTGCTTGCCCACGGGAGCCAGCATCTGCGCCCCGATCTTGATGCTGACCAGCCCCAGGGGGATCAGGATCACCGTGAGGCAGAACACCACGCCCATCAGCAGGTACGCCAGGAACAGCCAGAGCCCCGCCAGCAGGCACCACAGCAGGTTCAGCAGCGTGTTCACGGCAGGCTCCTCCGGAAGAAGGTTCATGCGGGCGCGCGACGGGACCCATGCCCGACCGGCCCTGGCCCAAAGGTAGCCTACGGATCGGCCGCCTCTTGGCCGTCCACTCCGGGAGCCTCACCATGACGCCGAAGATCCTCGCCGTTGCGCCCCGCTTCGCCGCGGCCGTGTGCATGACCTTGACGCTGGCCCTGAACGCCTCCGCTCCCGCGCAGAGCCCGCCGTCCGGCGAGGCCGCCCTGCCGTTCCGCGAGCGGATCGAGCCGCTGCTGAAGGCGCTGGAGTTCCTGCAGTTCCAGTTCCAGATCGACTCACGCTCCAACGTGGTGAACCTTGGATTCGGCACCGAGGTCTACGTGAACGCCCGCGGGCACCGGGGCGTGGACCTGACCTTCTCGGAATTCAAGCTGGGCGACCGCACCTGGTACCAACTGAAGGCGCCGGCTTTCGCGTCGCTGCGCCAGTGCCGCTTTCCCAGCGCCGCCCGACGCGCGCTGCTGGAGGCGGGCGCCAAGGTGCCTACCGACGTGCAGTTCCTCTCCAACGATCTCACCGGCACGGTGGACGCGCAGGTGGCCATTCCGGTGCAGGACGGCGAAGTGAACGCGGCGCTGCTGAACGACTACCTGTCCATGATGCTTCTGGCCATCGACGCGGTGTGGCCCGTGCTGGACCGCGCCATGGACACGGGATTCATCGACTGGCCGTGCGACGACGAGGGACCCAAGAAGCCCGAAGGCACGCTCTCGCTGGAGGCCGCCGACGGCAAGGAGGTGGAGATCGGCTGGACGCCCTGGATCGAGCCCACCATCCATGCGTCCACGCTGATCGCCGCGGAGCGCCTGCTGCGGAAGTTCACGCTGGCGGACGACGTGGCGCGCGAAGCCATGGGCCGCGAACTGTGCGACGACTTCGGGGGCGGCTTCAACTTGAGCACCTACGCCATGTGGATGCGCGGTGCTCACTACGCTGAACAGCACTACCCGCCGGTCAGCCTGCGGTTCTGGGGTCCTCCCGGCACCGAGGTGAAGGCCTCCGTGCGCATTCCCGGCTACGCGGGCGTCACCAAGGGCACGCAGACCATCGACGCGATGGGCATGCGTGACATCGATCTGCTGCCCGACTGGAACCGCCAGGCGCTGGCCGCGGTCCGCGAGCCCACGCAGGCCACGGTGGAGTTCACCGTGGAGTGCGCAGGCAAGACCGCCACCGGCTCGCGCCAGGTGACCATCCTTCCCAGCGAGGTGGTGGAGACGCAGCTGCCGCTCCTGCCGGCGGCGATCATGGTGAACGAGGATCACCCGTGGGTGCGCGGGCTCATCGGCGAGGCCAAGCAGCTGGGCGTCTGTCCGTCGCTGGGCTACACCGGCAAGGAGTCGTTCACGGACTGCGTGAAGCAGGTGTACGCGGTGTGGAAGGCGTTCCGGAACCGCGGACTGAGCTACGTGGCCATCCAGAATCGCACCGAAGCGTCCGGCGAGAGCCCCACCCAGATCATCCGCCCCCTGCACGAGGCCATCCAGGAGAGCGCCGCCAACTGCGCGGACGGCACGGCGGCCCTGGCCAGCGTGCTGCTCCGCCTGGGTTTCGACGTGCACCTCATCTGCCCGCCGGGCCACGTGTTCCTGGGCGTGTTCGTGCCGTCGAAGAACGACGAGCCGAAGTGGATCTGCGTGGAGACCACCCGACTGGGCGCGGTGGAGGCGGAACCCGACGGCGACAGCCCGGTGGCCACGGTCGAGTCGTCCATCCCTGAACGGCTTCGTGGCGAGGACTGGCGCGCGTTCGTGTCGGCCTGCGAGGCGGCCGACTCGCAGCTGCGCGACGAGCCCGCGGTGATCTCGATCCGTGCGCTGCGCGAGCGCGGCCTGCAGACCATCCCCGCCCCCGGCGGTCTGGGAGCGCTCCCGAAGCCCGTGGCGCCGGAGGAGCTGGAGCGCCAGCGGCAAGGCCTTCGCGAGGAGCAGCGCCGACAGAAGGCGCAGTTCCAGGCGAAGCTGGCCTTCGTGAAGGACCATCCCACGCGGCCCTACGAGTCGCTCGACCGGATGCGCGAGGACCTGGACGCCGTGGAACGAGACCCCGAGGCGCTCACGCGACTGCTGGCCTCGGTGGACGGGTCGCAGAATCCTGCGGTCTGGGCGCGCGCCCTGGGGTGGACCATGGAGCAGCTGCTCCCGGCCGACCGCGCCGCAGCCGAACGATTCGGGGTCCTGGCGGGACATGCACGCGAGTCGCTGGGGGTCTCCGGGTTCCCCTGGGACATCGAGACCCAGCCCTCGTCGAAGGACCCCACCCTGTTCCGGCTGGCGGTCACGCCTCGGGATCATGAGAGCCCGGCCAGCTGGATCGCGGCGCATCAGGTGGACGGCCGCTGGCACATGACCGCGCAGTCGCTGTCGTCCGACGATTCGCTCCCGCTGGTCATCGTCTGCTACTCGGTGGGAGCCGGCGAGGACGGCCAGGACTTCCGCGCAGTGGCCGACTCCCTCCGCGCGGATCTGGAGGCGGGTGCATTCGCCTCGGCGGCCGACTACGCGAAGGCCCGCGAGGAGCGCCTGCAGAAGGTGATCCGGCCGGCGATGGATCGCGTGGAGGCGGCGGCAGGCCATGCGCCCCAGACGGCGCCGGCGGCCGATTCCGGGTCCAGTCAGGACGCCAAGCCCCCGGCGCCGCCGCAGGCGCCTCCCGTGGCCAGTTCGGCGGACCTCACGCCCGGCCGCGGTCCCACGGCCCGTCCTGGCGACCTGGTGCACTACCACTACCAGTGCGCGCTGTCCGACGGCCGACCGGTGTTCGACTCCCGAGGCTCGGGCAAGCCGCGCAGCCGCCAGGCCGGAGCCACCATGGAGCCTCAGGGACTCAGCGACGCGCTGGTGGGCGTGCGCGCCGGCATGCACCGACGCCTGGTGCTTCCACCCGACCGTGCGTACGGCGAGCGGGGCAGTCCCTCGGCCAACATTCCGCCGAACGCCACGCTGGTCTTCGACCTCTACATCGACCGCATCGGCGACTGACGCACACCCCGCGTCACTTGCCCGGGCGGTGCACGCCGTCCCACTCCGAGTCCGAGGTGGCCAGACGCTGGGACTGCTCGGCCAGCCACGCAAGGCGCGGATGGGCGTCCGCCTTGGGCTGCAGCGCCGACGCCAACGCGCGCAGGTCGGCGGGACCGCGCGCGGACTCCAGTCGCCGCGACCACGCCTCCAGTTCCTGCGCCAGAGCGGGCGTGGCCGCGTCCAGGGCCACCGCCTCGAACACCTCCACGGGTTCCGTCAGCCCCGCGGGCTGCACCATGCCCACGCGCAGGAAACGGGCCGCCTCCCCCGCCGCGGCGTCCTGCGCCACCGCCGCGGTGCAGAGCACGCCGGCGCGCAGCCGCTCCGGCCGGCCCAGCGCCTCCATGCGGCTGGCGCGATTCACCACGGTTCCGAAGAGTCCAAGCTTGGCGTGCTGACGGGCGCCCATGGGTCCGAAGAGGCAGCGTCCGGCGTCCAGACCCAGACGCGAAGCTGGCGCCACCGCACGCATGGCCAGCGCCGCGCGCACCGCCGCGCCCACGTGTCCCTGGTGCGCCGCGGGCACGCCGAAGGCGGCGAAGAGCCCGTCGCCCGTGAAGTCCACCACCATCCCCTGCTGGTCGAAGACCGCGCGGGCCAGCGCGTCCATCACGGCGCGCACGCGCGCGTGCACCTCATGCAACGCGTGCTCGTCGCCGTCCACCATGGAGCTGAAGCCCTGCAGGTCCAGGAAGAGGCACGCCGCATGACGCCACTCGGGCGCCTGCTCCAGCGCGTCCTGACCGCCGCGCGCCAGCAGCGACGCCACGCTGGGCGAGACGTAGCGCGCGATCCGAGAGCGACGCACCTGCACCACGGCCTGCACGGCCAGCTCCGAGACGATGCCCAGGAAGTGCGTGAAGTTGGCGCGGCCGTCGCCCAGCGCGGCGCGCCCCTCGGCGCAGAGCACCAGCGCGCCGCCGGCGTGCGCCAGCACCGGCGCGTGGCACGCCACGTACTGGCTGTCACCCATCATGGTGGCGCGTTCGGCGCCCGCGCCGCCGCCGCCGCGCTCGAACACGGCGGTCTGCCCGGGCTTGGCCAGCGCCGCCGCGATGCCGCGTCGGCTCCAGCCGTGGGTGCGGGATCCGTGCGCGGCCAGCGACTGCACCGCGTCCGCCTCGCCCACCTCGATCACCGCCGCCGCGCTCACACCCAGTCCCTCGGCCTCGGCCATGGCGCGCGCGGCGTTGGCCCAGATGTCCGCCTCCGTGGCGGCCTGTCCGATGGCGCGCGAGGCGGCCAGCACGTGCGCCAGCAGGCCGTCGGTGCTGGCCTGCTGGACCGCCTTCGCCTCGCCCACCACGCCCGCCTCGTCCAGGGTCTCCGAGGCGGAGACGCCGCCGAAGGCCTCGATCTCCACCGCCGCCATCACGCCCGCGCCCAGGTCCAGCTGGTCGCCGTCGATGAGCGGCACCGAATCCTGCGGCCGGAGCGTGGTCCCCTGCCTTCGTGTGCCGGCGGTGCTGCCCAGGTCCGTCACCGCCCACTGGCCGCGTGCCTGCTGCAGCCGCAGGTGCTGGCGCGAGATGGTGGGCACGGGCACCACCAGGTCGCAGGAGGGATCGCGTCCCA
>CAZKHO010000130.1:0-6306 GCA_964552505.1 uncultured Bifidobacterium sp. | reverse complement strand
TCTACGGCGAGCGCGACCCGCACCCGCAGGCGCAGGGCGGCGAGGCGTGGCTGCGCGGCGCGGGGATCGCGTGCGAGCAGCTGAGCCTGCTTGAGACGCGCGAACTGAACGCGCCCTTCGTGAAGCGCGTGACCACCGCGCTGCCGTGGGTGGTCGCCAAGTGGGCGCAGACCGTCGATGGCCGCATCGCCACGCGCAGCCACGACAGCAAGTGGATCAGCTGCGAGCGCAGCCGTGCCATGGTGCACCGCGAGCGCGGTCGTGTGGACGCCATCCTGACCGGCATCGGCACGGTGATGCGCGACGACCCGCTGCTGACCTGCCGGAGCGGCACGGCGCGCCGCAGCGCCATCCGGGTGATCGTGGATCCGGAGCTGGCCCTGCCGCTGGACCGTCAGGTGGTGCGCACCGCGCGCGAGCATCGGACCGTGGTCACCACCCTGCCCAAGGCCTTCGGCGAACGCAGCGAGCATCGCCGCGCGCTGGGCGACCTGGGCGTGGGCTGCATGAAGCAGCACAGCGACTTCCGCGGCCTCCTGGAGGCGCTTCGACGCGAGTTCGAGGTGAGCACCGTGCTGGTGGAGGCGGGCGGCGGTCTCACCGGCGCCCTGCTCCGCGAGGGTCTGGTGGACGAAGCCTGGGTGTTCGTGGGACCGCGCCTGCTGGCCGACGAGGAGGCCATGGGGCCCGCGCGCGGCTTCGTCACGGAGCGCATCACCGACGGCGTGCCCATGCGGCTGCTCTCCGCCAGGCGCCGCGGCCCTGACGCGCTGCTGCACTACCGCTTCGGCGGGTGATCGTCCGGCTGCATGGGCATGGCCAGTCCGGCCGCGAAGACGCGCGGCGGACCGTCGCCGTCCGTCATGGCCCAGCGACCGTCGGGCAGCCGCCACGCGCTCACGCGACGCTTGGCGCCCTCACCGGTGGAGAGTTCGATCACGCCCATCAGCCACTCGGACCTGGGCAGGTCGCCGGCGATGGCGGTGGCGCGCGTCTCGCAGAGCGAGCGCAGCAGCTCGCGCGCGTTCCGGTCGTCCACCGGGATCCCAGCGCCCGACGCGTCCAGCCGCTTCCAGCCGTCGGCGTCGCGGCGAAGCTGCACGCGCGGATGATCCTCCGTGTCCAGCACGCGCACCGTGGAGATCTCCTCGGGTCGCAGTCCGCAGGCGCGCGGATCCACGAAGCTGGACGGGGCGGGCAGCAGGGCCGCCACCGCCTTGGCGTCCAGCGCCAGCACGGGCGCCCGGCCGGCCTGACGCACGAAGCGGCCGCCCGCACCCGCCTCGCCACCCACCAGCACGCGCTCCTCGCGTGCGCGACCCAGGGCGGGATCCAGAGAGCGCACCGACAGTTCCACCACCGGCTGCGCCAGTCCGTGCGCGGCGCCGTCGCCCGGGTTCTCGTTCACCACGCCGCCGTGACGCAGGCGCGCCAGCGACTGCAGGAACGCCGTCACCGCCGCCGCGTCCACACGCGAGTCGAAGGGTCGCGTCATGCGCCATCCGGACGGCCCCCGCTCCAGACGCAGCTGCTCCGAAGCGCCCATGCCCGGCACGGCGAACGCCACCAGGTCCGTGTCCGCACCCGCCAGCTCCAGCAGCCGGTCGTCGCGAAGGGCGCCGCGCGCCGCCGCCATGGACAGGCGTCGAAGGTCGGGTGCGCACGGCCCCGCCTGCGCACCGCCCTGCTCGGCCACCCAGGCCAGTCCCGCCGGATGGTCGGCGCCGATGCGGAACACGCGGTCCGGTTCGCCGGGCACCCCCACCGTCAGCGTCAGGTCCGCGGACGCCAGCCGCGACTCGGGCGGCGCCTCCGCCAGCGGCACGCGATACACGGGCGCCGCGTCGCTGGCCGCGGCCAGCAGCACGCGCACGGCCGCCACGTCCGCCGGCTGCTCGAAGGGCGCCACCTGCCGCCACGCGTCGCCGCGACGCTCGTAGCGCAGCTCGCCGCCGGCGCCGGCCAGACGCAGCGACGACGCGCGAGACACCGCGAACGGCGACAGCGGCGCACGCACCACCTGCGTGGAGCCGGCGCGCCACCACGCGCCCAACGCCAGAGCCATGGCCGTCATCAGCACCGGCACGGACCATCGCACCAGACGGCTCATGACCTTCGCCTCCAGCCCGCCACGCCGGCGCGCATCAGCACCAGCGCCACCGCGGGCAGCCACACCTGCGCCAGCGCGGGCACCGGCCGAACCGGGGCGGCCACCGCGCCCGCACCCTGCTCGCCCACCAGCCATCGGACCGTTCCCACGAAGAGATCGCGGTTGCCCGGCGAGCGAAGCGCTCCACGCGCGTCCGCCAGACCTGCGGCACTGCCCAGCGCCCAGCCCAGGCCGCCGGCCAGCGCCACACGACGACCTTCGCCTTCGGAGACCGCCAGCAACGGCACCAGATCGCCCTCGTGCAGCGCCTTGCCCGCGGGCACGGCGTCGGCGCCCTTGGAGACCACGCGCGGATCCTCCTCCACCCAGATGGACGGCAGCGGCTCCACGCGCGCCACCACGCCCGGCGTCCAGGCGGAATTGGCCTGCAGGCGCAGCGGCATGGGCGTGGGCCACTGGACGCGGCCATGCAGCGCGGCACCGACCACATGATCGCCCGCCACCACGTCCTCCAGCGTGCTGCGAAGTTGGCGCGCGTTCTCGCCCTGGGCGGAGAGCTGCACCACCATGGCGTCGGTGCGCGCCTCCAGTCCCTGCGGCCGCAGCAGCGCGGACCAGGGATCCACCATGCCCATGGACGCGGCCACGCTGGGCTGCAACAGCACGAAGACCGGCTCGCCTTCGCGAAGCAGGCGCGCGGCGGCCTCCAGCACCGCCTGCTCGGCGGCGTCCGCCTCCAGCGAGCGGCGCTCGAAGGGCGGCACGATCACCCACGCGCGACGGCGCGCCTCGCGTGCGGACGGCCGCGGCTGCTGCGCCGGATTCCAGGCCTCCACGCGAAGTCGAGCCGCGCGGAGCGCGTCCGCCACCAACGCAAAGTCCGCGCCCGAGGCCGTGGCCTCCAGCGGCGAACGCTGTCCCGCATGCACGAACACCACCGCGGATCGCGGTGCGCCCTTGGCCGCGGCCAGCGTGTCGGCCAGCGCCTGGTCGGCCGCGGCGGGCCCCTCCATCAGGCGGTAGGCCGGAACCGCGGCGCAGCCCTGGGGCGTGGTCACCACCACCACCGGCGGCGAGCGGAGCGCCGCCGCCACTTCGGTGAGGCGCAGCGGCGGCAGTCGGTCGATCAGGTCCTGCGCGGTGCGGCAGCCGTCGCAGAGCGCGCCGGCGCGGCGGGCCATCTCGCGGTGCTCGCGCGAGGCGCCCGGTGCGGCCAGCGCGTCGGCCGCGGCGCGCAGCGTCCTGGCCCATGCGCCCAGCTCCGCCGCCAGCACGCGGCCCGTGCCCTCCAGGTCACCCAGCGGCCGCTCCGGCGCGCAGGCGGCCGCCGTCTGGAAGGCCTGCGTCAGCGCGGGGCCCTCGGAGACGCCGCGCTGCAGTCGCGCGGCCAGTTCCAGCAGCTTGCCCGCCAGCGGATCGTCCTGACCGCGACGAGTGGCGGCCTGCTGCATGGCGCCCGGAAGTTCGGCGGCGCTCCAGACGGCCTCCAGCGCCTCCAGCCCGCGGTCGAAGGCCTGACGCCACGCATTCGTGGAGCCGGCCTCGGCGGCCTGCATCCGCTCGATGGCCTTGGCGCCCGCTCCGGCCTGGAGCGGCGAGAGCAGGTCCACCTCGAAGGCGGCCGGTCGGCTCCCGGATGCGTCCACGCACGCCTCGGCCCGTTCCACGGCCTGTCGCGCCGCAGCCGCCGCCGGCTCCGCCAGGCCACGCGCCGAGAGCAGCGTCAGGTGCACCGGCCCGGGCGTCTCGCGCATGGCACCCTGCAGCGCCTCCGACGCGCGCACGCGGAACACCCGATGCAGATCGGCCTTGGGCGGCTCCGCGCCAGGCCCGCGCACCGCCGCCCCCACCACCACCGCCGCCGGCAGCGCCAGCACCAGCGCCGCCACGCGACGCCGCCACGCCTGCGCGCGCGTGCGTCGTCGCTCCGCGTCGGCCCAGCGCGCCGACAACCAGGTGCACGACGCCCACACGCCCAGCAGCGCGGCCACGCTTCCAAGATCCACGCTTCCCGCGGCGCACTCCTGCACGCGTCGGACCGGATCCAGCGCGTAGCCCACCGCCGCGGTCCACGGGTCGCCCAGCACCTGCGCCGATCGCGCCAGGTAGACCCACGCCGCGCACGAGAGCAGCGCCGTCACCGTGGCGCCCAGGCCGGATCGCACCAGCGAAGCCGCCGCCAGCCCGGCCGCCCCGGTGGCCATGCCCAGCAGCCACAGCGCGGCCATGCCGGACGCCACCGACGCCCAGTCCACCGACACGCGCGTGGCCTCCACCGCGGCCTGCAGCGGGAAGCCCGACACCAGCACGGCACAGGCCACCGCCAAGGCGCACGACTTGCCCCACACGCTGTCCGCCGGTCGTGCCGGTCCGGCCACCACCAGTTCCCAGGTGCCGTTGCGACGATCGCCGGACAGGCTGGCCGCTCCCAGCAGCGCGCCCGCCACCAGCACGCACCACGCCGCCACGGAGAAGGTGGGCGCGAAGTCCGCCACGCCCGTGCGCGCCTGATCCAGCGCCGCCAGCGGAAGACCCGTCAGCGCCGCGATGGCCGCGGCCATGGTCCAGGCGCGCCCGCCCACCAGCGACTGCAGGGCCTCGCGACGGAGCGTGGCGGCGAAGGCGCTCACGAGGGCTCCTCCGCCAGACGCTTGAACGCTTCCTCCAGCGGCCCGTGCTCCAGGTCCAGCCGACGCACGGCCACGCCGTCGCGCGCCAGCGCCTGCGCCACGCGGCCGCGCGCTTCGGGGGTGACGGCGCCTTCGGCCACCACGGCGGTCCACGGTGCGTCGGCGCAGGGCACGCGGCTGGCGAGCCGCAGCCCGCACTCGGTCAACGCCGACTCGGCACGCACGGGATCGTCCACTTCCAGTTCCAGGCGCGCGCTCACGCCCAGCGCGCGACGCACCTCCAGCGGCGATCCCGTGGCGATCACCTGACCGCGATCGAGCACCACCAGCGCGTCGCACACCGCCTCCACCTCGGCCAGCACATGCGTGCTCAGCAGCACGCTCACGGATCCCTTGAGGCCGCGGAGCAGCTCGCGGAACGCCAGCACCTGCGCCGGGTCCAGGCCCGCGGTGGGCTCGTCCAGCACCAGCAGTCGCGGCGCATGCACCAGCGCCGCGGCCAGACCGGCGCGCTGACGGAACCCCTTGCTCAGGGCGCGACACGGACGCCGCCGAACCTCGCCCAGGTCGCAGCGCGCCACGGCCGCGTCCACGGCCGCACGCGTCCGGTCCGCAGGCACGCCGTGCAGTCCGGCGGCCCACGCCAGATGCTCCTCCACCGTGCTGGCCGGATGCAGCGCCACCCGCTCGGGCAGCCATCCGATGCCCACGCGCGCGGCGGCCGGACGCGCCCAGACGTCGTCGCCGCCCACCCGGACGGTGCCGGCGTCGGGCGCCAGCACCCCGGTCACCATCCGCAGCGTGGTGCTCTTGCCGGCGCCGTTGGGGCCGAGAAAGCCGCAGACGGACCCCGCCTGCACGGCGAGATTCACGCCATTCACGGCGGTTCGGGAGCCGAATCGCTTGACCAGGCCTTCGGCTTGAAGCATGGGTGTCTCGACGGTCGATGAGTGTAGTGAATGGAACCGCCCCGCACCCCTAGACTGCCCGCATGACGGCCCGCGCCCAGGAGACCGGCACCTTCGACGCCGCCACGCTGCTGCAGGAGCTGGCGGACGGCGTGGGCGTGGTGGACGCCTCGGGCGAAATCCTCTGGATGAGCGCCCGGCTGGCCGCACAGGACCCGGAGACGCTCCGCAAGTTCGCCGACGCCGCGCGCGACGCGCTCCGCGAACTCACCGACGCGCGCCGCACCATGGCCCGGCGCTTCCGCTCCAACGGGCGCAGCTACGAGGTCACCGTGTCGCCGCTGGGCGCCGCGCTTCCCGCCGAGCGCTCGCTGGCCACGCTGCTCAACGTCTCGCCGCGACAGCGTCTGCTGGATCGCGTGGAGGCGGTGGACGCCGCGGGCGCCGCGCTGCTGGACCTGGACGCGGTCATCGTGAACCCGCTCAACGTGGCCGAACGCCTGAGGCTGATCGAAGGCCGCATCGAGCAGGGCCTGCGCGATCTCTTCGGCGCGGCCAACTTCGAGGTGCGCCTGCTGGACCGCAAGAGCCGCGTGCTGGAGCTGGTGATCCACCGCGGCATCGACCCGCTGCCCATCGGCCAGCAGATGAAGGCCGA
>CAZKHO010000129.1:0-6312 GCA_964552505.1 uncultured Bifidobacterium sp. | reverse complement strand
CCGGACGAATCTGGCCCGCGATGGGATTGCCGTCCTTCTCCGCCGCGCTGATCTGCTCCGCCACCTCCCGGCGGTGGACCACGATCTCGCGGGGGAACTCGAAGGCGATGCGCACGCGGTCACCCTTGATGGCAGCGATGCGGACGATGCCCAGCGGCGCCGAGGGATCCCCGATGATGACTTCTTCGCCTTCGCGTCGGGTGATGACCAGCATCGGAGCACCTCCTGCCCGATGGGGTGCGCCGCGGTGCTCCAAGCCTCCGCGTATCCATGCGCGCCCCACCGCAAGCCTTCCGGCTCTGGGGTCCCCCAAGGTACCGCAGCCACTGGACTTGCCAAAGCCCCCGGATTCCGCGGGATTCCCTGCGGTTTCGGCCCGGAAAGGAAATGCCCCCGCAGCGGCGTCCCGCTGCGGGGGCATCGACGGATGGGCGTCCCCGAGGGGGCCCAGAGTGCCCGACGCCTTCCTTGGCGACCGGGTACCCGGAAATGACGGGCCGTCCATGGCCCGAGTGTCCTTCGCGGCGCGGCTGGCTCGTGGGGGCCGTCCATGGCCCTCTCGACACCATCCGTCCGCCTACGACCCGCGGTCGGCCTTCCTTGGCCAAGGGCGGGTCTTCGCTGGCTCCACCGCGAATCCTGCGGTGGGGTCGGAAGCCTGATGCAAGGTGCGCTCAGCCGGCCGTCCGGTTGCGCAGCGCCTCGCGAGCCTTTCGCCACACGTCCGTGGTGGCAGGCTCCAGTCGATCGCGTTCTCCCTTCCACTGCTCCGGCGTGCACAGCTCCAGGTGGTCTCGCACCCCCAGGACCACCACGTTGCCCGAGAGGCCGAACCGCTGGAGCATGCGATCGGGAATGCGGATGCGCCCCGCTCGGTCGAGCGGTGCGCGAGCGGACTGGCTGAACACCAGGCGCTCGAAGTTCTGCAGCGAGTCGTCGCCCACCAGCGAGCCACCGAGCGACCTGGCCAGCTCCGCGAACGTGGCCTCCGGCCACAGCCAGAGGAATCCGTTGGGACCGGGCGCTGCGACGAAGACGGCGTCCTCGCCATCGTGCGGCATGCAGGCGCGCAGTTCGCTGGGAACGGCGAGACGCTGCTTGGCATCGAGGGCGTGTTCGAACTCTCCAAGGAAGAGCATGGGAGCACCGTGGCTGGCACTCTAAGTCAGAACGCCCCACTTTGCAACACTTCGCCCCACAATTCGTCTCATCCACACACTTTCAACCAACTTTCCGCCCACCGGCCTTCGGACGATCTGCGTCCCATATTGCGTAACTTGCGCATTTACAACACCTTGCGCTCGTATTTTGGCTGGATCGGGTTACGGTGGCGCCGTGACGTCGCGCCGCGACTGGCCGCCTATCGCACGATCCGAGGTCGCCGACCTGCTCGAGGAGATCCCGAGCGGGAAGTTCCTCGTGACCAGCCGCTTCGGCGAGATGCGCTCCGCCGCCGTGGTCCGCTGGGTGCAGCAGTGCGCCACCAATCCCCCCATGGTGGCGCTGGCCATCGAGAAGGGCCAGGGACTCAGCCCCATCATCCGCGACTCGCGCAACTTCGCCCTGTGCCGCGTGGCCGAGGACGATCCTCTGGTGGATCGCGTGTTTCAGGTGATGCCGGACCATGGACGCGACCCGTTCCTGGGACTCCCCCACCTCAGCACGCCCTCCATGTGCCCGGTGCCCATGCGGGCGCTGTGGTGGCTGGACTGCGAGATGATCCGCCACCTGGACATCGAGAGCGATCACGAGATGTGGGTGGCCGGCGTGCACCACTTCGGGCGCCTGGAGGCGCCGCGCATCGTCACGCGCAGCATGCCGCGTGCACCCTCGAAGAAGGTGTCCGCCAAGCGTCCGCTGAAGCGCCGGGCTCGCTGAGCGGCCCTAGCATCGCGGCGTGCCGCGGAACCCGTCCAACCTGCACGACCTGGACTATCGCGCCGCGGCCCGCGGCTTCGCGACGCTGCCCTACCGCATCGTGGACGTGCACGCGCACGTGAACGGCGAACGCGCGTCGGCGCTGCTTCGCGAGGCGATGGACCTGTACGGCATCGGCCAGATCTGGTCCATGACGGCGCTGGACCAGGTGCCGGTGGTGCGGCGGGTGCTGGGTGACCGCCTTCGCCTGATCGCGGTTCCGGACTGGGCGTCCAAGGATCGCCGGCACGCACATGGGGAGGGATTCCTGGAGCGGATCCACGCGTATCACGGGGCGGGCGCGCGCATCTGCAAGTTCTGGGCTGCGCCGCGCATCACCGACTTCGCCATCGAGCTGGGCGATCCGGACATGTTCCGGCTGGACGCACCCATGCGGCTGGAGGCCATGCGGCTGGCGGAGTCGCTGGGCATGTCGTTCATGACGCACGTGGCGGATCCCGACACCTGGTTCGCCACGCGCTACGCGGACACCTCCCGTTACGGAGCCAAGCGCGACCACTACCTTCCGCTGGAGCGGCTGCTGGACCGCTTTGGCGTGCCGTGGATCGCAGCGCATCTGGGCGGATGGCCGGAGGACCTGACCTTCCTCGCCGGACTGCTGGAACGCCATCCCAACCTGCACCTGGATGCCAGCGCCACCAAGTGGATCGTGCGCGAGGTCTCGCGTCACGAGCGCGAGGCGGTGGTGGACTTCCTGGAACGCTTCCGCGGGCGCGTGCTGTTCGGCAGCGACATCGTCACCACCGACGACCATCTGGCGCATGCGGAGGGCAAGACGGAGATGGCCGCCAAGGCCAGCGCCCCCGAGGACGCCTTCGACCTGTACGCCAGCCGCTACTGGGCGCTCCGCACGCTGTGGGAGACCGACCACGACGCGCCCAGTCCCATCGCGGATCCGGACCTGGCCATGGTGGCGCCCGACCGGCACGGACCCCTCGACTCGCCAAGGCTTCGCGGCAAGCGACTGCCGCCCGGGACGCTTCGTGCGTTCTACGCGGACTCGGCCGCGGAGCTGTGGTGGCGGATCGAGGCACGGGCGGCGGCCTCGGCGATGAACGCGGCGAAGGCCTGACGCGCGGCCTCCGAGGCGTATCGCACGCGCAGGGCCGAGGCCAGCTCGGAACCCCGGGCGCGATCCTCCGCCAGCCCCAGCAACGCCGCCGCCATGGCGTTGGGCGGTTCGGCCACCAGCGCCTCGGCGCCCGCCACCACGCCGCGCGCGGCCAGCGAGCCCGCCGAGACCACCAGAGGTGCATGCAGTCCGGCACCCACCGCGGGATCCAGCGCGGTTCCGTCGTTCCCGTCGCAAGGGATCGAGATCCACGCGTCCACCGCAGCGGCCAGTCGCTCCGGGGTTCGGGACTCCGGATCGAAGACCACGGCGTCGCGAAGTCCGATCGATCGCGCGAACACCTGCATGGCGCCGGCCTGCGCCACGGCCGGGTCCAGCACCAGTCGGGCGTCCACACCCGCCATGCGCACGCGGCCCACGGCATGCAGCGCCTTCTGCGCGTGCCCATCGGCGGGTGAAGCGGACAGCAGTCCGACCACGAACGCCGACGCCGGAATGCCGCGCGTCGCGCGCCACGCCGACCGGAGCGTGCCCGACGGATCCGGCTCCGCCATGGCGGGCACCGGAGGCGCCAGCACGCGGATCCGCATCGGAGGCCATCCGGCCTGCATGGCGCGGTCGGCCACGGCGTCACCCAGGCAGAGCACCTCCGCGTCGAACGGAACCCACGCCACCTCCGGCACCGTGTCCATGACCAGCAGCCGGCCGGCACCATCCCGCGCCCGCGACGCCACCTGAACGGGCCGCACACCCCACGCCACCAGCAGCGCGGCCCCTGTCTCCTCCGCCAGGCGCTCCAGCGCCGCCGCAGCCAGGCGAACGGAACCCGCCGGCACCGGAATGCGCCGCACGCACCCGTCGACCGGACGGGAACCCAGCGCCACCATCTGCGCGTGACCGGCGTGCGCCCGCGCCAGCCTGCAGAGCCAGCGCGCCGCGCCCGGCCCCTCGGGATCCACCAGGTGCAGCGTGACGGGCGGCATCAGCGCTTCACGCCCATGCCCTTGCCCAGCTCGTTCCGCTCGTGCTTGTAGAAGAGCTTGCCGATGCGGTCGCCCAGGTTGGCCGCCAGCAGGTCCTCGATGGAGCGACGGCCCGTGGTGCTGTTGTAAAGGTCCATGCCGACCTCGTTCATGGTGCTGCGGACCTCGGCACCGGGCGCCTCTGGATCGGCCGGAAAGAGTCGGGCGCGGTTGGTGGCGTCGATCACCTTGACCAGCGCCACGGCGTTGGGCCGCGGATTGCCGCCGGGCTCGGAGAGCTCGAAGGAGACCATGCGCACGTGGATCACCACCTCGGCGCCCACCTTCTCGCCGATCTCCGCGGTGCTCAGCTGCTTTCCGGCGCTCTCCTCGCGGCGGGCCACGGCCACGGCGTCCCGAGAGGCCACCGCCTCCGGCACCAGCTTCTTCGCCAGCAGGTCGGCCGCCACCTTGTCACCGATGGTGGTGCGCAGCTGCGTCCGGCTGAGCACGCTCTTGCGGTCGTCCACGAAGATCACCACCTTGCGATCCGGCAGCGTGTACTGCGCGTCGTCGCTGGCCGGCCCCTCGATGATGTACGCCGCAGGCGTAATGATGTTGCAGGCCACCGCCGCCGTCAGGGTGCCGGCCGTCAGCAGCAGGATGCGCGCCAGGTGCCTCACTTGCGGATGTCCGGGTACTTGTCCTCGATGTGGTCGTAGAAGACCCAGGCGGCCTTCTGCACGAAGCTGGCCATCAGACCGGTCTGCACCAGCGTGGGACTGAGCTGGTCGCGCGCCGTGCCTTCCTGCGGCGGGAACTTGGCGGCCACGTTCCACTGCTCCACAGGCTCGTCGGGCTCGATGCCGTCGCGCTCGGCCACGCCGATGTGGGCCCCACAGACTCCCTCCCACATCCAGCGGTTGCCCGGCGGGTTCAAGCGGAACTCGTAGATGTCCACCACCACCACGCGATCCACGTCCAGCTCCTCGGCCAGCTTCCCCAGAGGCATGGCGGCCCACGAGGACTTCTGGTACTGGAAGTTCAGCACGGTGCGGGGATCCAGCACCTTGGCACCAGAGACGTTGTCGTGGATGCGCTGTGAGAGGTTGGCGGCGATGTTGGGCACCACGTTGGGGTGCTCGTACAGCGTGCCCATGTCGGCCTTCACCAACACGGCCACCCGGCGGTTCTCCAGGCCCGCGTACTTGGCCAGCACCTCCACCTTCTTCTCGCGCTCGATGTTCTGGCCCACCGCGCCGATCAGGCCGGGCAGCTGGCAACCGGCCAGAGCCAGCGTGACCGCGACCACCGGCCACAGGCGACTCACGACGCACCTCCGCGGCACTGGACGATCTTCCAGCCCCACGCGGCCACCAGCAGCGCCGCCGCCACCCACGCCGAACGGCCGCGTGCCAGCGGCGAGAGCAGGCGGTGCACCGGGCGCGCGGAGACGGCGTCCCAGAGCGCCACCACGGTGCCCAGCGCGGCCAGCGTGGCCGCCAGCAGACCGGCCGGCTGCGCCACGAACGCGGCCACCCACTGGCCCCGCACCGCATGCGCAAACGAGGTGGTCATGCCGCAGGTGATGCAAGGAAGGCCGAAGGCCGCCGGCCAGGCGCAGGATGGAAGCCCCAGTTGTCGGTGGGTGCCCATGCCGCTGACCGACGGAACCAGCATGCACGCCACCACCAGCGGTGTGGCGCACGCCGCGGCGACGACGAGCGCCACCAGTCGATCCCTTGGTTCGAGCGTGCCCTGCGTGGTCATGCGAAGCCAAGGAGTCTACCCCCGAAACGGCGGGCCTCGGGCGGCGCGCGGCCGGGCTTGGGCCGGGGGGCGCCCGTCGTGCCGCCATGCGACACAATGCCGCACATGAGCGCAGCCCAGCCCCTTCGCGTGGACGGACATCTGGACCTTGCGTACCTCTCCCTGCAGGGCGTGGACCTGGAGCGGGCCAGCTCCAGTCCGAACCGCTTCGGCGTGAACTTGCCGGCCCTCCGTGTCGGAGGCGTGGGGCTGGCGCTGGGGACCATCTTCACTGAGCGCGGCAGCACGGACGCCTGGGGCTATCCCGCCGACGACGACGGCACGCAGGCCGAACGCGCGGGCGCGCGACAGCTGGAGGTGTACCGCACGCTGGAGGCGAAGGGCGCCATCCGCCTGGTTCGCACACGGCGCGACCTGGACGCCGTGGGCGACGGCGGGCCGCTGCATGTGGTGCTGCTCATGGAATGCGCCGATCCGATCCGCACGCCGGCGCACGCCGCGCGCTGGTTCGACGCCGGCGTGCGCGTGGTGGGCATGGCGTGGGCCTACGGCTCGCGCTACTGCGGCGGC
>CAZKHO010000128.1:0-6358 GCA_964552505.1 uncultured Bifidobacterium sp. | reverse complement strand
GGCAACAAGAGCCAGATGCAGCAGCTCGCCGGCATGCGCGGCCTCATGGCCAAGCCGAGCGGCGAGATCATCGAGACGCCCATCAAGGCGAACTTCCGCGAAGGTCTCTCGGTGCTCGAGTACTTCAGCTCCACCCACGGCGCCCGCAAGGGTCTGGCCGACACGGCGCTCAAGACCGCCGACTCGGGCTACCTCACGCGCAAGCTGTGCGACGTGGCGCAGAGCGTGACCGTGGTCGACGTGGACTGCGGCACCAAGCGCGGCGTGCCCAAGCACGCCGTGATGAAGGGCGAGGACGTGGAAGTCCCGCTGCGCGACGTGATCTACGGCCGCACGGCCCTGGCCAACCTGGTGGATCCGCGCACGGACGCCACCATCGTGCAGGCCGGACAGCTGATCGACGCCAAGGTGGCCCGACTGATCGAGGGCTTCCTGGGCGAGGACGGCGTCTTCCAGGTGCGCAGCCCGCTCACCTGCGAGAGCGAGCGTGGCGTGTGCGCCTGCTGCTACGGCATGGATCTCTCCACCGGCAAGGGCGTGGAACAGGGCATGGCCGTGGGCATCATCGCGGCGCAGAGCATCGGCGAGCCGGGCACCCAGCTCACCATGCGCACCTTCCACACGGGCGGCATCGCCTACACCACCGCCGCCGAGAGCCAGTACAAGGCCGGCAACGCGGGCGTGGTGGAACTGGTGGACTGCAACGAGGTCGAGATCGAGGGACGCTGGGTGGTCCTCAAGAAGACCGGCCTGCTGCGCATCCGCGACGCCAAGGGACGCGAGCTGGAGAGCTTCAAGGTGCCCTACGGCTCCACCGTGCAGGCCAAGCCCGGCGCCACGGTGAAGAAGGGCGAGCTGCTGCTCGAGTGGGATCCGCACCGCACGCCCATCCTCAGCGAGAAGAGCGGCACCGTGCACTTCGAGGACATCGTCGTCGGCGAGACGATCAAGGTGGAGACGAAGACCGGCGGCGTGACCGAGACCATCGTCATCGAGCACAAGGGCGAGCGTCACCCGCGCATCGAGGTGCGTTCGGCCAGCGGCGAGATCCTGGACTTCCACCACCTGCCGGCCAAGGCCCGCATCGAGGTGAAGGACGGCGACACCGTGAAGGCCGGCCAGATGCTGGCGCACACCCCCAAGGAGTCGGCGCGCAGCGCGGACATCGTGGGTGGTCTCCCCCGCGTCACCGAGGTCTTCGAGGCCCGCAAGCCCAAGGAGCCCGCCGTGCTCGCCGAGATCGGCGGCACCGTGGAGCTGCACTCGGACAAGCGCAAGGGCAAGATGACCATCCGCGTGGTGGGCGAGGGCGAGGTCGCCGTCGAGCACCACGTGCCGCAGGGCACCCACCTGCTGGTGCACGCGGGCGACACGGTCACCGCCGGCGACCCGCTGGTGGAAGGCCCCCGCGATCCAGCCGACATCGTGCGCATCAAGGGCGAAGAGGCCCTCTACGTGTACATGCTGGACGAGGTGCAGAACGTGTACCGCGCGCAGGGCGTGCCCATCTCGGACAAGCACATCGAGGTCATCCTCAAGCAGATGCTGTCCAAGGTGCGCATCGTGGCCAGCGGCGACACCAACCTGCTGCCCAACGAGGTGGTGGACAAGAGCGTGCTCCGCCGCGTCAACCAGGAGCTCGACGACACGCTGTTCATCGAGGAGCCCGGCCAGACCACGCTTCCCAAGGGCACGCTGCAGTCGCGTGACGAGGTCAAGGAAGCCAACGCCACGGCCGAAGGCCAGGGCAAGGACAAGGCCAAGACCCGCAAGCCGAAGAAGGCCACGGGCCGCACCCTCCTGCTCGGCATCACCAAGGCCAGCCTCCAGAGCGAGAGCTTCCTGAGCGGCGCGAGCTTCCAGGAGACCACCAAGGTGCTCACCGAGGCGGCCCTGAAGAGCGCGATCGACACGCTGGTCGGCCTGAAGGAGAACGTGCTGCTGGGTCACCTGATCCCGGCCGGCACGGGCTTCAAGCCCTACCAGGGCATCCAGGTCAAGCGCCTCGTCGAGGAGCCCATCGACGACGAGACGAGCGACCAGGAGATGGAGGACGCCGAGCTGGAGGCCGAGGCGCTGGGCGCCGAGCGTCCGGGCACCGGCACCACCGTGGGCGACCGTCAGGCGGCGCTGGCCCAGGGCGGCGAGCCCGAGGGCGACGTGGCGCTGGCCACCGAAGGCGAAGGCGCCGAGGACTCCGAGCAGGAGTGAGCGGCGCAGAGCCTGGACATCCCGAGAACCCATCCCCACCCGGTGCGCCACCCCGCGCACCGGGTGGCGGTCTTCCATGGTGGCGTGACGGCCTTCGCTTCGCGTGCACCCAGTGCGGCAACTGCTGCAGCGGTCCACCGGGCGCGGTGTGGTTCACGGAGCAGGAGGGCGAGGCCATGGCCGCGGCCCTGGGTCTGGCGCTGCCCGACTTCCTGAAGCGCTTCGCGCGCCAGTTCGACGGCCGCTGGTCGCTCACGGAACGCGCCGGCCCTCGCGGCATGGACTGCGTGCTGCTGGACCGCGAGTCGCAGCCGGGCAAGGCGCTCTGCCGCGTCTACCAGGCGCGACCGGCGCAGTGCCGCACCTGGCCGTTCTGGCAGCGCAACCTGGTGTCGCGCGACGCGTGGGAGCGTGCGGCCGCCCAGACGCCCTGCCCCGGCATGGGCCACGGCACCTTCGTGCCGGCCGAGTCCATCGCGGAGCGACTGCGCGCCGAGCAGGCCGGCGAACGGGGCGCACGGTGGTGAGCCAGACGCAGGCCTGGCTGGACGCCGCCGCCCTGCCGCAGGTGCAGGACGAGATGGCCGAGATGGTGGCGCAGGCGGAACAGGCCGTGCGGGAGCGACGCCCCGTCTGCGTGGCCAGCGGCGCCTGCTGCCATTTCGAGCGATACGGCCATGCGCTCTGGCTCACGGGCCTGGAGGTGGCGTGGTGCCTCCGACAGGTGCCGGCCGTGCCCACCGCCACGGAGGTGGAGGACGCCATCCGCCGCGGCGACTGCCCCTTCCTGAGGCAGGAGAAGTGCTCGGTGCACCTGGCGCGCCCGCTGGGCTGCCGCGCGTTCTTCTGCGACGGGGCCGGCCAGGGCTGGCAGGAGGCGCTGCTGGAGTCGTGGCACGGTCGCGTGCGCGGGCTCCACGAACGCCTCTCCATCCCGTACCGATACGACGAGTGGCGGCGCCTGCTTCGCCTCTTCGCCTGACACGCGTAGGATGGGCGGTCCCATGGCCCGCCGCACCGACAGCGTGGACCGCGTCGCCTTCGTCAGCCTCGGCTGCCCGAAGAACCTGGTGGACAGCGAGAAGATGCTGGCCCTGCTGCAGGAGGGGGGCGTGAAGCCCGTGAACGAGGCCGATCGCCCGGACGCCATCGTGGTGAACACCTGCGGCTTCCTGGAGGCCAGCAAGGACGAGAGCCTGGAGGTGATCCGCGACGCCATCGAGCGCAAGAAGCGCGGCGAGCTCAAGCGCGTGGTGGTGGCCGGCTGCCTGGTGCAGCGTCACCGCGCCAAGCTGCTGGAGTGGGCGCCCGGCATCGACGCCATGATCGGCGTGTTCGACCGCGACCACATCGTGGACGCCGTGCGCGGCGCGCCGCCGGCACGCCAGGGCGTGGGCGAGGGCGCCCCCCGCTACTGGATCGCCGCCAACGCGCTGCAGGCCGCCAAGGAACGCGGTCTGGCCACCGTGGGCCTCACCGTGAACGGCGCCGACGGCAAGGGCGTGGGCTACTTCGAGGGCGACGCCAACCGCTTCCGACTGACGCCGCGCCACTGGGCCTACCTGCGCGCCAGCGAGGGATGCAACCAGCGCTGCGCCTTCTGCACCATCCCCAGCATCCGCGGCAAGATGCGCAGCAAGCACATGGACGAGATCGTCCGCGAGGCGGGCCGCCTGATGGACGACGGCGCCTTCGAGCTGAACGTGATCGGCCAGGACACCACCAGCTGGGGCATGGACATCGGCGACGACCGCGGCCTGGTGGGTCTGCTGGAGTCGCTCGACGGCGTGGCGCGCGAGCACGGCGGCGGATGGGTTCGCCTGATGTACGCCTACCCCAGCACCTTCACCGACGCCATGGTGGACGCCATGGCGCGGCTGCCCAACGTGCTGAAGTACATCGACATGCCGCTGCAGCACGCCAGCGACCGCATGCTGGAGCTCATGCGCCGCCGCACCAGCGCCGCGCAGACGCAGGAACTGCTGTCCAAGCTGCGCGAGCGCGTCCCCGGCATCGCGCTTCGGACCACCTTCATCGTGGGCCACCCGGGCGAGACCCAGGCGGACTTCGAGGCGCTGCTCGACTTCGTGCGCAGGAACCGCTTCGACATGGTGGGCTGCTTCAGGTACAGCCCCGAGGAGGGCACCCCCAGCGGCACCATGCATGACGACGCGGCGCTCCGCGTGCCCCCCGAGGAGGCCGCGCGCCGCGAGGAGGCGCTGATGCTCCTGCAGCAGGAGATCGCCTTCGAGCGCAACGAGGCGATGGCCGCGGAGAAGCGCAAGCTGCCGCTGCTGATCGACGGGCCCGACCCCGAGAACGAGGCCGGCAAGGGCGAACGCGTGTGGCTGGCGCGCGCCCCCTTCCAGGCGCCGCAGGTGGACAGCGTGACCCGCGTCATCGCCCGGCGCGAACTGAGCCCCGGCGAGCTGGTGGACGGCGTGGTGACCGAGGCCATGGAGTACGACCTGGTGGCGCGTCTGGAGGACGAGCTCACCCGTCGCGTCTCCCTGCCGGTGGCACGGCGCGGCCACTGAGGACGGACCGCGGCATGGCGCCGAAGGACGACTTCGACCTCACGCCGGCGGAACGCGAGCGCATCCGGACCATCGAACTGTTCATCGCCAGCGAGCCGGAGGACGGCCGCAGGATCCGCCTGGCCAATCCACTGGGCTACGTGCCCATCGGCGCGGCGCTGCTCCTGGTGGGCGCGCTGGTGTGGGCCTCGCAGCACTACGGCTGGAAACGCAACCAGGGGCCATGGTGGGCGGCGCTGGTGCTGCCCGCGATCAGCATGCTGGCCGTGAGCGCCGTGGTGCTGGGACTGCGCGGCAACCGCCGCAGCCGCTGGCGTGCCATGCGAGCCGCCGGCTACCCCGTCTGCGTGGGCTGCGGATACCGCCTGGACCGCCGAGCCCCCGGCAGCCACCACTGCCCCGAATGCGGCAAGCCCGACGCGGAGCAGGTGGTGAAGGGCTGGCCGCCGCATCCGGCCCGGCAGGCGGACGAAGCCCCTGCCGACGCGCCATGAGCGACCTCCGACCCATCTCCCACTGGGGCTTCTGGATGCGCCTCAACGAGCCGGCCGGGCTCACTCTTCGCCAGCAGTTTGTGGTGCACTTCTGGGCCAATTGGGAGATGCTGAAGCAGCTGCGGGATCTGGCGGTGAGCACCGCGGTGGCCCTGGTGCCCAGCGCGACGTTTGCGCTGGCGCTGGTCTGGCTTCGTCCGTTCCGCCGCGGCGGCCTGCTGGATCTGAGCCGTGCCGATCTGGCGGCCCCCCTGCTGATGGGCGCCTGCTTGACGGTGGCGTGGCTGGCGGTCCAGCACCTGTTCTTCGTGTACGCCATGCAGCGCTGGTACGCCCCCTACGTGCGCCGCGAGATCGCCCGCCGCGGCATCCCCATGTGCGTCCGCTGCGGCCACCGCCTGCCCCCCGTGGCCCCGGCGGCCTGTCCCGAGTGCGGTGAGCGGCTCTCGGCGCCTCGGGAATCGGACGCGGTTTCCGGCTAGAGTGTGGGACTCCCCGAGCCTTCCCCCGTGCCCATCCGCAACTTCTCCATCATCGCCCACATCGACCACGGCAAGAGCACGCTGGCCGACCGTCTGCTGCAGGCCACCAAGGCCGTCAGCGACCGCGAGGCGCGCGCACAGCTGCTGGACAGCATGGATCTGGAGCGGGAGCGCGGCATCACCATCAAGGCCAGCGCCGTGACGGTGCAGCACGTCTACAAGGGCCAGACCTACCAGCTGAACTTCATCGACACGCCGGGGCACGTGGACTTCGCCTACGAGGTGAGCCGCGCGCTCACCGCCTGCGAGGGCGCCGTGCTGGTGGTGGACAGCACCCAGGGCGTGCAGGCGCAGACCGTGGCCAACGCCTATCTGGCCGTGGGCAACAACCTGGAGCTGATCCCGGTCATCAACAAGATCGACCTGCCCGCCGCCAATCCGGACGCGGTGGCCATGGAGATCGAGCAGGTGCTGGGCCTGAAGGCCGAGGACTGCATCCTGGTCAGCGCCAAGACCGGCCAGGGCATCCAGGAGCTGCTGGACGCCATCTGCGAGAAGCTGCCCAGTCCCGCCCCGCCCAAGACCGACAAGCTGCGCGCGCTGATCTTCGACAGCGTGTACGACGACTACAAGG
>CAZKHO010000127.1:0-6377 GCA_964552505.1 uncultured Bifidobacterium sp. | reverse complement strand
CACACCGAGTACAGCAGCATGCGCTTCGCCATGTTCTTCCTGGCGGAGTACTTCCACATGCTCACCGGCGCCGCGTTCTTCAGCGTGCTCTTCCTGGGCGGCTGGAGCGTGAACCCCTTCGGTGGCGCGCTGGACCTGCCCATGCAGGGCGGCCTGGGCCTGATCCTGCTGCAGTGGGGCGTGATGCTGGGGAAGGTCACGCTGATGGTGGCCTTCGCCATGGCGGTGCGCTGGACGCTGCCGCGCTTCCGCTTCGACCAGCTCATGAAGCTGGCGTGGGAGGGCATGATCCCCACCGCGCTGCTCATGCTGCTCATCACGGCGGCCTTCGTCTACATGGGCTGGAGCTCGTCCATCTGGGCGGGCTCGCTGCTCTGCATCGCCGCCATGTACCTGCTGGGGCCCATGCTGCCCCGGCAGAAGAACGCCAACCACCGCATCGGCATCGTGGGCAGCCGCTTCAGCCCGCTGGTGGAAGGCACCGGCTCGGTCAGCAGCCACCCCGTGGCGTTGAGCGACGCGGCCATTCCCGATCCGCGGCAGGGCCTGCAGAGCATCCACTGATCCGGACCGCGGCTTGGTGCCGTCGGGCCGCCGTGGGGGGCGGCGGATGATGCGCGTGCCGCGTCAGCGCGACAGGCGTCGCATGCGTCCCACCCAGTGGCCAAAGCGCAGCATGGCCTTCACACGCTCCATCCAAGGTGGCCTCCGGGAAGGGTCGCTGCCGAAGGCGGTCTCGAACCGCCAGTGCCAGTAGCGCCCGCGCAGCTTTCCGCGCGTGACCAGGGCCAGCCGGGTCAGCTGCCACACGGCGTCCAGGGTGTGAAGCACCGCTCGCATGTCCGAATCGTACGGGTTCGCATGCGGAGGCAGGCGCCACGCGTGCGCAGCACGCGACGGGTGATGACCGCACCCGAAGCCCCTCTCCCGGTCATCTGCACTTGCCTTTCACGGTGCATGCATTAGAGTGCGCACACCGCAATGCCCCACGGGCCTTGCGTCACGACATCCAGTGCGGCGTCGATCGAACCTCCGACTCGATCGATGTCGCCGTGGAAACCCTGGAAATTCCGCTTGTGTCCGGGTTGCGTCCCCGCGCACTTCTAGACTGCGTCCATGGCGAAGCGACGCACGCAATTCCTGTGCGGCCAGTGCGGCGCGGTGCAACCCAAGTGGATGGGCAAGTGCCCGGACTGCGGCGCCTGGGACGCGCTGGAGTCGTTCGTGGAGGCCCAGGCGGCCCCCGGCTCCCTGCCCGGGAGCGTGGAATCCACCGCTGGCGCCGTGGCCGAGCCCCTTTCGCAGGTGCAGGCTGCACGCGTGCCGCGGCTTCCCACCGGCGTGGCGGAGTTCGATCGGGTGCTGGGTGGCGGCTTCGTGCCAGGCAGCGCCGTGCTGCTGGGCGGCGATCCCGGCATCGGCAAGAGCACGCTGCTGCTGCAGGCGCTGGCCTCGCTGGCCGACCAGGGCATGCCCGTCATGTACGCCAGCAGCGAGGAAAGCGCGCATCAGGTGCGGCTTCGCGCGGAACGGCTGGCCGCCACCTCGGATCCTGGAGCTCGCGGTGAACGCCTCTGGGTGCTCTCGGAGACCAATCTGGCGCGCCTGCTCGAGCAGGCGCGTCGCGTGCAGCCGGTGGCGCTGGTGGTGGACTCCATCCAGCTGGTGCACCGAGCGGACGTGGATGCGGTGCCCGGCAGCGCCAGCCAGCTGCGCCGATGCGCGCTGGACCTGGTGGCGTTCGCCAAGTCCACGGGATGCGTGGTGGTGATCGTGGGCCATGTCACCAAGGACGGCCTGCTGGCCGGCCCACGCCTGCTGGAGCACCTGGTGGACGTGGTGCTGGCCTTCGAGGGGGACCGTCACCACGCCCACCGAGTGGTCCGGGCCGTCAAGAACCGGTTCGGCAGCACCTTTGAGGTGGGTCTCTTCGAGATGACGGGCTCCGGCCTGCAACAGGTGGACGAGGGGGCGCTGGCCGCCGATCCATCCATGGCGCCCAGGCCTGGTTCGGTGGCCGTTCCAGCCTTGGCGGGTTCCCGCTGTCTGCTGGCCGAGGTGCAGGCGCTCACCACCACCGGCATCCTGGGGGGCGCCAAGCGCAAGGCCAGTGGTCTGGACGGGAACCGACTGGCCATGCTTCTGGCGGTTCTGGAACAGCACGCCGGCCTGAGGCTGGCGGACCAGGATGTCTACGCGTCGGCGGCAGGGGGGGTGAAGCTGCATGAGCCGGCCACGGATCTGGCGGTGGCCTTGGCCGTGGCTGCTGCCCGCATGGGGAGAACCGTCCCGCCGGCCTTTGCGGCCGTTGGAGAGGTGGGCCTGACCGGGCAACTCCGTCCCTGTTCGCATCTGGAACAGCGGCTTGCGGCTGCAGCCAGACGCGGCGTGCAGTCCATCGCGGTCCCCATGGCGCAGGCGGAAACTGCGCCCAGGGGCGTCCGAATCCAGCTCTTGCCGGTCGAGCACGTGAGCCAAGCCATGGAATTTCTGGCGTTGGAATCCCGCCCAAAGGGCCCAAGAAAGCCCTTGGCGGGGAAACAATCCTAAATTTGATCACAAGACCATTCATCACAGGGATTTACAAATTCTCCGGATGATGGATACATGGCGATTCTGGACCAGAAACGGGCTTTTTTCGCCAAGGGAAGGCGGCTCATCCGTCACATCGCTATGATCTGCCCCTCAACCTCCCGGTCCTGAGGGGCCGATAGAGGGAACGCCCACCGGTCTCTGCCTGTCGGGGTAGGGACGCTGACGGTTGGGTGGATGACGCACGGCACGGACCAAGGGTCAAGGTCACGGCCGAAGTTTCTAGACAGGAGAACACTCATGAGTCTGACGAAGTTTGTTGGTCTCCTCGCGGGCACTGCGATGGCCGGTTCGGCCTTCGCCGCTTCCGTCGAGGCGAACACCGATGCCATGGCGCAGATCGCCGAGCTCAAGAAGGAGCTCGCCGAGATGAAGGCCCAGAGCGGCGACAAGTGGCTGAACGATCAGCGCGCCGCCGAGATCCGTAGCGTGGTGCAGGACGTCCTGTCCGACACCGAGTCCCGCGCCAGCCTGCAGAGCACGCAGGCCACCAGCGGCTACAACAACGGCTTCTTCATCAGCAGCCCGGACGGCAACTTCAAGCTCACCATGAACGGCCAGGCGCAGGCGCGCTGGGCCTACAACTGGCTGAGCACCCGTGACATGGACAACAGCAGCACCGCCGGCGCGGCCGCCCCGGGCAACAACTTCAACACGCAGGGCGTGACCAAGGCCGCGTACGGCTTCGAGATCCGTCGTGCGAAGCTGGAGTTCGGCGGTCACATCGCCGACCCGAGCTGGCAGTACGCCGTGACGATCGCGTACCAGCAGTTCTTCGGCAGCAACACCAGCCCCGCCGCGGCCACCAACCCGACCGGTGGCGGTATTAGCCAGGGCGACAACTTCGCCGGCACGTTCGGCCTGGAAAATGCCTACATCCTGAAGGACATGGGCAACGGCATGAGCTTCCAGGTGGGTCAGTTCAAGAGCCCGTTCCTGCGTGAGTGGCTGGTCAGCAGCAAGTACCAGCTGGCCGTGGAACGCTCGCTCGTCAGCACCCTGTTCAGCACCGGCTGGACCCAGGGCGTGCAGCTGAACTGGCACAACGACAACCTGCGTGCCATGGTCAGCTACAACGACGGCGCCAACAACGCCAACCTTGGTTCCATCAGTGGCACCAACGACGGCGGCGCGCTTGCCACCAACCAGGGCGTCGGCTTCACTCAGTGGGCCTTCACCGGCCGCGCGGAGTTCATGGCCAGCGGCAACTGGGCGCAGTTCGACAAGCTCACCAGCATGCGTGGTGAGGGTTCCGGCCTGCTCGTGGGCGCCGGTCTGAACTGGCAGCGTGGTGGTCAGCAGACCAGCACCGCTGGTGGCTTCGCCAACAACGTGGCCGGCAACGGCAACGCTGACGCGATGTTCCTCAGCTGGACCGTGGACGCGACCTGGCAGCTGGGTGGCGCCAACCTGTACGGCGCGTGGGTGATGAACACCACGTCCGGCCAGCCCGGCGGCCTCAACAGCGCCAACAGCTACGGTGCCATCATCCAGGGCGGCTACTTCATCACCGACGCCATCGAGCTCTTCGCTCGTTGGGAGTGGATGAGCACCGCCACCAGCGTGGACGCCACCGGCGCCTCCAACGTGGCGACCGGCGACGTGAGCACCAACTTCGCCACCAACGCGTTCGTGAACAACATCGGCACCGTCGGTGCCAACTGGTACTTCAGCAAGAACGTCAAGTTCACCACGGACTTCGGCGTCAGCTGGAACCCGGTGACGTTCCAGACCGGCCTGTTCGGTCAGAACATCTCCGGCGCCGACTACCGCACCGAGGGTGCGAACGGCGGTGGCCAGCTCGTGTTCCGCACGCAGATGCAGGTCACGTTCTGATCTTCTGATCAGAAACGCGTCATCCGATCGGCTGGCCTGAGCAGCTGATCCTCACTCAGACTCAACCCCCCGGTCCTTCTAGGGCCGGGGGGTTTTCCTTTGGGGATTCATCCATGAAAGGATCACGGAGGCAACAGGCCCGCTGACGTCGGTCGCCGCGTGGAAAAGCTGTCCGAATCACGCAGAGTGCATCTCAAGGCTGGATAGTTGGCTGCGAAGGGCGCCGTGCGGCGCCGCCTCATCGCCACAAGCTCCGGAGCCTGCCCATGCGCCCCACCGTCATCGTCTCCTCCATTCCCATGGTGATCGCGTTCTCCGCGCTGGCCGCCGACGCAACGCCACCCGCCACTCCCGCCGTGGACCAGAGCGCCCGCATCGCCGCCCTGGAGCGCGCGGTGAGCGACCTGATGAAGGAGAAGGGTGAGAGCTGGCTCACGGAGCAGCGCGCCGCCGAGATCCGGGCGGTGGTGCAGGACGTGCTGACGGACACGGAATCGCGCGCCAGCCTCCAGAGCACGCAGGCCACCAGCGGGTACGACAACGGCTTCTTCATCGCCAGCCCGGATGGCAACTTCAAGCTGAAGATCAACGGTGACCTGCAGGCGCGATGGGCCTACAGCTGGCTGAGCTCGCGCGACATGACCAACGGCCAGTACGGCATTCCGGTGGGGCCGGGCACTTCCGGGCCCAGCTTCAACAATGCGGGCGTCTCCAAGGCGGCCTACGGATTCGAGATCCGGCGCGCCAAGCTGGAGTTCAGCGGCCACTTCTTCGATCCCTCGTGGCAGTACGCCACCACGCTGGCGTATCAGCAGTTCTTCGGTTCCAACCAGCTCTCGCCAGGCTACGCCACCGGATCCAACAGCACCGCCGGAACGCTGGCGGGCGGCGGCGGTGTGAGTGGCGGTGACAACTACGCGGGCGGCTTCAGCGTGGAGAACGCCTACATCGCGCGCGACCTGGGCGGTGGCGCCCGCCTCATGGTGGGTCAGTTCAAGAGCCCGTTCCTGCGCGAATGGCTGATCAGCAGCAAGGGCCAGATGGCGGCGGAGCGTTCCATTGTGACCTCGCTCTTCAACACGGGCTGGACGCAGGGCCTGCAGCTGGACTGGCAGGGTGACTCCCTGCGCGCCAAGGCCAGCTACAACGACGGTGCCAACAACGCCAACATGGGCGCCACGTCCGGCACCTCCGTGGAGTCGGCCAACGGCAACGGCAATCTGGGCGTGGGGTTCACGCAGTGGGCCTTCACCGGCCGCGTGGAGTGGATGCCCGTGGGCACGTGGCGACAGTTCGAGGACTACTCCAGCATGCGCGGCGAAGGTGCAGGCCTGCTCCTGGGCGCCGGCGTGAACTGGCAGCGTGGTGGGCAGCAGCAGGTCACCTTCTCCGGCGCACCCTCTCCCACGCCCGGCTCGGGCAACGCGGACGCCAACTTCTTCACCTGGACGGCGGACGCCACCTACGAGTTTGGTGGTGCATCGCTCTCCGCGGCGTGGATGATGAACACCTCCTACGCCATGATCAACGGTGCCCAGAGCATCAATTCCTATGGCGCACAGGTGCAGGGCGCGTTCTTCGTGACGGACACCGTGGAACTCTTCGCCCGATGGGAGTGGATGGAGACCGCGTGCACCGCCTCCAATTCCGCGGTGCCCAACATCGTCTTCGACACCGCCAGCGAGGCGTTCGTGAACAACATCGGCACCGTGGGCGCCAACTGGTACATCCATGGCCCGCAGCTGAAGTTCACCACCGACGTGGGCGTGAGCTGGAACCCGCTGATCTTCCAGACCGGCCTGTTCGGCGACAACATCTCCGGCGCCAACTACCGCCAGGAGGGCGCAGGCGGCGGTGGACAGGTGGTGGTGCGATCCCAGCTGCAGTTGCTGTTCTGACGCTGCGCAACGGAATCGCCATGGGCGGACCGGCGGGGGCCGGCCGCCGTC
>CAZKHO010000126.1:0-6533 GCA_964552505.1 uncultured Bifidobacterium sp. | reverse complement strand
ACGAGTGCGGCATGAAGATCGTGGGCTACGACGACATCAAGGAAGGCGACGTGCTGGAGTGCTACCGCACCACCACCGTCAGCCGTTCGCTGCCCGAGAAGCGATGAGGCGCCGCGACGACCAGGACCGGCACGACCACGCGGGCGAGCGCGTGACCAGCGCGCTCACCCGCGCGCTGCGTCAGGCGCTGGTGGAAGGCCTGGCCGACCCGCGCCTGGACGGCGTGCTGGTGACGGTGGTGGGCGGCACGCTGTCGCCGGACGGGCTGGCGTTCACGGCGGGCGTCTCGGTGCTGCCGGAGCGCGCGGGCCCGCTGGCGCTGCAGGCGCTGCGGCACGCCTCGGGCCATCTCAAGCAGGGCATGGCCCGCCACGTGGACATCCGACGGATGCCGCGGCTGGAATTCGAGCTCGACGACTCGTTGAAGCGACAGGCCGCGCTGGACGCGGCGCTCACCCGGCCGCAGGCCGGGGACGAAGGAACCCCATGACCGCCACCACCATGAAGAGCGAACTCGCCATCGGAAAGTTCCGTGAACTCCTCAAGACCCACGCCACCACGCCGCCCACGCCGCGTGCGGACCTGGTGGAGCTGCTGGTGGAGAGCTTCATGATGGCGGACGCCACCGACGAGCAGGGCTCCAACGCCTTCGACAAGCTCATGCGGGGCAGCGTGGACGTGAACGACCTCCGCGCCATGCTGGTGAAGGAGCAGGTGGGGCTGATCGGCGTGCGCTTCCCGCTGGCGCAGGACCGCTGCACGCTGATGCGTCGCACCCTGATGGACATCTACAAGCGCGAGCACAAGGTGAGCCTGGAACGTCTGCGCGGCATCGCCAAGCGCGACGCCAAGTCCTTCATCGAGGGTCTGGCCGGCATCACGCCGTTCGTGGCGGCCCGCACGCTGCTGCTGGGGCTGGAGATCCACGCGGTGCCGGTGGACCAGGCCACGGTGGACGTGCTGGTGGAGGCCGAGGTGCTGAGCGAGGCGGCCGATCCGGTGGAGGTGGCCGCGCTGCTCTCGCGCCACGTGCTGGCCGAGGACGCGCTGCAGGCGCACGCCGCGCTGCGCAAGGCCAGCGACCGGTTCCTGGCCAGCGGCCGCGTGCCGCGTCTGGGCAAGAAGAAGAAGTGAGACGGCGCATGCCACGCGCGCGTGGCCTGTGGGTGACGCTGCTCGCGTGCGTGTGCGCGGGATGCGTCTCCACGGACGCGTCCACGCTGGAGGCCCTCCGGGCGCGTGCCGCGCGCGAGACGCCCGTGCCGCCGGCCGCGCCCGTGGAGCGGCCGGCGTCCATCTCCGCTCCGCGTCCGGCGGACCCGGCGCTGGCGCCGAAGTCCCTGGAGGAGGTTTCGGTGGCGCTGGCGCCGCTGCGGGGCGATCCGGACGCGCCGCTTCCATCGACCGGCGCCGAGACCCTGACCGCGCGTGAGCGGGCGCGCGCCGGCGACCTGGACGGCGCGGTCCGCGCGCTGGCCGACCACCTTCGACGCAACCCGGGCGACCTGCAGGGCTGGCGCGAGATCGCGCGCATGCTGGACGCCGCCGGCCGCCGCGAGATCGCGCACGAAGCCTGGGGACGGCTGCTGGCTGCGCGTCCGCTGGACGCCGAGGCGCTCTCCAGCGGTGGGGTGGACGCCGCCGCGGCGCGACAGCCGCTGGCCGCGGCCGAGCGGCTGCTCCGGCTTCGTCAGCTTCGACGCGTGGGGGAGGCGCCGCAGGCGGAGCCCCGAGAGGCCATCGGGCTTTCGGTGGCGCTGGGCCTGGCGCTGCGCGAAGTGGGTCACCTGCGCGCGGCTTCGCAGGCGCTGCACGAGGCGGCGGAGGCGAGCCTGGCGTGGCAGGGTCCGGACGCGGCGGCCATGCGCCGTCAGGCCGGCGACCTGCTGCGGCTGGAGGGTGAATGCCAGATGGCTGTGGGCGACGCCCAGGCCGCCGCACGCGCCTTCGCCGGGGCGCTCGAGCAGGCGGCCGCGGAGGATCGCGTGGCGCTGCCCAGGCTGACCTGGTCGTTGCGTTCCGCGGGACGGCCGCAGGCTGCGGCGCTGGCCGTGGCGGAGGCGGCGCGCGAACCGGCCAGCGCGGGTCGCGCGGGGCTGCCGCAGGCGTGCGCGCACGCCTCGGCGTGGGGGCCCACGGTGCTCGGATGCACGCAGACGCCGGAGCCGTTCGACGGCGTCCGGCTTCGCGCGGCCCTGGCGCTTGGGGACGCGCCCGCGGCCGACGCGCTCCTGGCGTGCGGGCGCGATCGCGTGGATCTGGCGCCGGCGCTCGGCTTCGTGGCGGAGCGCCGCGGACTGTCCCTGGCGATCGAAGCCGCGGTCCAGGCCTGCGCGGCCCATCCGGAGCGCGCGCGGGAGCTGGCGGCCGCACTTCGGTGCGTGGCTGCCGCGCCTTCGTCGGTGCGCGCCGCGTTGGGCGAGCGCCTGGCCCAGGATCCCACGGCCCGTCTGCTGCGGGCGCACTTCGAACTGCTGGGCGGCGACGCCATGGACGCCTGGCGGCTGGCGTCCGTGCCCGTGGAGGGCCCGCTGGCCGAACCGGTCCGCGTCGCGGCCGTGGAGGCGGCAGGGGCGCTGGAGGATCTGGATCGCGTCAAGGCGCTCTCGGGCGAGCCCGTGGGGACCGCACCGCTGGCCGCCGCGCTTGCATGTGCGCATGCCGCGGTGGGGCTTCGAACGGAGGCTGAGCGCTGGGCCGAGCGCGCCATCGGCTTGGATCCGGCCTGCGCGGACGCGTGGGTGGCGCGCACGCGGGTGGACCTCTCCGGCGCGCCCATCGGCGAGCGTTCCAAGGAGGCGCAGGCTTCGCTGTCGGAGGCTCGGCTGTCCGCGGAACGTGCCTGGGAGGCGGATCCTGCGGTGGGCGTGGGCGCGCGCGTGCTGCTGGAACTGGTGGGGTCCGACGCCAGCCGGATGGACGAGGTGCGTCAGCTCATCCGCGGCGCGCCGGCGCAGGCCGCGTCGCTTCGCGAGCTGGATCGTGCGGAAGCGCTTCGACGTGCGCAGGCGGGACAGGTGGAGCCCGCCATCGACGCGCTGCGTGCGCTGCTGCTGGAGGATCCGCTGGACGCCGAGTGCGCGCGTGCGCTGGTGGCGGCGAGCGGTGGATGCGGCAGGCTGCCCGAGGTGGAGGCGTGGCTGGACGACCTGCGGATCCGTCGGCCTGGAGCGCCGGCCCTGCTGGAGGCGGTGATCACCGCCAAGGCCAGACAGGGGCGCTTGACCGAAGGCGTGCAGGCGTTGCGCGAGGCGTCGCGCGCCGAGCCGGAGAGCTGGGCGCGGCGCATGGGATGGGCGCGCGGCCTCTCCATCGCAGGTCGGCATCCGGAAGCGTGGACCGTGGTGGCGCCCGAGCCCGTGGCGTCGTGTCCGCGCGAGCGTCTGGAACGGGCGGAGTTTGCGCTGCGGGACGGACGGTCCGCCATGGCCGCGGAACTGCTCGCCTCGTTCATGGCCGGCTCCGGCCTCTCCCACGCGCAGCGGATCGGTGCGCTGGGGGTGGCGCTGCGTCTCCCTCCGGACACGCCGGGGCGCCGATCGCTCGTGGCCTCGCTGGGTCGGCAGGCGCTGATCGCGCCGGAGGCGGGATCCGCGGCTTTGGCGGCCGCCATGATGGACGGATCGGATCACGATGCGCAGGCGCTGGCCACGCGATGGGCGCGCGCCTGGAGCTCGGCCGCCGCCTGCGAGAGCGCGCAGCGACTTCTGGACGAGGGGCTTCCCGCTCGCGCCGCGATCCTGCTGGACGCGGCCACCACGCACGCCGCGGCCGCCGATCGCGCGGCCATCGCGCGGGCGCAACTGGCGGTGCTGGCGCGGCTGGGGGACGACGAGGCGGCGCTCCGTCGGCTTCGGGAGGAACGCGGTCGGATCGACGGCGCCTTGCTCCTGGAGGGCAGGCCGGGAAGCGAGGCGGAGGACGTGACGGAACTGGCCGGCGCGTTCCTGCTGGCGGAGCGCGCGGACGCCGCCTCGCGCCTGTATCAGGAGGCGCTGCGGATGGATCCGTCGCTGGGAGAGCCGCTCAACAACCTGGCGTGGACGCGGCTCTGCACCGTGGGGGCCGATGAGCGCACCGGCGAGCTGGTCGCCCGCGCGCTCGCGCACCGACCGGACGATCCCAGCACGCTGGACACGGCCGGCTGGTGGAACTACCGGCGGGGCGGTGGCCTGGACCTGGCGATCGACCAGTTGCGCCGGGCCACCGCGATCGAGAGCCCCAGTCTGGAATCCCTCGACCACCTTGGCGACGCGCTCTGGGCGGCGGGCCGTGGGTCGGAGGCGGCGGACGCCTGGCGACTGGTGGTCGAGTCGGCGTCGGGGCGAGCCTCCCGCGCCGCGGTGATGCAGGCCTTCGACGGCATGCAGCTGCGGCGGTGGGGGGTCCGTGCATGGGACGCCGCTTCCTTCTACGATGCCCGAGACGGAGCCGCGATCCGTCGCGCGCAGGCGAAGCTGAAGGCGCTGGCGGAGGGCGGACAGCCTCCGGTCGAGCCCCGGCCGCAGGCGCAGGCGTCGCCCGCGGCGCCGCAGACCCCGCCCGAAGCGCCCAAGCTCCAGTCACCCGCCGAACCTCCCGCACCCACGCCCGCCCAGCCCCCACGCAGTCCCTGACATGGCCGGTCACAGCGCCTGGAAGAACATCAAGCACCGCAAGGCGGCCGTCGACGCCAAGCGTGGCCGCATCTGGAGCAAGCTGAGCCGAGCCATCATCGTGGCCGCGCGCTCGGGCGGCAGCGACACCAAGTTCAACGCGTCGCTGCGGCTCGCGGTGCTGGACGCCAAGGCGGCCAACATGCCGCGCGACACCATCGAGAAGGCCGTCAAGAAGGGCGCCGGCGAACTGGACGGCGAACGCTTCGAGACGGTCCGCTACGAGGGCTACGGCCCCGGCGGCGTGGCCGTCATCGTGGAGGCGCTCACCACCAACGTGAACCGCACCGCTCCGGAGATCCGAGCGATCTTCGACAAGAACGAGGGCAAGCTGGGCGTGCCTGGCAGCGTCGCCTTCGGCTTCCAGCAGAAGGGCGTGCTGCTGGTCTCGGCCGAGGCCGTCGACGAGGAGCGCCTGATGGAGATCGCCATCGAGGCTGGTGCCGAGGACGTGTCGAGCATGGACGAGGGCTTCCAGGTGCTGACCGAGCCCGCGCAGTTCGGAGCCGTGCGCGAGGCGCTGGAGGCCAAGGGCGTCGCCACCGAGAGCGCGGAGGTGGCGTTCCTGCCGCTGAGTCCGGTGGAGATGGACGAGGGCGTGCGCTCGCGTGTGGAGACCTTGGTGGAGGCGCTGGAGGAGCACGACGACGTGCAGAAGGTGCACACCAGTGGCGCGTGACCGGATCCTTCCTTGCATGTACGCCGTCGTGCTCGCGGTGCTGGCCGGCTGCGGCTCCGCGGAGCGCGAGTTCCCCGGGTACACGCGCGATCAGGTCTGGAAGGCCATGGTGGAGACCGCCGAGGATCCGCGCTACCCGGACTGGGTGGTGGTGGACAATCAGGTGTTCCGCGACGACGCCAGCGGCACCGTGGAGATCCGCCGCGATGTCCGAAGGGATCTGGTCACCGTGGGCCAGCCGATCCGTCGCGAGCAGTGCGAATGGAAGTTCACCGCCACGGTGGAGTCCACCGAGCCGCCGGTGCTGGTCTTCAAGAGCGGCACGGTCAGCATTCCAGCGCATTTCTGGGCGCAGTCGTCGCAGTTCATGAGCGAGGTGGAGCGCCGACTGGCGGGGGTGGAGATGCCGGCGGCGCGCAAGGGCCGGGCCGTCGCACGCCCCGGCACGCCGGTGTCGGCGCCTCCAGAACTGGCCCGCACGCAGCCCCCGGCGCGGACGGGTGCATCCACGTCATCCGCCGAGGATCGTGACGTCATTCCCGAGGCGCCCGGGATCTCCAAGCCCGTGCCGTCCTCGGCGGGCAAGCCGACCGCGGTCGTGTCGCCGGAAGTTGCGCCCGCCGTGACGCCGGCGCCTGAACCTGCTCCCGCCGCTGAGCCTGCTCCCGCCGCTGAGCCTGCGCCCGCGGTGGAGCCTGCGTCCACGCCGGCACCTGAGCCTGCGCCCGCTGTGGAGCCCGCACCCACGCCGGCACCTGAGCCTGCGCCCGCGGTGGAGCCTGCGCCCAAGCCGGAACCCGAGCCGGCGCCCGCTGTGGAGCCCGCACCCACGCCGGCAGCTGAGCCTGCGCCCGCGGTGGAGCCTGCGCCCACGCCAGAACCCGAGCCGGCGCCCGCTGTGGAGCCCGCACCCACGCCGGCACCTGAACCCGCGCCTGCCGCGGAACCTGCCCCTACGCCGGCACCTGAGCCTGCGCCCGCGGTGGAGCCTGCCCCTACGCCGGCACCTGAGCCGGCGCCCGCTGTGGAGCCCGCACCCACGCCGGCACCTGAACCCGCGCCTGCCGCGGAGCCCGCACCCACGCCGGCACCCGAGCCCGCGCCTGCCGCGGAGCCTGCACCCACGCCGGCGCCCGAGCCTGCGCCGGCACCTGAGCCCTCTCCCGCCGCCAAGCCCGCGCCCGCGCTGCCGCCGCCTT
>CAZKHO010000125.1:0-6582 GCA_964552505.1 uncultured Bifidobacterium sp. | reverse complement strand
TGCTTCAAACTTGGAAGGTGACCCGGCAAACTGGATCCGAAGATCCAGCCGGTCTGCATCGCTCAACATTGCGATGACCATCGGGAAACCCGATGGATTTGAAACACGTCCCCACCATTGCCGGCGAACCGGCGTGATGAGGCCTGTTGAATTGACCAGATCTGGCTTATTCACGGAGGACGTGTTGACCAGGCACTGTGATGCCTGGCTGCTGCCCCTTTTGGAGGGGACAGTTCGACCTGTCGGACGGGCCGTGGCCCGCGTCGACAAGCCGCACATCCTCGCGGCTATATCCAACTGTTCACTTGTCAAAGAGAACTGCATGCCGCCGCAGGGGCGAAATGCAGGGTCGGGCATGGTAGCCAAATCCGACGGGCTGTCAACCCACCTCCTTGAGAGGATTTCGAATGTGGAGAAGTTGCCGGTGCGAAGCTGGCCCGATCGGATCCACGAGGCGGGCGATTTGGAATCGCAAGCGTTTATCAAGAAGGCACTTGTGTCTTGTCTGCCACGCAGATCACCGCAGCGGCGACCGATCGGACCCCGGCCGTCAACAGTAGTTCTCGGGCCTTGAAAAGGGTCGCCCCCGTCGTCCGGACGTCATCCACAAGCAGCACGGATTGACCCCGAAGGCGCTCGACCGCTCGCGGCCGAAGTCGAAGACGCGCCGAACGCGACCATCGGTGTGACCGATCCATCGCCGCCTGACGTGAACCGCGGTTCCCGCGCAGCGCCCGAATCACGCACCCGGCGCCGGAGAGCTCCACGCCCTGCGCAATCTCGTCCGCGTGATCGATCCCTCTCTTGAGCCTCCGCCATGGATCCGCCGGAATGGGCACCACCACCCATCCGCGCGGAGGCAACACCAGTGTTCGCAAGACCTCCGCGCCCAGACGCACACCCAGTTCGCGTGCCATGGCGTGCCACGCCTGCTCCTTCACGTGGCGCACCAGTCGATCCAACGGCGGCTCGTAGCGACCCAGCCGAACGAATCCGTCGAACGGCCCGTCGCCCCGGCAGTTCCTGCAGGTTCGAATCCCGGAGACCGCCGACATCACCGGCCGACCCGGCGCGCTCGTATCGGCCAGCAGCGCGCCACACCGCCCGCACCAATCGCCCCCGCTCACCAGCGTCAGACACTCATGCAGCGCCGCCGCCACACCGGGCCGCCCCCGTCCCAGCAGCCCAAGTTCGGCCGCGGCCAGGAAGGATCTTGCTCCCGCCACAAGGCCTAAGAACGGCGCGTAGGACATGCGGAAAGCATGACGGGCCCCGCAGGGGGCCCGTCGATGCAAGGCTCTTTTTCCCGGCGTCCAGACTGATCAGCTGCCGGCCATCTTGCGAAGCACACACTGCAGGATGCCGCCGTGGCGCATGTACTCCACCTCACCGGGGGTGTCCACGCGGCAGAGCACCTGGAAGGTCTTCGCCGAGCCGTCCGGCTTGGTCGCCTTCACCGTCAGCTCCTGACGCGGCTTGAGCGCGGCCGGCACCTCGATGTCGAAGGTCTCCGTGCCGTCCAGACCCAGGCTGGCGGCCGTCTCGCCCGCCCTGTAGGTGCAGGGCAGCACGCCCATGCCCACCAGGTTCGAGCGGTGGATGCGCTCAAAGCTCTCGGCAATCACGCACTTCACACCCAGCAGCATGGTGCCCTTGGCCGCCCAGTCACGGCTGGAGCCCATGCCGTAGTCCTTGCCGGCCAGCACCACCAGCGGCGTGCCCTTGGCCTTGTAGCCCTCGGCCGCGTCGAAGATGAACTTCTCCTTGCCGCCGTCGGTGAAGTCGCGCGTCCAGCCGCCCGTCTTCTCGGGCGTCATCCTGTTGCGGATGCGCGTGTTGGCGAAGGTGCCCCGGGTCATCACGCGGTCGTTGCCGCGGCGGCTGCCGTAACTGTTGAACATGCTCACGGCCACGCCCGCAGCCTGCAGGTACTTGCCCGCAGGGGAATCGGTCTTGATGTTGCCGGCCGGCGAGATGTGGTCGGTGGTCACGCTGTCGCCCAGCGACGCCAGGCAGCGCGCACCCCGGATGGACGCGATGGTGCCGGGCTCACGGGTCATGCCGTCGAAGTACGGCGGGTTCTGGATGTAGGTGCTCTTGCCGTTCCAGGCGTACATCTCGCCCGTTCCGGTCTGGATCGCCTGCCACGCCTCGCTGCCTTCGAAGACCGCGCCATACTCCTTCTCGAACTGCGAGCGCAGCACGTTCTTCGCCACCGCCGCGTCCACCTCGGCCTGCGTGGGCCAGATGTCCTTCAGGAAGACCGGCGTGCCGTCCTTGCCGGTGCCGATGGCCTCCTTGGAGAGGTCGATGTCCACCGTGCCGGCGATGGCGTAGGCCACCACCAGCGGCGGACTGGCCAGATAGTTGGCCTTCACGTCCTGGTGCACGCGCGCCTCGAAGTTGCGGTTGCCGCTCAGCACGCTGGCCACCACCAGGTCGCCGTCCTTGATGGCCTTGCCCACATGGTCGGGCAGCGGGCCGCTGTTGCCGATGCAGGTGGTGCAGCCGTAGCCCACCACGTCGAAGCCGAGCTCCTCGAGCGGCTTCAGAAGTCCGCCCTGCACCAGATAGTCGGTGACCACCTTGCTGCCGGGCGCCAGGCTGGTCTTCACCCACGGCTTGCGGGCCAGGCCCTTGGCGCGCGCCTTCTGCGCCAACAGACCCGCGCCGATCATCACGTTGGGGTTGCTGGTGTTGGTGCAGCTGGTGATGGCGGCGATCACCACCGCGCCGTGCTTCAGCTGGTACTCGTTGCCTTCCTCGTCACGCACCGCCACGGCCGCAGCCGCCGGGGCCGTGGCCACCGCCGTGCCGCCACCGGCCGGCGCCTTGGCTGCCGCGGCTCCCTTCTCCAGGAACTTCGGCAGCTCCCTGTGCCAGCCGCTCTTCATGGCCGACAGCGCCACGCGATCCTGCGGACGCGCGGGTCCGGCGAGCGCGGGCTCGATCGTCGACAGATCCAGCTCGAGCACCGCCGTGTAGCGGATGTCCGCCGTGTCGTCGCGCCACAGCATGTTCGCCTTGCAGTAGGCCTCCACCGTCTTGATCTGGCCTTCGCTGCGGCCCGACAGCCGCATGTACTCGAGCGTGTGCTCGTCCACGGGGAAGAAGCCGATGGTGGCGCCGTACTCGGGCGCCATGTTGGCGATGGTGGCGCGGTTCGCCAGGCTCATGTGCGCCAGGCCCGGCCCGAAGAACTCCACGAACTTGTTCACCACGCCGAACTTCCGCAGCATCTCTGTCACGCGCAGCACCAGATCCGTGGCGGTGGTGCCCTCGGGCAGGCTGCCCGTCATCTTCACGCCCACCACCTCGGGAATGAGCATGCTGATCGGCTGGCCCAGCATCACGGCCTCGGCCTCGATGCCGCCCACGCCCCAGCCCACCACGCCCAGACCGTTGATCATGGTGGTGTGGCTGTCGGTGCCCACGCAGCTGTCCGGGAAGAGCACGCCGTCGCGCTCCCAGACCACCTTCGCCAAGTACTCCAGGTTCACCTGATGCACGATGCCGGTGGCCGGCGGCACCACGCTGAAGTTGCGGAAGGCCTTCTGGCCCCACTTCAGGAACTCGTAGCGCTCCTTGTTGCGCTCGAACTCCAGCTCGCCGTTGATGCGCAGCGCGGCGCCGCTGCCGAACGCGTCCACCTGCACGCTGTGGTCGATCACCAGGTCGCACTGCACCAGCGGGTTCACGCGCTTGGGATCGCCGCCCAGGCGCTTCATGGCGTCACGCATGGCGGCCAGGTCCACCACGCACGGCACGCCGGTGAAGTCCTGCAGGACCACGCGGCCCGGCATGAACGGGATCTCGTCCTCACCCGGCTTGGTGGGGTCGTAGCGGCAGATCTTTTCCACATGCTCCCGGGTCACCATCACCCCGTCGCAGTTGCGCAGACAGGCCTCCAGCAGCACGCGAATGCTGTAGGGCAGCCGCTCGACGGCGCCGAACTTCTTCAGCGCCTCCAGCTTGAAGAAGGTGCGGTCGCCCGTGGGGGTCTTGAGCGTGGTCAGCGCGCCGAAGGGGTCGTTGTGAGCCATGGGGCGGACATTCTAGGAGGCCCGCCCGAACCGCCCGGCCGACAGGAATCCGATCGGCAGCTCTGTCCACCCGTCCGTGGCCAGATCCGCCAGCGCCCGCCCCAGGACCGGCATGAACTTGAAACCGTGACCGCTGAAGCCACACGCCAGGAAGACCTGCCGACAACCCGGCATCCGATCCACCACGAAGTGCGCGTCGGGGCTCATGGTGTAGAGGCAGGTGGACCCGGCTCGCACGCCACCCGCCGCGCACGGCAGGTACAGGTCCGTTGCCGCGCGAAGGTCCTCCAGCTCCACCGCGGAAGCGGGCTCGCGCAGGTGGTCGGGATCCACCACCCTTCCGTCACCATGCATCGCCACCTTGACGCCGCTGGGAGCGCCCTGATCCGGCGCCGTCGGCACGCCGTACAGACCGCTCCGACCCGGGCGGTCGATGTACCAGACGGGCATGCGGGGCGTGGCACAGGCGGCCTGGTCCCGCGGGCGCAGCCACGCGATCGGCACTCGCAGCGGCACCATGGGAATCCCAAGCTCCAAGGCCAGCCCAGCCGTCCAGGCGCCAGCCGTCAGCACCAGCGCTCCGGCCTCGAAGACGCCTGCCGGGGTCTCCACCCGCACGCCACCGCCCACCTCCTGCCAACGGCGAACCCGAACCTCCTGGAGGATGGTGGCGCCGGCGCGCACCGCCAGATCCGCCGCCGCACGCACAGCCCGCTCGGGTCTGGCGAAACCGGCCCCCGGCTCGAACATGGCCCTCCAGTCCGTCGGCATGTGGAACTGCGGGAAGCGTCCGCGCACGCCCGCCGCATCCAGTCGTTCGAAGGGGACGCCGAAGGCCGTCCCGCTTCGCTCCGACTCACGAAGCACCTCGCTCTGCGCCGAGCCCAGATAGAGCACGCCGCATCGATGCACGATCCGCTGGCCGCTTTCCCGCTCCAGGCGCTCCCAGCCAGCTCGGCACTCCAGCAGCAGGGGAACGTACTCCGGCGCCTCGAAGTAGCAGTCGCGCACGATGCGGCTGCCGCCGTGCGAACTGCCGCGGTCATGGCCCAGTCGATGCTGCTCCAGCCCCAGGACGCGCTTCCCGCGCCGGGCCAGTTCCAGGCACGCGCCGGCGCCCATCGTGCCCACCCCCACCACGATCACGTCGAACGTGCGTGCGCCGTCAGCCACGGCTCTTGAGCACCACTTCGGGTCTCGGCGCCTGCGCCACGCTTCCGGCAGGGACGCCCTGCACCAGGAAGACGCCGCCGTTCACAGTGGCTCCGTCACCGATCAGGGTGTCGCCTCCCAGGATGGTGGCCCCCGCGTAGACCACCACGCGGTCGCCCAGCGTGGGATGACGCTTCTGGCCGCGCTGAATGCCGCCGCCGCGATCCAGTTCAGGCGTCAGCGCGCCCAGGGTCACCCCTTGGTAGATGCGGCAGTGCCGCCCGATCACGGTGGTCTCGCCGATCACCACGCCCGTGCCGTGGTCGATGAACAGCCCAGGTCCGATCCGCGCGCCCGGATGAATGTCGATCCCGGTGCGTCGATGCGCGATCTCCGCCAGCATGCGCGGCACCAACGGCACGCCCAGACCGTGCAGCGCGTGCGCAAGACGGTGCGCCACCATCGCCTGCAGCCCCGGATAGCACAGGATCACCTCGTCCAGACTCCGCGCGGCCGGATCCGCGGTCATGGCCTCCCCCGCGTCGGCCACAAGCAGCTCACGGATGTTCGGTGTGGCCTGCAGCACGGACCGGGTCCAGCCGTCCGCCGTGCCGTGGGCTTCGGCCAGAGCCGCGCCGCCTGCACGCAGCGCACGCTCCAACTGCGGCACCAGCGCGGACGAGAACTCCGCCACCGCACCCGCCAGGAAGTCGTGCGCGTCACGATCGGCCCCCGCGCGGCCTCCGAAGTAGCCCGGAAAGCAGATGGCTCTGAACACTTCGAGCGCCCGCTCCAGCTGCGCGGGATCCGGCACGTCTCCGCGACCGATGCGGTGGGCCTGGGGCAACGCGTCCACGCTGCGCGCCAGCGCGTCCACGATGCTCCGCATGCCGTGCGCGCCAGACTCCTGCACGCCACGGATCCTATCGGCCCGCCGTCACTTGGCCGGATACTCGTACACCCCACGCCCCGTCTTGTCGCCCAGGCGCCCCGCCAGCACCAGCTGCCGAAGCAGCGGGCACGGGAAGAACTTGGGATTCCCCAGCTCGCGATGCAGCACCATCATGATGTCGTGGCAGACGTCCAGGCCGATGAAGTCGGCCAGACGGAGCGGCCCCATGGGGAAGTTGCAGCCAAGCTTCATGATCTGATCGATCTCCTCGGGGCCCGCCACGCCCTCCATCCAGGCGTGGAACGCCTCGTTGATCATGGGCATGAGCACGCGGTTGCTCACGAACCCGGCGCGGTCGTTGGCCGCCACCGGCGTCTTGCCCATGGCCTTGGACAGTTCGATGGTGCGGTTCGTGGTGTCCTGCGTGGTGGCCAGGCCCTTGATCACCTCCACCAGCGCCATCACGGGCACCGGATTGAAGAAGTGCATGCCGAT
>CAZKHO010000124.1:0-6639 GCA_964552505.1 uncultured Bifidobacterium sp. | reverse complement strand
TGCCCTACAACGGCACCACCACCACCTGCGAGGCGCTGTGGATGGGCGTGCCCGTGGTCACCATGCTGGGCGACCGCCACGCCGCACGCGTGTCGGCGTCGCTGCTGCGGGCCGCCGGGCTTGGCGAGTGGGTGACCGACTCGCCCCAGGCCTTCGCCAAGGTGGCCGCCTCGCTGGCGCTCGACCGCGACGCGCTGGCCGCCCGACGGGCTGATCTGCGCAACCAGCTGCGTGCATCGCCGCTGCTGGACGCGGCCGCCTACGGACGGCGCCTTCACACCGCGCTTCGAGACCTATACTCGTCGCCTCGATGAGTTTCCTTCGCCTCACCCTCGGCGTCCTGATGGCCTTCGTGCTCTGGGCGTGGGTGGCACCGCGTGCGTCCGCCGTGACCGCGCAGACGACCGGCGCCTCGTCCGTCGCCACCGCTCCGGCGGAACCGGCCGCCCAGGCGCCGGCCTCCGCCCCCAAGATGCCCCGCTGGGTGGAGGAAGGCATCGAGCGATACGGCGCGTGGGCCATCTTCGTGGCGTTCATCGTGAGCGGCATCGGCCTGCACTTCAGCGAGGACTTCATCCTGATCCCGGCCGGCTGGCTGGCGGCGCAGGACTGGGCTCTTTTCGGGGAATTCGCCCTTGCGGCGTACCTGGGCATCGTGCTGGGCGACGCGGGCTGGTTCTGGATGTGCCGCACCTTCGGCACGCGCCTGATGCACACCAAGCTGGTGAAGCGGCTGTTCCATCCGCGTCGACTGCTGGAGATCAAGTGGCAGATCGACCAGCGCGGCGCCTGGGTGCTGCTGGCCGCGCGCTTCATTCCGGGCACGCGGACGCCCGTGATCAGCATGTGCGGCGTGCTGCACATGGCCTGGTGGAAGCTGCTGCTGGTGGAAGGGCTGTGCGTGCTGGTGACGGCTCCCATGCAGATGATGATCGGCTGGCTCGCTTTCCATGCGGCCGAGCGGGCCGGCGTGACCGACCGGGCGCATCAGGTCATGGTGGCCGTGGCCGTGACGCTCGCGGTGGTGATCGGCCTCTGGCTGGTGCACAAGTGGCTGGACGCACGCAAGGCCCGCCACCGTCCGCCGCGCGCCAGCGTGCGATGGCTGCGCGTCTTCGGCACGCCGGTGCGCCGCCCTGCCGCCGGAGCCGCGCGCCTTGGCTGAGTCCATCCACGAGCGCGCCCAGCGTGAAGTGCAGGCGGGCCGCGTGGACGCCGCCATCGCGGCCGTGCGGCTGCATCTGAAGATCAAGCCGCGCGACTTTCCCGTCATGAACCTGCTGGGCGAGCTGCTCCAGACCGCGGGCCAGATGGAGCAGGCCGTGCAGCAGCTGGAGCGGGTGGTGTCCATGGCGCCGCAGGAACCCGCCTACCGCTACAACCTGGGCAACGCGCTGCTGGACGCGCGCCGCGGCAAGGAAGCCGTGGCGGTGTTCGAGCGTCTGATCCGCGACGATCCCGCCTGCCTGTCGGCGTTCGTGGCGCTGGCCATCGCCTACGTGGAGGTGGACGCCACCGACAAAGCCATCGCCGCGGGCCGAACCGCCGCCGACATGGATCCGGCGCTGCCTGCGGCCGCGGGGAACCTGCTCTTCGCGCTGCTTCGCGCCGGCGAGGCCGCCCAGGCCGTGCAGGCGGGCCAGCGCTGCCTGCAGCACGTGCCCGACGAGTTCAAGCTGCGCTCCATGACGCTCTTCGCCATGAACTACCTGGGGCTGGACGCCCGGGTGGTGGCGGACGCGCACAAGGAGTTCGGCCGTCGACTGGGCGCCGCCCCGCAGCCCGCCGCCACCGCGGCGGACCCGGAACGCCAGATCCGCGTGGGGCTCCTCTCGGGCGACCTGCGCGACCACTCCGTGTCGTTCTTCCTGGAACCCATCCTGCGCCACGCCGACCCGCGCGTGACCTGGGAGGCGTTCTCCACCTGCGGCCCCTCGCAGCAGGACGCCACCACCCGTCGGCTGCGGGAGCGCTGCGCGGCCTGGCACGACTGCGGTTCCATGCCGCACGCCGCCATCGACCAGCTCATCCGACGCCGCTCGATCGACGTGCTGATCGACCTGGGCGCGCACTCCGGCGAGCCGCGACTGCTGGCGCTGGCCTCCAAGCCGGCGCCCGTCATCCTCACGGCCATCGGCTATCCCGGCACCACGGGCATGTCGCAGGTGGACTGGCGCCTGGTGGACTCCATCACCGACCCGCCCGGAAGCGAGGCGCTCTGCACCGAGCGGCTGCTGCGGCTGGATCCCTGCTTCCTGTGCTACACGCCGCCCGAAGGCGCGCCCGAGCCCGCACTTCCCCACGCCGACGCGCCCGTCACGTTCGGCAGCTTCAACGCGGCGGCCAAGGTGGGTCCGGAGTCCATCGCGCTCTGGGCGCGCGTGCTGCAGGCGGTGCCCGGTTCGCGGCTGCTGCTCAAGAGTCAGACGCTGAGCGACGCCACCGGCCGCCGCCGCATCGCCGAGCGCTTCGCCGCGGCCGGCATCGACGAATCGCGTCTGGAACTGGTGGCCTACACACGGACCCGCGACGAGCACCTGCAGCTCTACAACCGCGTGCACGTGGCGCTGGACACATTGCCCTACAACGGCACCACCACCACCTGCGAGGCGCTCTGGATGGGCGTGCCCGTGGTCACCACGCTGGGCGACCGTCATGCGGCGCGCGTTTCGGCGAGCCTGCTGCGGGCCTGCGGGCACTCCGAGCTCGTCGCCCAGGACGAGACGACGTTCGTGGAGCTCGCCTCCAACCTTGCCCGTGACCGAGCCCGCCTTGCCGCGCTTCGCTCGAATCTGCGCGAGGAACTCGCCGCCTCGCCCCTGCTCGACGCCCCCGCCTATGCGGCCCGCTTTCACGCCGCCTTGCGCGACTGCTGGCGCGAGTGGTGCGCAAAGCAGCCCCGCGCCTGAGCTGGAACGAAGACTCCAGATCCATCCGGCGCTCCGCTTCCGCCGCACGCTCGCATGGCCCTGAGCCACGCAAGCCACCCCGACGCAGCGCGGAAACGAAAGACCCCGGCGCACGCCGGGGTCTTTTCGTCTCGAAACGAAGTCGGGGTGACAGGATTTGAACCTGCGACCTCTTGGTCCCGAACCAAGCGCTCTAGCCAAGCTGAGCTACACCCCGCAGCCGTCCGCGCCCCTCGGGAAGGGGCAGATCGACAAGTCTAGCGACACGCGGGTTGGCCCGCGAGGGGGCGGGATCGCCGCAAGTCCGGGCGGCGCCGCCGCTTCGGCAGCGGCCGGCCGACGCCGCCTCCTTCACCCGATCCACACACGCTCCAGATACGGTGTCCTGCACCGTGCCGCTGCCTCCGCTCACCGTCTGGCTGGCCCTGTCCGCACCCGTGGGCGACGGCGCATCCGCGCGCGCACCGGACGCCGTCACGCTGATCGGGACCGCCTCCATCGCGGGAGACGCGCTCGACCGCAGTCGACTCCCAGGAGAGGTGATGCAAGGCGTCCCGCATGCGCGACTGGGAAGCCTGGGCAGCGGTCTCGACCGTCTGGACGCGTTCCCCGGAGGCGCGCACCTGCTGGCCGTGAGTGACCGCGGCCCGGCCGACGGCGCGGCGGCCTTCGCGTGCAGGTTCCATCAGCTCACCCTGACGGCGGATCCGGCCAAGGTTCCCCCCGTCACCGTCGCCTGCGACGACACGCACCTGCTCCTGCGTCCGGACGGCACGCCGTTCACGGGTCTTGCCAAGGAGATGGGGCGCACGCCCGTCTCCCCGCAGGGCTCGCTCCAGATGCGGCTCGACCCCGAGGGCATCCGTCGCCTGCCTTCCGGCAACCTGCTGGTGTCGGAGGAGTATGGACCGCTGGTGGTTGAATTCGATCCCAAGGGCGTGTTCGTGCGCACCTGGTCCGTGCCCCCGGCGTTCGCCTGCTTGCATCCGGGGCCGGACGAAGCCTCGGAACAGCCGCCTCACAACACCTCCGGGCGCCAGTCCAACAAGGGATTCGAGGGCCTTGCCGTCACGCCCAAGGGCGTGGCCTGGACGCTGCTGCAGGCACCGCTGCTGCAGGATGGCGCGCTGGACGCCAAGGGCAAGCGCGCGGGCCGAAACCTGCGGTTGCTCTGTCTGGGCGATCGCGCCGACGCGCCCGCGTCCAGACAGCTTGTCTACCCACTGGAGAGCGCCAAGCACGGCACCTGCGAACTGCTGGCGCTGGACGAGCACCGCTTCCTCACCATCGAGCGTGACGGTCCGGACGCCAAGTTCCGCCGCGTCTACCTGATCGACACCGCGGGCGCGTCCGACGTGGCAAACCTGCCGTCGCTTCCATCGGACGCGCTGCCCCAGGGCGTCCATCCCGTGGCCAAGCGCCTGCTGGTGGATCTGGCCGACCCGGCGCTCCGGCTGCCCGTCATGCCCGAGAAGATCGAGGGCCTCTGTCTTGGACCCACGCTTCCGGACGGCCGCACCACGCTGGTGGTGGCCAGCGACAACGACATGAAGGCGGAGCAGCCCACCTGGTTCTGGGTGTTCGCGCTGCCCTCGTGGGTGACCACCGGGGGATCGCCGGAGGGCGCGCCTGCGACGCCCCCGGCCGTGGACCACCGCTAGCCTGTCGAGCATGCCGCTTCGCCATCTTGCGTGGGTGCTGCCGCTGCTGGCGGCGTGCGCCGGGACTCCATCCACACCATCCGCGGAGGTGCAGCCGACCTCCATGCAGACCGCGGCCCAGCCCTTCCTGATCGTGCTGGGCACGGCGCAGGACGGAGGCGCGCCACAGGCGGGCCGTTTCGATGATCCCAGGTGGGACGGCCACCATGCCGCCCAGATGGTGTCGTGCCTGGGCCTGGTGGATCCGCGGACGGGCCGACGCTGGATGATCGACGCCACGCCGGACTTCCGGCGGCAGCTGCTGGACCTTCGTCGCGCGTCCACGGGCCCCGACCGTCCCGCGCTGGACGGGATCTTCCTCACGCACGCCCACGTGGGGCACTACACCGGCCTCATGTTCCTGGGCCACGAATCCATGGGCGCCAAGGGCGTTCCCGTGTGGGCCATGCCGCGGATGACCGCGTTCCTTCGCGCCAACGGACCGTGGGACCAGCTCATCCGCTACGACAACATCCAGCTTCGTCCGATGGCCGACGGCGTGCCCGTGGACCTGGGGCACGGGCTCTCGGTCACGCCCATCACGGTGCCGCACCGACAGGAGTATTCCGAAGTGGTGGGCTTCCGCATCCGCGGACCGCACGCCAGCGCGCTCTACATCCCCGACATCGACGCGTGGGAGCAGTGGGACGCGCAAGGCACGCGCATCGAGGACGTGCTGCACGACGTGGACGCGGCGTTCGTGGACGGCACCTTCTTCGCCAACGGCGAGATCCCGGGCCGCGACATGACCGGCTTCCCGCATCCGTTCATCCGCCACAGCCTGGACCGCTTCGCATCGCTGCCCGCCTCCCAGCGCGCCAAGATCCGCTTCATCCACCTCAACCACACCAATCCCGCGCTGGACGCCGCGTCGCCGCAGCGCCGTCAGGTGGAGGACGCCGGCATGCACGTGGCGCGTCAGGGCGAGACGCTGCCGCTGTAGGCGCCTATCCTGCGCCGCCTTTCCCGCCACGGAGCACCCATGACCACCAAGGCTTTCGCCGCGTCCAACGCCACCAGCCCGCTCGCCCCCGCCACCATCCGGCGCCGCGAACCCCTGCCCACGGACGTGGAGATCGACATCCTCTTCTGCGGCGTCTGTCACAGCGACCTGCACATGGCGCGAAACGAATGGGGCGGTGCGGTCTACCCCGTGGTGCCCGGACACGAGATCCTGGGACGCGTCACCCGCGTGGGCGCCAAGGTCACCCGCTTCAAGGCCGGCGACCTGGCCGCGGTGGGCTGCATGGTGGACAGCTGCCGCACCTGCCCCAGCTGCAAGGGCGGCTCGGAGCAGTTCTGCACCAGCGGCGCCACCTTCACCTACAACGCGCCCGACCGGCACCTGGGCGGCATGACCTACGGCGGCTACTCGGAGCGCATCGTCTGCGACGAGGCCTTCACGCTGCGCGTGCCCGCCAACCTGGATCCCGCCGCCGCCGCACCGCTGCTGTGCGCGGGCATCACCACCTGGAGCCCGCTGAAGCGCCACGGCGCCGGCCCGGGCAAGCGCGTGGGCATCGTGGGGCTGGGTGGACTGGGCCACATGGGCGTGAAGTTCTCGCGGGCGCTGGGAGCGCACACGGTGGTCTTCACCACCTCGCCGGGCAAGGCCGCCGAAGCGTCACGACTGGGTGCCCACGAGGTGGTGCTCTCCACCGATCCGGCCGCCATGGCGAAGCACGCCATGAGCCTGGACCTGATCGTGGACACGGTGTCCGCGCCGCACGCGCTGGATCCCTACCTGGCCATGCTGAAGCTGGACGCGGCCATGGTGCTGGTGGGCGCGCCGCCCACGCCGCAGCAGGTGAGCTCCTTCAGCCTGTTCATGCCGCGTCGCGTGCTCACCGGCTCGCTCATCGGTGGCGTGGCGGAGACGCAGCAGATGCTGGACTTCTGCGGCACGCACGGCATCGTCTGCGACATCGAACGCATCCCCATGCAGCGCATCAACGAGGCGTGGGACCGCATGGTCAAGGGCGACGTGAAGTACCGCTTCGTGATCGACATGGCCAGCCTGAAGGGCTGAG
>CAZKHO010000123.1:0-6654 GCA_964552505.1 uncultured Bifidobacterium sp. | reverse complement strand
GGCGCCGGGGTTCGGGGTGGCTTGTTCCGGAGTTTCGCCATGAAGCACACGCACAACATCATTGTTCGTCGCCTTGCCTCGCACGCCTTCGGCATGAGAACTCACCTGCGCACTCGGCGCGCGCAGCATCTGGGAGTGTGCGCCCTGCTTGTGGCCTGCGGACTGGCTGGACGGGCGTGGGCGCAGGGCGCCAAGCTATTCGGATGGGGCTACAACGGCTACTTCCAGACCACCACCCCCGCGAACCTCTCCGGCGTCACCCAGGTCGCCTGCGGCTGGTCGCACACCTACGCCCTGAAGAACAACGGCACCCTGGTTGGATGGGGCTACAACAGCTACGGCCAGACCACCACCCCCGCGAACCTCTCCGGCGTCACCCAGGTCGCCTGCGGCAGCTCTCACACCTACGCCCTGAAGTACGACAGCACAGTGGTCGGGTGGGGCGACTACGGCAACGGCGCGACCGCCACTCCGGCGAATCTCTCCGGCGTCACTCAGGTCGCTTGCGGCGCGGGCCACACCTACGCCCTGCGCCCCTGGCGTGACTGCAACGGCAACGGCATCTTCGACGGCGACGACATCGTGTCCGGCTTCGAATGGGACCTCAACAACGACTTCACCCCCGACAGCTGCGGTCAAGGCGTCGTGCCGGTCCGCTTGGACTCCGGCAATCTGGACGTTCCAACCGCCAACCTTGCTCGATCGTTCACCTTCCCTCTCAGCCGTCGGGTGGATGCACCTGTGGCCGTGCGCATCCGCGCCGTGGGCGATCTGGAGGCCAACACGGAGTACCTCACCGTCCGCTTCAACGGCGTCACGGTGCGGCGCTGCTTCGAGACCAACGGTGTCAACTGCGTGACCGGACTGTCCAATCAGGATGTCATCTCCGTGTCGGCGGCCGACTTCAACGGCTTCGTGGACACCGGGAGCCTGACCGTCACGCTGCTTCCAAGCCCCGCGGTCACCGCCTCGGAGTGCCCGGACGGCGGCATGTGGGTCTCGTTCGAGTACCCGGGCATCGGGCCGGACGGTGACTGCGACGGCGACGGCGTGCTGGACACGCGCCAGATTGGCCTGAACTCCGCCCTTGACCGCAACCGAAATGCACGGCTGGACGCCTGCGAGATCCGGGACGACCCCAGCGTGGACTGCAACGGCAACGGCCAGATCGACTCCTACGACATCGCCACCGGCACCGCCGACGACAACGGCAACGGCCGCATCGACCGCTGCGAATACGACAAGGGCGACCTGGACCTGAACGCCATCGTGGACGGCGGCGACATGGCCATCCTGCTGCTCTACTTTGGCGAGATCGACAGCCCCATCGGCGACCTGGACCGCAACGGGCTGGTGGACATGGGCGATGCAGCCATCCTGCTGATGAACTTTGGACCGGTCACCTGGCCCTGAGCGGCGGGGCGCGCCGCCGCCGCCCGACCCGGGTTGAGCCGCGCCGCGAAACCGCGCTGAATGGCGTCCGGCCAGGACCCGGACATCCGGCATCCAGCGCTTGGTTCCGCAGCATCGGGTTGGTACCGTGCAGTGTCAACGATCCCGAGGATTCCATGCTCCATCCCATCCGCCCTGCCCTGACCGTCGCCTGCCTCTCCGCCGCGTTCGCCTCCAGCGCCTGGGGCGAGAAGCTTGGTGTGGTGTGCTGGGGGCAGACCTATGCCTGCTTCGACACCCCGCGGGAGTACGGCAGCTTCGACCAGCTGGCCATGACGCAGTACGCCGCCTTTGCGCGCCGCACGGACGGCACGCTGGCGGCGTGGGGCCAGGGCGACATCGGCACGCTGATCGAGCCTGCCGCAAACCTTCAAGGCGTGGTCCAGATCGAGGCGGGCGCTTACCACGCCATCGCCCTGATGGCCAACGGCGCCCTCCACACCTGGGGCCAGAATGTGAGCGGCGTGCTGGACGTGCCCGCCGGTCTGCACGACATCGCGCAGGTGGCCGCACGGTGGGAGAACTCCGCGGTGCTGGGCATGGACGGCACCGTGGCCATCTGGGGCTCCAACGGCAGCGGATCCACGGGCGGACAGCTGAACGTCCCGCCAGGACTCTCCGGCGTCACGCAGCTGGCCCTGGGCTACTACCACGCGCTGGCGCGGAAGTCCGACGGGACCGTGGTCTCGTGGGGCGCGTCCAACGCGTTCCAGTCCACGGTGCCGGAGGGACTGGACGGCGTGGTGCAGGTGGCGGGCGGTGGAATGTTCTCGCTTGCGCTTCGCTCGGACGGAACGGTCCGGGGCTGGGGCAACAACTACAACGGACAGTGCGTGGGCACGGACCAGAACGGAAATCAGATCGGGACATGGAACCCATGGATCGAGCTGGTGCCTGTGCAGGTGATGGGACAGACCTTGTCCGACGCCGTGCAGCTGGCCGCGGGCTGGACCCATGCGGTGGCCCTCCGGAGCGACGGTACGGTGGTGGCGTGGGGTGCCCAGGGTGGGTACACGGCCACCGTGCCCGCCGGCCTCTCCGAAGTGGCGTGCGTCAAGGCGCAGGAAGGCACCATGGTGCTGGGCCTGCTCTGCAACGGCCCCTGCGATCCTCGCAGCGCCTGCTACGACCCCACGCAGTGCGATCACGACGGAGACGGCTGGCCGGTCTCGGTGGACTGCGACGACGACGACGACCTGCGGAACCCCGGCCGGACCGAGCTCTGCAACGGCGTGGACGACGACTGCGACGGCGCGGTGGACGACGCCTGCGAGAACGACTGCGACGGCAACGGCGTGGGAGACGCCACCCAGATCGCAACCGATCCCTGGTTTGACCTGGACCACAACGGGCAGATCGACCTCTGCGAGATCCGCGACGATCCCAGCCTGGACTGCAATCACAACGGATACCTGGACGCCGTCGAGCTGCTGTATCCGGAGTACTTCCCGGTGACCGACTGCGATCATGACGGCCGGATCGACGCCTGCCAGCTCGAGGACGACAAGTCCACGGACTGCAACGGCAACGGTCTGTTCGACGCGTGCGAGATCGCGTCCGGGTACGCGGAAGACTGCGATCTGGACGGCGTGCCGGACGCCTGCGCGCAGTACGGGCGCGTGAACACCTCCAGCCAGCGCCTGTCCCCCTTCGGCTACACCCATCCGCAGACCTGGACCGTGGAACCCGCGCTTCCGGGCGTGGACGGCGCCTTCGAAGCGGTCACGCTGGACATGCGGGTGCGTGGCGACTTCGCCTCGTCCGGCGAGTACTTCACCGTGTACGTCAACGGCCGATTCGCGGGACATGTGGATGGAGGCGGCTCGTTCGACTGCAACCCCAACGGGCCCCTGAGCGGCGTCGATCACCTCGATCGGCAGCTGCGGATCCCCATGAACGTCTGGAACTACGCCACCGCGGCCGGCGGCGGCGCGGTGGCCATCGAGTTCGTGCCGTCCATCGCGGTGGACACCAACCGCTGCCCGGTGGCCAAGCCCTCCTACATCGAGGCCACGGTGAACTACACGGCGGCGCTGGACGCCGACTGCAACGCCAACGGACTGCTGGACACGTGCGAGATCGAGCTGGCCCCCTGGGTCGACCTCAACCTCAACGGCATTCCGGACGAGTGCGAGGGCAGCGGTTCGGTGCCGCCCGGATGCCCCGGCGATCTGGACCGCTCCGGCGCCGTGGACACCGGCGACATCGCCCTGCTGCTGCTGGAGATGAATTCGCCGGCCGCTCCGGGCGATCCGCTGGACGTGGACCAGAGCGGCCTGGTGGACCCCGGCGACGTGGGCATGATGCTGCTGCTCTTCGGGCCCTGCAGCTGAGCGAAGGCCCACGGCTGCACATCCTGCGGAAGCCCCACGAACACCTGCTGGGCAGCCCTTCGGCCGCCGGTCGGCCCACCGTATACTCGTCCCCCTTCGCCCCGGCGCCCGCCGGGGCCTTTCCATCACTCCAAACCGAAGCAGAACCATGAGCAACGCCACCGCCGAACTGAAGCCCGAGGTCAAGGTCGAGGACGCCGGTCCCGCCCGCAAGCGCATCACCGTCACCGTGCAGGCCAAGGATGTGGACGCCCGCCTGGAGAGCGGCTTCGGCAACCTGGCGGGCGAGGCGGTGCTGCCCGGCTTCCGCAAGGGCAAGGCTCCGCGCTCCCTGCTGGAGCGCCGCTTCGGCGACATGCTGCTGCAGGAGACCCGCACGCAGCTGCTCAGCGAGACCTTCTCCAAGGCCATCGAGGAGCACAAGCTCCGTCCGGTGGGCGACCCCATCGTGCCGGAAGGCTCCGCCGAACCCGTGATCACCCGCGGCAAGGCCTTCACCTACACCCTGGAGGTGGAGGTCACCCCCGACTTCAAGCTGCCCGCCACCGACGGCATCGCGGTGCAGAAGCCCATGTTCGACATCACCGAGGAGCACGTGGCCGCCGAGGTGCGCCGCCAGTGCTACCGCTTCGGCACGCCGGACCGCATCACCGGTCCCTTCCAGCCGCTCGACCGCATGCTGACCACGGCCAAGGCCTGGAAGAACGACGACAAGGAGCCGTTCTTCAGCATGGAGAAGGCGCTGGTGGTGGTGCCCGACGCCGTGGACAACGGCAAGGGCGCCCTGCTGGGCATCCTGGTGGAGGACCTGGGCAAGCACCTGGAGGGCAGGAAGGTGGGCGACACGGTGACGGTGACCACCCAGGCCCCCGACACCCACGAGCGCGAGGACCTTCGCGGCGCCAAGATCAAGTTCGAGCTCACCTTCGACGACGCCGACCGCATCCAGCCGCTGGACGCCCCCACCCTGGCCGACCGCATGGGCCTGGGCACCGAGGAGAACCTGCGCTCGCAGGTGCGTCTCATGCTGGAGCGCAAGCGCGACGCCGAGCAGCGCTCCGCCGAACGCGAGCAGGTGAACCGCTTCCTGGCCGACGCGGTGGACTTCCCCCTGCCGGAGCGCCTGAGCCAGGTGCAGATCGCGCGCAACCTGGAGATGGCTCGCATGGAGATGCTCCAGCGTGGCGTGGAGGCCGAGCAGGTGGAGACCCGTCTGGCGGAGATGCGCCACGGCAGCGAAGCCGACACCAAGCGCCGCCTCAAGCTCTTCTTCGTGCTGGCGCGTCTGGCCGAGGAGATGGGCGTGCAGGTGAGCGAGGCCGAGATCAACGGCCGCATCGCCGCCATGGCCGCGCAGTCGGGCACCGCCCCGTCGCAGCTGCGTCAGGACCTGGAGCGCGGCGGCCGCCTCAACGAGCTGGCCCTGTCCATCCGCGAGCAGAAGGTGCTGGACCGCATCCTGGAGAAGGCCACGTTCACCGAGGTGACGGCCGAGGCCTGGAACGCGTCCGAGGACGCCCGCGCCAAGGCGGACAAGGGTTCGGCCAAGGCTGGCGGCAAGAAGAAGGCCTGACGCCCTCCGCGCATGCAGGGCGACCTGTTCGGGCGACTGCTCCCGTGGCTGGCCGGCCTGCTGGCCGTGGCGGTGGCGGGCGCGCTGCTCATGCTCTGGACGCGCCGCATGGCCGTGGGCAAGCCGCCCGCGGGCCGGCGCGAGGGCTTCGAACTGGACGACCTGCGCAGCCTCCTCGACCGCGGCGAGATCTCGCCCGAGGAGTACGACCGCGCGCGCCGGCGGATGGTGGACCGCGCACGCGGCTCGCGTCCGGCCGGCAAGCCGTCCGGTAAGGGCCGCTGACCCGCGCAGTGCGAAACCTGTCGCGGAATCCCGGGCAGGGAGAGTGGAACCTGTAGACTCCAAGGACACACTTCCGGCGGCGATTCACCATGCACGAACCGAACCCGAAACCCCGTCCGCGTCGGCCCGAACCCAAGGCAGGCAACGGCTCCGGCCGACGCCGTGAAGGCGGCTTCGAGGGCGGCTCCATCGGACCCGGCGGTCCCACGCAGCCCCCCACCGGTGGCGGCGGCGACGGCGGGTTCCGGGGCCGCAAGGTCACCACCTGCAGCTTCTGCGGCAAGACCAGCCGCGAGGTGGGCCCCATGGTGGAGGGCCCCGGCGACGTCTACATCTGCAGCAACTGCACGGACCTCTGCCAGAACATCTTCAAGCAGGAGAACCGCCGCGTGCGCGCGGCGCGTCCGCAGTTCGGGCAGATCCCCTCGCCGCGCAGCATCAAGGAGTTCCTGGACCAGTACGTGATCGGTCAGGACATGGCCAAGCGCGCGCTGGCGGTGGCGGTGCACAACCACTACAAGCGACTCACGCAGATCGACGCCGAGAACGCGCCCGTGGAGCTGGACAAGAGCAACGTGCTGCTGATCGGCCCCACCGGCACCGGCAAGACGCTCCTGGCGCGCACGCTGGCGCGCATCCTGAATGTGCCCTTCGCCATCGGTGACGCCACCACCCTCACCGAGGCGGGCTACGTGGGCGAGGACGTGGAGAACCTGCTGCTGAAGCTGCTGCAGGCCGCGGACTTCGATCTGGAGACCGCGCAGCGGGGCATCATCTACATCGACGAGATCGACAAGATCGGCAAGACCAACCAGAACGTGTCCATCACCCGCGACGTGAGCGGCGAGGGCGTGCAGCAGAGCCTGCTGAAGATGCTGGAGGGCACCGTGGCCAACGTGCCTCCGCAGGGCGGCCGCAAGCACCCCGAGCAGCAGTACATCCAGATGGACACCACGCACATCCTGTTCATCTGCGGCGGCAGCTTCGAGGGCATCCACGAGATCATCAAGA
>CAZKHO010000122.1:0-6740 GCA_964552505.1 uncultured Bifidobacterium sp. | reverse complement strand
GTGATGCCCGTGGAACCGGCGGAGTTTGCATGCATCGAGCGCATGGCCCGGGGCTAAGCGGGTAGGCTTGCCGCGAAAGCTGGGCCGCTTGCGCCCGGGACCAAGGAGGTCTTGCATGATCGCAGGTCTGACAGCATCGTTGCTCCTGGTGTTCGCCGTGGCCGTGGGCGTGGTGATCGTGGTGGCCCTGTGGGTGGTGGGCATCTACAACACGCTGCAGCGAGCGCGCATCGGCGCCGAGGGAGCGTTCTCCAACATCGACGTGGAACTCCGTCGTCGGCACGACCTGGTGCCCAACCTGGTGGAGACCGTGAAGGGCTACGCCACGCACGAGCGCCAGACCTTGGAGGCGGTGATGCAGGCCCGCGCCGCCGCCACCGCGGCACGCGGCATGGACGAGCGGATGCAGGCCGAAGGCGAACTCACCCGCGGCCTGGGCCGGCTGCTGGCGGTGGCGGAGGCGTATCCCACGCTCAAGGCCGACGGCAACTTCCTGCGCCTGCAGGGCGAGCTGACCGACACCGAGAACCGGATCGCGTCCGGCCGCGGGGGCTTCAACGGCGCGGTGCGCGCCTACAACGAGACGCGAAGCGTCTTCCCGAACAACCTGGTGGCGGGCCTCTTCGGCTTCCGTGAGATCCCGTTCCTGAAGGAAGACGACCAGACCGTGCGCGCGGCGCCGCAGGTGAAGTTCTAGGCATGGCGCGCGAGCGGCTGGTCTCCGCCGAGGTCCGGGTGGAGGACGCCGAGCAGGGCGCCGCCGGTCCTGCGCTGCGCCCGCGTCGTCTGCAGGAGTACGTGGGCCAGGCCGATCTGGTGGAGCGCGTGCGGATCGCCGTGCAGGCGGCGAAGGGCCGCGACGAGCCCATGGATCATGTCCTGCTGCACGGGCCGCCCGGCCTGGGCAAGACCACGCTGGCGCACGTGATCGCCGCGGAGATGGGCACGCGCGCGGTGGTGACCAGCGGTCCGGCCCTCACCAAGGCCGGCGACCTGGTGGGAACGCTCACGCGTCTGGCCGCGGGCGACGTGCTCTTCATCGACGAGATCCACCGCTTGCCGGCCGCGGTGGAGGAGTACATCTATCCGGCCATGGAGGAGTGGCGCGTGGACTTCACGGTGGATCAGGGCATGCACGCCCGCACCGTGACGCTGCCCATCCAGCCGTTCACGCTCATCGGCGCCACCACACGCGCGGGACTGCTGACCCAGGCCCTTCGCAGCCGCTTCGGGCTTTCGCACCATCTGGACTTCTACTCGCAGGCGGAACTGGAGAGCATCCTGGCCCGCGCCGCCGAACTGCTGGGTGTGGCGGTGGACCGCGCCTCCGTGACCACGCTGGCCACCCGAAGTCGCGGCACGCCGCGCGTGGCGCTTCGTCTGCTCCGTCGCGTGCGCGACTGGGCGCAGGTGAAGGGGCAGGGCCGGGTGGACGCCGCCGCCGTGAAGGCGGGCCTGGATCTGGAAGGCGTGGACGCCGGCGGTCTGGACGAACTGGACCGCAAGTACCTGCGGACGCTGGCGCGCACCTATCGCGGCGGACCCGTGGGACTGGAGACGCTGGCCGCCACGCTGGGCGAGGACGCCGACACGCTGGAGGATCTGGTGGAGCCGTTCCTGCTCCGCAGCGGGCTGCTGGCCCGCACGCGGCAGGGGCGACGGCTCACGGCCCAGGGCGCCGCGTGCGTGGGCGAGCGTCTGGAGACGGTCGACGCCCCCCGGGAGTGACGATCCGCGTCAGAACGCGTTGTTGAGTCCGGACCACGGGGTGCCGGTGCTGGCGGCGGGGTCCGAGCTCATCATCCCCGTGCCCAGCCCGCGGTTGCCTGCAGCCGGGATGGAGAGGCGCAGGCCGAACGAATACTGGTCGGTCAGCGCGCTGTAGCCCACCTGCGCACCCAGGTTGAAGTCGGGGAAGGTGCGTGTGAGCGCGGCGCTCAGTGCGCGCAGGTCGCCCTGGCCCAGGTCGATCTGCGGTCCCGCGGACAGCGTGTAGAGCTTGCCGATCTGGTACGCCACCCCCGGCTGCAGCAGCTCGTCGTTGGGATAGAGGCCGCTGTCGTAGAAGTTGTTGATGGTCCGGTACTCGCAGAAGAAGCTCACGTCCGGCGAGTGCTGCAGCGAGAGGCCCACCGATCCGCGCGCGAAGTTGGAGCCGCCCGGGTTCTGCGCGGTGTTGCGGTCCTCGAAGAGGAGCGTGGTGCTGCCGTAGGCCGTCAGCGTGCTGGACATGGCCCAGGTGGCTCGGCCGTAGGCGTGGTTGCCCCACTGGGAGAGTTCGGGACGCCACGAGTAGAACTGCGGCGTGGGGCTCTGGTAGTAGCCCAGGCTGCCCAGGCCCGTGGCAGGGCGCTGGAAGTTGGCGTCGGCGTCGTTCACCACGGCACCCAGGTCCAGCATGATCCAGTCCACGCTCCGCCAGTCGCCCGGACCGCCACGGTAGGTCTGCCAGCGCTGCGTCACGCCCAGCTGCGCCACCGCGGCGCCGGTGGCGCCTTCCACGTCCTGGTCGAAGACCGGGTACTCGCCGTTGTCGCCGGTGTCGTAGCCGCCCCAGAGCGTGCTGTTGGGCTGCACCACCCAGCGCAGGCGGTTCAGGTCGAAGGCGGAGCTCTGCACGCCGTCGAAGTCCTGCGAGAACTCCGCGCTCATGCGCGTGCCGCCGCCCAGGATGCCGCGGAAGGTGCCGCCGTTGGCGTCGGCCCCGCGCATGGCGGTGGCGTAGCTCTGGAAGTCGTTCAGCATGTAGCCGATGGCGGTGCCCGACAGGAACGGCGTCACGCGGAAGGTGCGGTCGCCCAGAGGAAGTCCGAACTCGTGGCGGGTGAACCCTCGGACGAACGTGTTCTCGTTGTAGCCCGCGGCGAAGTAGGCGGCGCGGATGTCGGAGTTCTGGCCCACGGCCGTGCCGAAGGCGCCGCCGCGTCCGCTGTAGCCGGCCCACGGAACCGCCGCATCCAGCGGCGTGCCGGTCTGCAGCTGCATGGCCATGGCGTTGACGTTGTACTCCTGCGTCCAGCTCACCCGCCCGTCGAAGAGGCCGTCGCCGTAGCGGCGGTAGCTGGCCTCCGGGAACTTGGAGACGCTGTACGGACGGCTGGCCATCATCCAGCTGTTGCTGACGTAGCGGTCCAGGTCGTACTTGGCCAGCACGTCGAAGGCGCTGTTGCCCGACTGCAGCTTGAGGAAGCCGCTGGTCTCGTACTCGCGACGGTTGGCGAAGTCGGCCTGCTTGAAGGTGTTCACCCAGGCGGCGTCGCTCACCCAGGCCATCTGTCCCTGCAGCAGGGAGCCGCGGTCCAGCTCGGCCGTGGCCGCGCCATCCAGCATGCCGCGCCACTGCAGCGGCGAGGTGTACAGCACGCCCGTGCTGGCCTGCTCCTGATTCTGCAGGTCGTAGAAGCCGTACGCGCCGAACTCGCCGGGAGCGCCGGACAGTCGCACGCCCAGGCCGTAGCCGTTGCTGGAGTAGGCGTCCTGCAGCAGTTCGCCCTTCATGTCCACCGGCGGCTGCCAACCCGCCAGCTTCCAGAGGTCCCACCGAGTTCCGATGCTGGCGCCCTGGTACTGGTTCCATCCGGTGCTGACCTGCGGAAGCACCGCCTCACTGGCCTCGCCGCGCAGGTAGGGCCAGAACGCCACCGGCACGCTGCCGGCCCGAAGCGTGACGTTGCGCGCCTCCACGGTGGAGGAGGGGGCGTCGGCCGGCCCCTGGGTGATGGTCACGCGCTCGGCGCCCACGCTGAGGTGCGGCGTGTAGAACTCGCTCACCGAGACGCTGGCGTCGCGGGCCTCGAACTGGTCCTTGGCCACCTGACGGACCTCGGCCGCGCGGGCCAGCACGGGGACGCCGCCGCGGACGTAGGTGCGAAGCACGGCCTGCAGCGCGGCGGCGCGACCGGTGGCGATGTCGTACCAGACCTGCTGGCCGCGCATGGCGTACTGGCCGTCGGTGGCGGTGACGCCGCCCTCCAGATAGACGCCCTCCACGTCCCCGGCGTCCGCCTGGCCCGTGCCCGCTCGCACGCGCTGGAGCGCTCCCTTGCGCAGGAAGACCACCGCGCGCTCGGCGCTGAGGCGCATCTCGCCGGTGCGGAGCGCCGGGTCGCGCGCCATCACGTCCACCTGCGCGCCGCCCATCACGGTGATCACGTCCGACTGCTCGTCCACGTTCACCTCGCGGCCGGCGAAGGTCACCACGTCGCCGCGTCGTGTCGCGGGGACGCCTTCGGACGGAAGTGCCACGCTTCCCGCGGAAGCGACGGAGGCGGTGGCGGCGGATGGCGCCCCCACCGTGAGCGGCGGTTCGGCCGGAGGCGCAGGCGCGTCCACCGAGGGCTGAGATCGGAGCGTGGCCACGCTGCCTGCCAGCGACCGCAGGTACTGCGCCAGACGGGCGTCGCCCGGCGCGGTGACGTCGCGGCCTGCTGGTTCGTCCACCGCCACCGGACATCCCAGACGGATGGCGCCGCGGAAGCTGGCGGTGACGAAGACGTTCCTCCCCTCCACACCCAGGCCTGCGGTGCGGCTGCTCTCGGACACCTGCGGGAACCACAGGGCCACCTGCGTGACAAGTCCGTCGGCGCTTGGAATGCGGTTGATCCAGACCAGCGCGTCCCGCGCGCTGAAGGCATATCCACCCACGGAGATCCGCACGTCGCCCTGCAGCGCCAGGCGCTGGGTGTCGTCCACCTTCCAGCGGAAGGACCGCGTGGCGTGCAGCACCAGATCGCTCTGGATGGGCTTGATGGGAAGCACGAAGCCGCTCAGGCGATCGCCGTTGATCGGCGCGTCACGCAGTCCGGGCTTCGAGGCGTCGGCCGGCGTGAGATCGAGCGGGCCCGCGGCGGCCAGCAGGACGGAAGCGGTGGCGATCAGCGCGCGAGGCACGGCGGCATGCTACCGCTGCCCGACCGGCCGCTCAGCCGCGCCACGCGGGCGGCGCCGCCAGCATTCCGTGCACTTCGCGCGCCAGCCATGCCAGCGACCAGCACGCCGCGGCGGTGCCAAGGAACGCCGCGCCCGCCACGCCATGCCCCAGCGAGAGGCACCATGCGGCGGCCATGGCCGGGGGCGTGGCCACCACCGCACGGTGCAGCGCAAGCGCCGAGTCCTCGGGCGCCCCCTGCATCGCGGCCACTCGCACCTGCCATCCGAACCAGAGCAGGGCCGCGGCCGGCAGCAGTCCGCCGATGGGTTGCCAGGCGTCCGGTCCCTCGAACAGGCCGCGTCGCTCGCCCAGCGCCACCAGTCCCGTCACGCAGACGCCGGCGAACAGCGCCAGCGCCGCGGCCGACCGCTGCGTGAGCGCCGGACGCTTGCCGGTGCGCTGGTGGAGCAGCGCGCCCGAGACCACCGCCTGCGTGAACACCAGACACGCCGGCAGCGTGAACGGCTGGCCTGGCCATGGAATGAACATCACGCCCGCGTGCGCCAGCCCCATCATGGGGATGCCCAGCGCGGGCACGTGCCGACCGCCCGTGTTCCACACCACGATGCCCGCCGCCGCCAGCAGCGCCACGCGCAGCGAGTCGTCGCCGAACGCGGCCGAGGCCATGAGCGCCGTGAGCAGCGAGCCGAAGGTGACCAGCGCCGCGTGCGGCGTGCGCATGCGTCCCGCGGGAAGCGGACGGCCCGGGTTCATGGCCTGATCCCGGCGGTGGTCGAGCAGGTCGTTCATGCCGGCCGCGAATCCCAGCATGCCGCCGCCCACCAGGCCGGCCAGCGCCATCGCGATCCAGAGCTGCATCTGGCTGGCCGGGCGGTCGGCCGCGGCCGGGTGCCATCGCGTCAGCAGCGTGGCCAGCCAGAGGTCGCTTCCCACGGCCAGAGCCAGGGGAAGCCGCACCAGCTGCAGCGTGGCCAGCGCCCTGAGCAGGAGCGATCGCATGCGCGCATGCTAGGGAACGCGCGGCGGGCAGGTCCGCGGCGCCGCTCCTACCATGTGCGCCCCATGCGCAAGCGCGATCAACCCCGGCCCGCCGACCACGCGCAGGGCGTGCGCGTGGCGATCGTGGCCAGCGACTATCACCAGGACATCCACCAGCGTCTGCTCGAAGGCGCGCGCGGCGCCTTCGTGGCCGCCGGCGGTCGTCCGGCCGACCTGCACGTGAGCGTGGTGGACGGGGTCTACGACCTGCCGCCGGTGGTGGCGAAGGCCTTGGACGCCGGTTTCGACGCGGTGGTGGCGCTGGGCTGCGTGCTGCAGGGCGAGACCTCGCACGACCGCCACATCACCGACGCGTGCTTCGGCCAGCTCTCCGCGCTGGCGGTGGCCGCGCGACGGCCGCTGGGTCTGGGCATCCTCACCGTGGAGAGCCACAAGCAGGCGCGCGAGCGCTCGGGCGGCAAGAAGGGTGACGCCGGCGCCTTCGCCATGGGCGCGGCGCTCCGGGCGCTGGCCGCCATGAAGTCCATGCCGGGGAAGGGCCCATGAGCGGCGCCGCCAAGCTGCAGGCACGCCGCTGCGCCCTGCAGGCGATGTACGAGATGGATCAGGGTGCGGGCGCCGACTCGCTGGCGGGCGTGCTGGCGGACGACGCGGAGGCGGCGGGGGACCCCGCGGCGCTGGAGCAGGGACGCGCGCTGGCGGCCATGGCGTGGGAGTTCCGCGACGAGGCCGACGCGGCGCTGGCGGATCTGGTCACCGACTGGCCCGTGCATCGCCAGCCCGTGGTGGACCGCAACGTGCTCCGGCTGGCCGTCTACGAGATGAGCCGTGGTGGCGTGCCGCACGCGCT
>CAZKHO010000121.1:0-6758 GCA_964552505.1 uncultured Bifidobacterium sp. | reverse complement strand
TGGACAGCCTGGAGCACTGGCTGCGCGACTACCGCGTGGACGGCTTCCGCTTCGACCTGCTGGGAACCCACACGCCCGAGACGGTGCGGGCGGTCTGCGAGCGTCTGGTGCCGCTGCGCCGCGACATCACGCTCTACGGCGAGCCCTGGACCGGCGGCGGCCCCACGCGCTTCGGCAAGGGCGCCCAGCGCGGGCTGCGCATGGCGGTCTTCAACGACGACCTCCGCAACGCCGTCCGCGGCGACCTGGACGGCACCGGCACGGGCTTCGCCACGGGCGGCGGCGATCGCGAAGGCGTGAAGCGTGGCGTGATGGGCGAGATCGACGCGTTCGCCGCGGAGCCCACCGAGACGGTCAACTACGTCAGCGCCCACGACAACCTCACGCTGTGGGACAAGCTGCTGAAGGCGCAGCCGTCCGCCGACGACGCCGCACGCCGCGCCATGCAGAAGCTGGCCATGGGCGTGGTGCTCACCAGCCAGGGCATCCCCCTGCTGCACGGCGGCTGCGACTTCGCGCGCACCAAGGGCGGCAACCGCGACAGCTACAACGCCGGCGACGCGGTGAACGCCTTCGACTGGGGTCGCAAGGCGCAGTACCGCGACGTGCACGACTACGTGCGCGGTCTGGTGGCGCTTCGACGGGCCCACCCGGCCTTCCGGATGGCCGACGATGCGCAGGTGCGCGCCGCGCTGCGGTTCTTCGGCGAGGTGAAGCCCGTCATCTTCACGCTGGACGGCCGGGCGGCCGGCGACGCCTGGGGCACCATCCTGGTGGCCTACAACGGCGAGGCGGAATCGCAGTCGATCCCGCTGCCGCAGCCGGGGGACTGGAACGTGGTGGTGGACGACCGCCGCGCCGGCGTCGACACCATCGGCCGCGCCAACGGCGTGCATGTGATGCCGCCGCGATCCATGGTGGTGATGTGGAAGCCGTGATCCGGGAGCGGCCGTAGCATCGCGCGCATGCGAAACCTGCTGCTGGCCTGCGTCCTGTGCTCGCTGGCCGTGTGCCTGCCCGCCCGCGCCCAGACCCCGCTGCTGCGGCGCGCGAACCAGGCGACGGGGCTGATCGCCGAGAGACCCGACTGGCCCAAGGACCTCTTCGCAGCCAGCTTCTCCCGTCAGGTGAGCGACGCGCAGCTCCGGGCGATCGGTGTCCAGTACTTCACCCGGAACGGCGCGGTGCGCCAGGTGCAGCAGGTCTCGCTGAAGAGCGAGCATGCGGGCACCTTCGACCTGATCATGGAGAAGGGCACGGTGGTGCGCATGAACATCGCCGTGGCCGAGCAGGCGCCGTGGCAGGTCACGGGGCTGGTCTTCGGTCTTCCCACGCCCATGCTGCGGACGCTGGACGAGGCGTGGGCCGAACTGGCCAAGCTTCCCGGCACGGTGGGCTTCGGCGTGTGGAAGCTGGGCGACGGCGCGCCCGAGCCCTTGCTGCAACGGAACGCGGACCAGCCCATGGCCGTGGGATCGGCGTTCAAGCTCTGGGTGCTGGGCGCGCTGGTGGAGGAGGTGAAGGCCGGCCGAAGGCACGCCGCCGACACCGTGCGCCTGCGCGAGGAACGGCGCTCGCTGCCGTCCGGACAGACGCAGGCATGGCCCGACGGATCCCCCGCCACCCTCTCCACGCTTGCCAACCTGATGATCTCGGTGAGCGACAACACCGCCACCGACGCGCTCATGGAGGCGCTGGGCCGGGAGCGCGTGGAGGCGGCGCTGCCCATGATGGGCATGGCCGATCCCGCCCGCACGCGACCCTTCCTGACCACGGGCGAGATGTTCCGACTCAAGTTCGTGGACGGGGGCAAGGCCGGCCAGGCGTGGCCGGGCCTGGACGAGGCGGGCCGCCGCGCGCTGCTGGCGAAGGGCTTGCCGGGCGGCCCGCTGCGCCTGGACGCGCTGGACCCCGGCGCGTTCGAGACGCCAAGGTCCATCGACACCACGGAGTGGTTCGCCAGCGCCGCCGACCTGGCCCGTGCGCTCGACTGGCTTCGCCGCAACGCGGACGGCCCCGCTGGAAGCGACCTGGCGGTGCTGCGCGGCGCGCTGGCCATCCACCGCGGTCTGGACATCTCGGAGAAGCGCTTCCCGTGGGTGGGATTCAAGGGCGGCAGCGAGCCGGGTGTGATGTGCCTGGCGTACCTGCTGCAGTCCGCGGACGGCGCCTGGTTCGCGCTGGCCGCCACCTGGAACCACGCCGCAGCCCCACTGGACGAGATGGCCTTCACCGCCATCGTGCAGCGCGCCATCTGGCTGCTGGGCGAACCCGGCCCCAAGGCCACTGCGCCATGACCACCGACGCCGTCACGCTTTCCACGCCGCGGAGCACGCTGACCATCGAGCCGCGCGGCGGCTGCGTGGCCACCGGCTGGCGCGTGGACGGCACGGAGGTCCTCTCGCTGCCGGCGCCGCTGGAGACCTTCCTGGCCAGCGCGCGCACGGGCGGCATCCCGCTGCTCTACCCGTGGGCCAACCGGCTTCGTGGCGACCGCTTCACGGCCGCGGGCCGCACCGTGGACCTCTCCAAGGTGCCCGATCTCAAGCGCGACGGCAACGGCCTTCCCATGCACGGGCTGCTGCTGCGATGGAAGGCCTGGCATCTGGGCCGACACGGCACCGCGGGGCTGGAGGCGCGACTGGACTGGCGTGAGCACGACGCGCTGATGCGGGCCTGGCCCTTCCCGCACACGCTGCGCCTCTCGTGGCAGCTTCGCGACGAAGGCGCCGGTGCGTTCCTGGACGTGAACACGCGCATCGACGCCGACGGCGGGTGCGATGTCCCGGTGGCGTTTGGGTGGCATCCGTACGTGGCGGTGCCGTCGGTGACGGGAAGCCGCCTGACGCTGCCGTCGCGCCAACCCCTGCCGCTGGACGCGCGCGGCCTTCCGGACGCCTCGCAGCCGCGTCCGGCGCCCCTGCCGGCAGGCGAGGTGCCCTGCTGCCACGGCGACGACGCGCTGTTCGAGCGGATCGACGCGGGCCGCGGCTCCGCCATCGTGCACCTGACGCGGCGCCGCGTTCGCCTGGACATGGGTCGCGAGTATCCGTTCATGCAGCTCTACTCCCCCGCCTCCGCCAGCGCCGGCGTGGCGTGCATCGAGCCCATGACCGCGGCCACCAGCGCGCTGGTGGACGGGACGGCGCCCACCGTGCCCGACGGCGGCTCGTTCCGCGCCAGCTTCACGCTGAGCGTGAGCGAAGGCTGATCGCCGCACGTTCGGTGCACGCGAGCGTCGGGCGCGCACCCGCTCGCGGCCACCGCCGGAGAGGCGCCAAGACGGTCGTGCACGCTGGCGCGCGGGACGCGGCGACCTAGGTTGGACTGCACGCCAACCACAGGAGCCCCCCCATGATCACCGCCGTCCGCACCGCACCGCCCACCGACAGCCAGATCCAGACCGACGTCCTGAACGAGCTCGCCGCCGACATCACCGTGGGCGCGCCGGAGGTGGGCGTGCAGGTGCATCAGGGCATCGTCACCCTCACCGGCACCATCGACAGCTATCCCAAGAAGCTGGCGGCGGTGGACGCGGCGCATCGCGTGCGTGGCGTCATGGACGTGGTGAACCGGCTGGTGGTGAAGATCCCTGCCGCCTGGGAGCGCACGGACGAGCGGGTGGCCGCCGGCGTGCGCGAGGCGCTGAAGGCCGACATCCTGGTCCCGGACCAGCGCATCCGCTGCACCGTGGCGGACGGCACCGTCACGCTGGAAGGCCGCGTGGACAGCTGGGCCGAACGCGTGCACGCCGAGGAAGCCGTCCAGCGACAGGCGGGCGTCCGAGGCGTGGTGAACCTGCTCACCGTGGCCCGGGCCGAGGTGCACGCGGACGACATCCGCCGCCAGATCCTGGGCGCGCTGCAGCGTCAGGCCGACCGCGAAGCCGGTCGCATCCAGGTGGCCGTCTCCGACGGCGTGGTCACGCTCACCGGCACGGTGCGCAGCTGGGCCGAGCGCAACGCCATCGAGCGCGCGGCGCAGTTCGTGGCGGGCGTCCGCCGCGTGGACGACCGCACCACGCTGGACCCCACCCGCTGACGCCGCCGCGTCCGTCCCACGCCATCGCGTCGAAAGAGAGGAATTCCCATGCCCCTTCGCACCCTGCACGACCTGCTCGTCGCCCAGCTCCACGAACTTCTCGCGGGCGAGGCCGCCAGCATCGAGGCACTTCGAACGCTTCAGGGTGTGGCCGCTTCGCCCCGACTCGCGCGCGCACTCCAGGCGCACGAGGCGGAGTCCGAGCGCCACGCCGAGCGACTCGAGGGGATCTTCGAGGAACTCGAAGTCACCCCGAAGCGTTCCGGCAGTCAGGGCATGAAGGGGCTCTGCGCCGACTGCCTCGAGCTGGCGCGCCTGCCCCGCGCGGAGCCCCATGTCCGCGACGCGGCGGTCATCGCGGTGGCGCAGCATCTGGAGCACGACGAGATCGCCGGCTACGGCTGCGCCCGCACGTGGGCCAAGCTGCTGGGTCACCGCACCGTGGCCAGCGCCCTGCAGAAGACGCTGGACGAGGAGAGCCGCATGGACGCGCGACTCAGCCGGATCGCCGAAGCCCTGAACCGCGCCGCCCTCGAGCCGGCGATGGCCTGAGCGGAGCCGCGCCATGCAAGGCCCTGCGCCCACCGGACTCTCGGAGACGCCCTGCGCCTGGCAGGTGGCGGTGCCGTGCGACCGCGAGCGGCTGCCCGGTCTGCTGTCCGCGCCGGCGCATCCACGCGGTCTGGTGGTGTTCGCGCACGGCAGCGGCAGCAGCCACCGGAGTCCGCGTCAACGGGCGGTCTCGGAAGCGCTGCACACCGCGGCGTTCGCCACGCTTCTCTTCGACCTGCTGAGCGCGGCCGAGTCGGCGGACCGCCGGCGCGTCTTCGACATCCCGCTGCTTGCGGAGCGCCTGCTCGCGGCCGTGGCCTGGGTGGCCGATCGCGACGCCACGCGCGGCCTGCCCGTCGGCCTCCTCGGGGCCAGCACCGGCGCCGCCGGGGCGCTGGTGGCCGCCGCGCAGGAGCCGCGCGTGCGTGCCGTGGTCTCGCGCGGCGGGCGCCCGGACCTGGCCGGTCCGTGGCTTCCGAGGGTGCACTGCCCCACCCTGCTCATCGTGGGCAGTCAGGACACCGACGTGCTGGCCCTGAACCGACAGGCGTTGGCCGCCATGCGCGGCGACCATCGGCTCACCGTGGTGCCGGGCGCCACGCATCTGTTCCCGGAGCCGGGCGCCTTGGACGACGTGGCACGCCGCGCTTCCAGCTGGTTCGCCTCGCACCTCCGGACGCCGGCGGCCGCATGACGCCCGCCGCCTACCAGGATCGTGCCCACGCCGGCCGCGAGCTGGCCGCCCAGCTGGCCCGCACACCGCTGCGCGATCCGCTGGTGCTGGCCATCCCCAACGGTGGACTGGAGGTGGCGCTGCCCGTGGCGGAGGCCCTGCACGCCGAACTGGACGTGGTGCTCTCGCGCAAGCTGCGAGCCCCGGACCGGACGGAACTGGCCATCGGCGCCATCAACGAGGCCGGCGACGTGAACCTGAACGGCCACAGCCATCTGGTCCGGCAGGCGGGCGCCGCATGGCTGGAGCAGGAGCGCCGGCAGCAGATGGCCGCCATCGCGCAGCGACAGGCGCTCTTCCGCGGCATCCGTCCCCGCGCACGCATGCGCCGGCGGAGCGTGGTGGTGGTGGACGACGGCCTGGCCACCGGCAGCACCATGATCGCGGCGCTCCGCATGCTGCACGACTCCGGCGCGCACGAGGTGATCGCGGCGGTCCCGGTGGCGGCCCCCGAGTCGCTCACACCCGTCCGTGCCCTCTGCGACCGCGTGGTGACGCTCCTGGAGCCCGTGCCGTTCCTGGCCGTGGGCCAGTTCTACAGGCACTTCGAGCAGGTGGGCGACGGACGCGCCGCCGCCCTGCTGCGCCAGGGCCAGCCACCGGCGCGCGACGCCGGGCGCGCCCGGACCGCGCTCAGCGCGCCAGCGACTTCCGCGACGCAGCCCGGCTCGCCCGGATGATGCGCTCGGCCGCCTTCGGGTTCGCCTTCGCCTCCAGCAGCGCACGCAGCATGAGCGGCATCACGATGGTGGCGTCCGACTCGATCACGAACATGGGCGTGCGCTCGGTGAGCTTGTCCCAGGTGATCTTCTCGTTGGGCGTGGCGCCCGAGTAGCTGCCGTAGCTGGTGGTGCTGTCCGAGATCTGGCAGAAGTAGGCCCACGGCTTCACCTTGGCCTGCAGGTCGTACTTGATGCTGGGCACCACGCAGATGGGGAAGTCGCCCGCGATGCCGCCGCCGATCTGGAAGAAGCCGATGCCGCGGCCCGCGGAGAGCCGGCGGTAGTCGTCGTAGAACTGCGCCATGTACTCGATGCCGCTCTTCACGATGCCGGCGCCGCAGTCCCCGAACTTCACGTGCGAAGCGAAGATGTTGCCAAAGGTGCTGTCCTCGTGGCCGGGCACCACCATGGGCAGCTTCGCCTTGGCGGCCTCCAGCAGCCAGCACTCGCGCGGATCGCCCTCGAACTTGGAGCGCGGCAGCCGCTTCACCAGCTCGTAGAAGTACTCGTGCCACAGGCGACGCTCCCCGTCGCGGCTGGCCTTCTTCCACATGGGCACCAGGATCTTCTCCACCGCGCGGAAGGCGTCGTCCTCGGGGATGCTGGTGTCGGTGACGCGACGCATGCGCTGCTTCAGGATGCGCGTGTCGTCCTTCTTGGTGAAGTAGCGGTACTCGGGGAAGTCCTTGTAGCTGTCGTGCGCCACCAGC
>CAZKHO010000120.1:0-6976 GCA_964552505.1 uncultured Bifidobacterium sp. | reverse complement strand
GGAACCTGGGCGGCGGCAACGCCTGCATGCTGAGCGACACGGTGGGCTTCATCCGGGACCTGCCGCACCACCTGGTGGCCAGCTTCCGCAGCACGCTGGAGGACGCGGTGCACGCGCACCTGCTGCTGGTGGTGCTGGACGTGAGCGACCCCCGAGCGGAGACGCAGCTGGAGGTGGTGCAGCGCACGCTGGACGAGATCGGCGCCACCACGCCGGAGCGGGTGCTGGTGCTGAACAAGAGCGACCGCCTGCAGGCCCTCTCGCCGCGCGAGGCCGAGCGCGTGCATCCGGTGGCCTGGTGGCAGGAGCGGCATCCGCAGGCGATGGCGGTGAGCGCCCTCACCGGGGCCGGCCTGGACGCGCTGGCCACCATGGTCCTGGAGCGCATGAAGGGCGCGGTGCGCACCCTTCGCGTGACGGTGCCGCTTCGCGACGCGCGCACGGTGGACTTCCTGGAGAAGCGCTGCCCCGTGCAGGCGCGCGACTACGTGGACGCCAGCGTGACGCTCACCGTGGAGATCGGGCGCCGTCAGGTGGACCAGCTGCTTTCGCGCGGAGCGCGCTTCGAGATCGACGGAGTGCCCGCCGCCGAGTTCGTGCGCACCCGGTGGGACGCCGCGCCCGCCAAGGCCGACCGCGGTCGCCCGCCGCACGAGCGCGTGGTGGGGGAGTGGTGAGCGCGCGTGCAGGAGACATCCCCGTGAACGACGGCCCCATGCGCGTGTCGCAGTTCGAGCGCCTGCTCCGCGAGCATCCCACGGACCAGCTTCGCCTGGCGCTGCCCGACGGTTCGCTGGTGCCCGCGCACTTCCACGTCACCGAGGTGGGTCGCGTGGAGAAGCGCTTCATCGACTGCGGCGGCACGCGGCGCGCCGTGGCGGCCTGCGTGCTGCAGGTCTGGGTGGCGGACGACCGCCACCATCGGCTGGCGGCGGGCAAGCTGGCAGGCATCCTGGCCCTGGCGTCCGACCTGCTGGCGGACCAGGACCTGGCCGTGGAGGTGGAGTTCGAGCGCGGCGTGGTGTCGCAGTACCCGGTGCTGGGATCCGAGCGGCAGGAGGGGCTTCGTCTCTTCCATCTGGGGCTGAAGCACACGGACTGCCTGGCCAAGGACCGTTGCGGCATCCCGGTGGCGGGGGAGGACGGGTCCGGCTGCTGCGGGCCCGGCTGCTGCTGAGCCCGCCACACCCGCGGGACGCGGTAGGCTTGCTGCAGCGCATGCGGACGTCGCATGGTCTGGTCCAACCACCTTCGGGGGGTGACGTATGAACGAATCGTGGTACGTGGTGCAGGGCGGGAGCGCGCAGGGGCCGTTCGACGCGGCGACGATGGCGTCGATGGTGGCCAGCGGGGTCCTTCGTGCCGACACGCAGGTGTGCCGCGTGGGCGATCAGGCCTGGAGGCCGGCGGCGTCGGATCCGTCGCTGGGTGCGCTGCTGGGCGTCTCGGCCGCCGGGGTGCCCGCCACCTGGTCGTTTGGCGCCGGTTGGCAGGCGACCATGCGCGGTTTCAAGCGAAGCTGGGGTCCGCTGATGCTGCTCGCGCTGGTCTCGCTGGGGCTGGCGATCCCGGGGACGATCCTTTCGCAGGCGTTCTCCGCGGGCATGCAGGCCACCCGCGAACCCGCCGTGGTGGGTGCGCTGCTGGTGGCGGTGGTGGTGGTGAATCTGCTGAACTGGCTGCTGGTGACCATTCCCATCCAGCAGGCCGGACTGACCTTCGCGGCGTCCAAGGCCGCGGCCGGCACGGTGCGGGTCTCGGACCTCTTCCAGGGCTATCGCCGGTTGGGCATGGTGCTCGCCACCGGAACGGTGCTCATGCTTGCGATCGGCGTCGCGGTGGGTGTGGCGTGCGTGCCGGGCGTGATCATGATGGTCATGGGTGCCGCGCTGCAGCAGAAGGGTGCCGCCGCCGGCATCCCGCTGGTGGTGGGAGGGGCGGTGCTGATGGGCGCGGTCCTGCTGCTGGCCCTGTGGCTGGTGTACCCGTACTTCTACGCGCCGGCGGTCGCCTGCGACCCGGCGTTCGGCAGGCCCGGCTTCTCGGAGTGCTTCCGCCTCTCGGCGCAGGGACTCAAGGGGCGCGTCTTCGGCGTGTTCGGTTTCCTGTTCGTGATCGGCGTCCTGGCGGCGGCCAGCGTGCTGCTGCTCTGCATCGGCTACCTGCTGGTGGGTCTGCCGCTGCTGCTGGCCGCGCAGGGCGCGGTGTACGCCATCTGCGTCCGCTCCCACGCGCCCCATCCGCAGGCCGGGTGACGCTCAGCCGGTCCTTGACCGAAGCAACGCCGCGTGCGCCAACGCCGCGGCGGATGCGGTCGGCGCCGGTCGGTCGCGCAGCCAGAGTTCGCCGCCGCTCAGCGCGGGGAGCCGTCCGTCCTCGCGCAGCGTGAACCAGCACGCCATGCCGGCGTCGCGCGCCAGACCGCGTGACCAGAGTCCAAGATCGTCGCGGCCGAAGGCCTGACGCTCGCCGCGTCGGGGCACCCGGTCCCAGCGGGCGATGAACGAGCCCAGCAGCGCCTGGTCCAGCAGGTCGGCGTCGCACGCGCTGGAGCCCACCACCGCGACGGCGTTCTCCTTGCCCGGCATGCACTGCTGCGCCGCGCGCTCCAGCAGCCGATCCAGCCGGGCCAGCACGGCCTCGCGGTCGGGACGCTCCACGCGCACCTCCAGGCGCTCGGCGGGGCGGTCGATGCGGAGCGCGCCCAGCTCGCGTTGCGCGGCGTCGCGCACGCAGATGGTCTCGCCCACCTCGCCGTCGCGAAGGAAGGCCTCGAAGGCGTGGCCCAGCCGGCGCAGGCCCAGCGCGTTCAGCTGGGGATCCCATCGCAGTTCGATGCGTGCCGGGCGTCCGTCGCGGAGGCAGCGGCGCAGCGCCGCCGGGATGGCGGGTGGCTGGAACGGCGGCGCGTCCAGCCGCTTCACATGCACGTGCAGCACCACGCCGGCGCGCGTGAGCCGGAAGTCGCAGGTGCGACCCGTGGGCGTGGGCGTCTCCGCCTCCACCGAGCAGCCCACGATCATGGCGCGACGCGCCACCAGCGCCTCCGCCACCACCGACGGCAGGCGATCGGGCATGGCCCGCTCCAGGCGCTGCACCAGCCGCTGGAGCGTGTCGAAGTTGGCCCGGTCGTCGCACGCTCGTGCGCGCCGACGCAGCTCATCCAGCAGGGAGGCCACGGCCTGCGCCTTCACGGCGCACCCCCGGGTGCGCACGAGAACCGCACAGACGGAACCCTTCCGCGTGGAAAGCGCGGGCGCTGCTGACGGAGGGTCCGGATCGCGCCGATGAGCGATGCGGAGGACGAAGGATGACCGGATCGCACGACAACCCGCGGATCGGACGGCGCCAGGCGTGGCAGTTTGGCGTGGTGCCGCTGGGCCGGCAGGGCGACGAGCTGGAGGTGCTCTGCACCGCCACGCACGCCGCACGGGCCATGCGATTCATCGAGCGCGTGCTGGGACTCCGTCCGCGCGTGCGGCTGGTGCCCGAGCAGGCGCTGCTGGAGGCGCTGCGCGAACGCTTCCCGTTCGAGGGTGGCGAGCACCCGGGCATGCGGCCTGGATCCTTCGACCTGGGTCACTCGCCTCTGGGCGACAACGGCGACTGAACGGGGGACTGGCGCGGTGCGCCGGACGGGGCGCCCGGCGGGTGCGGGCATCCCTTCATGAGGACGCGGCGCGACCAGGGAAGTGGCAACTCCCGGACTTGAACCGGGGACACCCGCATTTTCAATGCGGTGCTCTACCAACTGAGCTAAGTTGCCGTCGCGGCATTCACCGCGGGGGAGGCAAGGCTACGCCCATCGGGCAGGCTGTCAAGGCGCTCGCGCTGGGAGCTCTCCAGACGGGCCTCGATGCCGCCGAAGAGTCGTTCCGCCAGCCAGTGCCGGATGGGGCGAAGGCCCGCGTACCACTGCAGGCGAGGCAGCGGCCAGCCGTCGTCGCGGACGCGGTCGTCCGGGGCGCCCAGCGTGCCGCGGCGCGTGTCGATCCAGAATCGGCGGGCGGCCAGACCGCCTTCCACGTCGAAGCGGTCCATGGCCGCGCGTTCCAGGCACCAGCCATGACGGTTGGCCAGTTCGGTCCAAGCCAGCGCGTCGCCGCGGACGCAAGCCACCGCGTGGGCCACGCCGTCCAGGTTCTGCAGGACGCGCTCCGGACGACTGGCGATGGCCAGCCCGGCGTGAGACAGGTGCTGGACGATCTCGTCCGGATGCACGCGGAACTCGGAGAGCGCTTCCGCGGCCACCGCGAAGCAGGCGCGACGCACCAGCATCTGGACCTGCGGTTCCAGCGGAACCGGGCCTCGGGCCACCACGTCTCGGATTGTGCCGTTCGATCTGGGCATGCAGCGCCTGAGATCGCCGCAGTCTAAACCCGGTGGGAGGCGCGTCAATCCAATCGTTCGGATTCGGCCGAAGTCCGCACGGGAATCTGTCCCAGCAGCGATCGACGCGTGTCCCGTAAGGCGGGGAAACGCTCGCGCCAGCCGCGCACGCGCGCCGGATCGATGTCCGCGAACAACGTCGCCTTCTCGGAACCGGCCTCGGCCAGCACTTCGCCGTCCGGGGCCACCACCAGGCTGCCGCCCGCATAGGTGGCGTTGGGCTCCTGGCCCACACGATTGCAGGCCAGCACGAACGCCTGGTTCTCGATGGCGCGCGCGATGGTCAGCGCGCGCCAGTGGGCCTGCCGGACCTGCGGCCAGCACGCGGACAGAATCAGCACCTCGGCGCCGGCCAGCGCGGCGTGACGCCACAGTTCCGGGAAGCGGAGGTCGTAGCAGATGAACGGACTCACGCGGATACCGCCGGCGTCCGTCAGGGCGATCGAGCGCCCGGCGTGGTAGACACGCGGCTCGCCGGCGGGCGAGAAGAGGTGGTTCTTGGCGTAGCGCAGGCGCACGTCGCCCTGCGGATCCAGCAGCGCCACCACGTTGAGGAACCCGTCGGCCGCGCGCTCGATGAAGCCGTGCTGCAGGAAGCAGCCGTGTCGGCGGGCCAGATCGGCGGCGAATGCCAGGCTCCGGCCGTCGCACGCCCGTTCGGGATGCATGGTGAAGCCGCTCTCCGCCATCTCGGGCGTCACCACCAGCGCCTGCCGCAGGTCGCCGGAGGAGGCCAGCGTCCCGGCCAAGGCGGCCCGGCTGGACTCCAGGTCCTGCCAGACGGGTTCGCTCTGCAGCAGCACGCAACGCATTCGGAAGGGAGACCGACGGGGCTCGAACCCGCGACACCCGGGACCACAACCCGGTGCTCTACCAACTGAGCTACGGTCTCCGTGAAGAGGGGGACCACTGTACGACCGCGCGGGGCGAAGGGCAAGGCAGGGGGCCGCTGGAAACGGGGAGGTTGGTCGCCCTCCCGGACGGTGGTAGAATCGGCCCCTTCCCCTTCAAGGAGCAGACATGACCACCGCCACCGTGCGCACGCTCGATTTTGGGACCGCCTCCATGCACGCCAACCTGCCGGTGCCCCGGCTGGTGGAGCTGGCGCTGGCCCGCGGCGAGGGCGTCCTGGCGAGCAACGGCGCGCTGGCCTGCGACACCGGCGACCGCACCGGCCGCAGCCCCAACGACAAGTTCCTGGAGGACACCGCCGGCATCCACGGCAACATCGACTGGGGCAAGGTCAACCAGGCCATCACGCCCGCCAACTTCGAGGCTCTGGAGGCGCTGGCGATGGACCACCTGCGTCAGCGCCGCGACCTGTTCCGCTTCGACGGCTACGCGGGCGCCGACCCGGCCTACCGCTGCAAGGTGAGCGTGTTCACCGAGGAGGCGTGGCACTCGCTCTTCGCCAAGACGCTGTTCATCAACGCCGAGGCCACGGAACTGGCGACCTGGAGCCCGGACTGGACGATCGTGAACGCGGGCAGCCTGCGCATCAGCGACCCGGCGCGCTACGGCGTGAAGGGCCCGGTGGCCATCATCCAGAGCCTGGAGAAGAAGAAGGTGGTCATCCTCGGCACGCGCTACGCGGGCGAGATGAAGAAGAGCATCTTCTACGCGATGAACCACGACCTGCCCGAGCGCGGCGTCTTCCCGATGCACTGCTCGTGCAACGTGGACCGCAAGGATCCGAAGAACGTCGCGATCTTCTTCGGCCTCTCGGGCACCGGCAAGACCACGCTGAGCGCCGATCCGAACCGCGACCTGGTGGGTGACGACGAGCACGGCTGGAGCGACAAGGGCGTGTTCAACATCGAGGGCGGCTGCTACGCCAAGTGCATCAAGCTCACCAAGGCGGGCGAGCCCGAGATCTGGGACGCCATCCGCTTCGGCAGCGTGCTGGAGAACACCGTGGTGGATCCGGTGACCCGCCTGCCGGACTACGACAGCGCCAAGCGCACCGAGAACACGCGCGCCACCTATCCGCTGCACCACATCGCCAACGCGCGCATTCCCAGCGTGGCCGGCCATCCCACCAACGTGGTGTTCCTCTCGGCCGACGCGTACGGCGTGCTGCCGCCGCTGGCCAAGCTCACCGCGGAGCAGGCGCAGTACTACTTCCTGAACGGCTACACCTCCAAGCTGGCCGGCACCGAGGCCGGCGTCACCGAGCCGCAGCCCAACTTCAGCGTGTGCTTCGGCGCGCCGTTCATGCCGCGCCCGCCCATGGTGTACGCGGCCATGCTGGCCGACCGCATCAGGAAGCACGGCAGCGACGTGTGGCTGCTGAACACAGGCTGGACCGGCGGCGGCTACGGCGTGGGCAGCCGGTTCAAGCTGGCCTACACCCGCGCCATGGTCACCGCCATCCTGGACGGCTCGCTGAAGAGCGTGAAGACCGTGGAGCATCCGGTGTTCGGCCTGCACATGCCGGTGGCCGTGCCCGGCGTGCCCGCCGAGGTGCTGGATCCGCGCAACACGTGGAAGGACAAGGCGGCCTACGACGCGAAGGCGAAGGAGCTGGCCGCCAAGTTCCGCGAGAACGACCGCAAGTTCGCCATCACCGACGCGGTGCGGGCGGCGG
>CAZKHO010000119.1:0-7028 GCA_964552505.1 uncultured Bifidobacterium sp. | reverse complement strand
CGTTGGACAGGCTCTTGGCCAGGCGGTCCAGCGCCTTGCGGGCGCGGATCACGCTGACGCCGCCGCCGGGAAGGATGCCTTCCTCCACGGCCGCGCGGCACGCGTGCAGCGCATCCTCCACGCGCGCCTTCTTCTCCTTCATCTCCACCTCGGTGGCCGCGCCCACGTTGATCTGGGCCACGCCACCGGCCAGCTTGGCCAGACGCTCCTGCAGCTTCTCGCGGTCGTAGTCGCTGCTGGTGTTGTCCATCTGGCCCTTGATCTGCTCGATGCGACCCTGGATGTCCTTGGTCTTGCCGGCGCCCTCGACGATCGTGGTGGCTTCCTTGGCCACGGTGATCTTCTTGGCGCGACCAAGCTGGTTCAGGGTGAGGTTCTCGAGCGTCACGCCCAGCTCCTCGAAGACGGCCTCGCCGCCCACCAGGGTGGCGATGTCGCCCAGCATCTCCTTGCGACGGTCACCGAAGCCCGGCGCCTTCACGGCGCAGACCTTCAGCACGCCGCGCAGCTTGTTCACCACCAGGGTGGCCAGCGCCTCGCCGTCGATGTCCTCGGCGATGATCAGCAGCGCCTTGCCGCTCTCGGCGATCTTGCCCAGGATGGGCAGCAGGTCCTTGGCCGAGCTGATCTTCTTCTCGTGCACGAGCACGTAGGCGTCCTCGAGCACGGTCTCCATCGCGGCCTGGTTGGTCACGAAGTGCGGGCTCAGCCAGCCCTTGTCGAACTGCATGCCCTCGAGCAGCTCCACCTCGGTCTCCAGGCTCTTGCCTTCCTCGACCGTGATGACGCCGTCCTTGCCCACCTTGTCCATCGCGTCGGCGATGATCTTGCCGATGTGCGTGTCCTGGTTGGCGGAGCAGCTGCCGACCTGCGCGATCTCCTTGCTGTCCTTGACCGGCTTGCTCATCTTCTTGAGCTCGTCCACGACGGTCTTCACCGCCGCGTCGATGCCGCGCTTCACCGCGTTGGCGTTGGCGCCGGCGGTGATGTTCTTCAGGCCCTCCTGGAAGATCGCCTCGGCGTACACCGTGGCGGTGGTGGTGCCGTCACCGGCGTCCTTGCTGGCCTTGGTGGCCACTTCCTTGACCATCTGGGCGCCCATGTTCTCGTAGGCGTCCTCCAGCTCGATCTCCTTGGCCACGGTCACGCCGTCCTTGGTGACGGTGGGAGCGCCGAAGCTCTTCTCGAGCACCACGACGCGGCCCGCGGGGCCCAGGGTGACCTTCACGGCGCGGGCCAGCTTCTGCACCCCGCGCAGGATGCGCTCGCGCGCATCGTTCTCGAACGAAATCTGCTTTGCAGCCATGTGTGTGTTCCTTGTGTTGGGGTTGGAATGCGGTGCGCGGCGATCACTCGATCACGCCGAGGATGTCCTCCTCGGTCATGATCAGGTAGGTCTCGTCGCTGATCTTCACTTCGGTGCCCGCGTAGCTGCTGAAGAGGACGGTGTCGCCCTTCTTCACGCTGAAGGACAGGCGCGCGCCGGTCTCCTTGTTCAGCGGGCCGTTGCCGAGCGCGACCACCTTGCCCTGCTTGGGCTTGTCCTTGGCGCTCTCCGGCAGGTAGATGCCGCTGTCCGTCTTGGTCGCGGCTTCGTCACGCTTGACGAGGATCTTGTCTCCGAGCGGTCGAACCTTCATGGCAGTCTCCTTGATCTGTGAGATGAGAAGAAACGGAAGTGGAAGTCAGGTCGCCGGGCCGGTCGGCCAGGTGCCTGCGTAATGCCTCTGCAGGATCCGCCGCAGCGTCTCCAGCAGGGACTCGACGGGAAACGGGCGGTCCAGCACCGCGAAGGCGCCTTCGGCCAGCATGGCATGCAGCCCGCGCACCGCCTCGCGATGCGAAGCCTGCGGCGGACGCACCACGATGGTGGGCGGCGGGTTCTCCAGCCGGCGAAGCAGCTGCAGGATCCGGCTCCCCACCTGATCCGCACCCAGCGCGGAGCCGTCCATGGGAACGCTGACGTCCACCACGGCCACATGCACGCGCTCGCGACGCAGAAGCTCCTGCGCCTCGGTGCCGGTCCGTGCCTCCAGACAGTGCACGCCCATGGGGCGGAGCAGCGGGGGGAGCTGCCGCTCCAGCGCGTCATCGCGCCAGCCGCCATAGCTCAGCAACAGGTTCAACTTGGGTCGACTCGCTGCACCACCAGCGCCATCGATGGTGGCGGCGTGCATGGGGTGCGGATGAAGGCGAAAGGCGACCACGGGAAGGTCCCGTTGCAACCGGCGTACCAATCTCCACCGCGTCTTATAACTGCTGGTCGATCGCGTCCAAAACCCATGTGGATGATCGGTCTCGATCGTGTGCCTTTCATGTCCGATCATGCATCGAATGGCGGACATCGTGATCCATTCGTGCTTTCCTGTTGCTCGACCTTGGAATCGGATTGAACCGATCACAAGTCTGAACCTCTTCCACCTCCAAGCCCCGACTGCACCGCCCTGCCATTTCGACCGGGTTGTGCCAGAGCCGGAACACGCGCAAGATGGGACCCTTCCCCCTACCTGAGGATCCACCCCACATGAGCGCGGCCACCTCGATCGCCCACATCCTGAAGAAGCCCGAGTCCTACGAGGGCACCACGGCCCGGGTGCAGGGCTGGGTTCGGACCCGACGCGACTCCAAGGCGGGCGTCAGCTTTGTGAACGTCTCCGACGGAAGCTGCCAGGCTGCGTTGCAGGTGGTGGTGCCCAACACCGTGGCCAACTACGCCAACGAGGTGCTTCGCCTGACCGCGGGCTGCTCCGTGGAGGCCGAGGGCCGGCTGGTGATGGGGCAGGGCAAGACTCCCACGCTGGAACTGCAGGCGGAGCGGCTGAAGGTGCACGGCTTCGTGGAGGATCCAGACACCTACCCGATCCAGCCCAAGGCGCACACCTACGAGTATCTCCGAGACGTGGCCCACCTCCGGCCGCGGACCAACACTTTCGGGGCGCTGGGCCGGATCCGCCACTGTCTGGCCATGGCCGTGCACCGCTTCTTCCACGAGCACGGGTTCCTCTGGGTGCACACGCCCATCATCACGGCCAGCGACTGCGAAGGCGCAGGCCAGATGTTCCGTGTGAGCACGCTGGACGCCCTGAACCCACCGCGCACGCCCGAGGGAGGCGTGGACTTCGACAAGGACTTCTTCGGCAAGCCCGCGCACCTCACCGTGAGCGGCCAGCTGAACGTGGAGTGCTGGTGCCTGGCGCTCTCCAAGGTCTACACCTTCGGTCCCACCTTCCGCGCCGAGAACAGCAACACCAGCCGCCACCTTGCCGAGTTCTGGATGATCGAGCCCGAGATCGCCTTCGCGGATCTGGCCCAGGACGCGGACCTGGCGGAGGGCCTGCTCAAGTCCATGTTCACCACGCTGCTGTCGGAGCGCGGCGACGACATGGCCTTCATGGCCGAGCGTGTGGACAAGGGCTGCGTGGAGCGGCTGGAGAAGTTCGTGAAGGCCAGCTTCGAGCGCATGGACTACACCGAGGCCATCCGCCAGCTTGAGGCGGTGAGCGCCAAGGGCCGCAAGTTCGACTTCCCCGTGTCCTGGGGCATGGACATGCAGAGCGAGCACGAGCGCTGCCTGACGGAGGAGATCGTGGGCCGTCCGGTGGTGGTGATGAACTACCCCAAGGACATCAAGGCCTTCTACATGCGCATGAATCAGGATGGCCGCACGGTGGCCGCCATGGACGTGCTGGCGCCCGGCATCGGCGAGATCATCGGCGGCAGCCAGCGCGAAGAGCGGCTGGACGTGCTGGACGATCGCATCCGCGCCATGGGCCTGGACCCCGCCGCCTACGCGTGGTACCGCGACCTCCGTCGGTACGGCTCGGTGCCGCACGCCGGATTCGGACTGGGTTTCGAGCGCACCATCAGCTACGCCACCGGACTGACCAACGTGCGCGACTGCATCCCGTTCCCGCGCACGCCGCGCAACTGCGAATTCTGATCCCGGATCCCAGGAGCACCGCCCCATGAAGCGAATCGAGCACCTCCGCGTGCGCCCGGGCGACCGGGTGGATCTGGAGGCGGTGGATCCCGACTTCGACGGTGGACTGGAGAAGGAGCAGGCGCGTGCGGAGACCGCCGCGGACCTGGAGGCGCTGGAGCACCTGCAGCGTCTGCTCTACGCCGAGGATCGTCGCGCGATGCTGGTGGTGCTGCAGGGCATCGACACCGCCGGCAAGGACGGCGTCATCCGGAAGGTGATGACGGGCTTCAATCCGCAGGGCTGCGTGGTGACGGCCTTCAAGAAGCCCGCCGGCGAGGAGGTGAAACACGACTTCCTCTGGCGCGTCCATCACGCCTGTCCGCGGCGCGGCGAGATCGGTGTGTTCAACCGCAGCCACTACGAGGACGTGCTGGTGGTGAAGGTGCACCAGCTGGTGCACGGCAAGCGGCTGGACCGGCGGTACGACGCCATCAACGCGTTCGAGCGCATGCTGGAGGACGAGAGCACCCACGTGGTGAAGTTCTTCCTGTGGATCAGCCGGGACGAGCAGAAGCGACGCCTGCAGGAGCGACTGTCCGATCCCGAGAAGAACTGGAAGTTCAGCGAAGCCGATCTGCAGGAGCGCGGCCGCTGGAAGGACTACATCGAGGCGTTCAACGCGGCGCTGAGCCGCTGCAGCACGGCGCACGCGCCGTGGTGGATCGTGCCGGCCAACCGCAAGTGGTTCCGAGACTGGATGGTGGCCAAGGTGCTCCGGCACACGCTGGAGGGCTTCGACATGTCGTGGCCCAAGGCCCAGTTCGACGTCTCCAAGGTTCGGGTGGACTGATGCAGTGCAACATCGACCGGCGCGGGCGAGCGGCGCGGATCCTGACGGGTGCGGCGGTGGAAGCGGCAGGTCTGGGGCTGTTGACCTGGTGGTACTTCCAGGGACCGGCCTGGACCCCCTGGGTGGGGATGGGCTGCGTGGTGGGCGGCAACTTCGCCATGATCGAGGGCGCGCTGGGCTGGTGCGCCATCCGGGCGATGGGATTCCGGACGCCGCTCTGAGCCGGATAGACTGTCCGACCGCGCGGGGCGTAGCTCAGCTTGGCTAGAGCGCCTGCTTTGGGTGCAGGAAGTCGTCGGTTCAAATCCGGCCGCCCCGACTCCGCGTACGGCGACGGAAGGCCACATGGCCTTCCCTGCCGCACGCACCGTTCGGGCACGTCGCTGCACGTTGGACTCCGACCTGCCGCTATCCTCCTTGCCCATGCAACTGCTCGCCGCCGGCGCCGTCGACGCGTACCTGCCCATCGGCATCGTGTTCGTGATGGCCATCATCTTCGCCATCGTGAATCTGGTGGCCAGCCAGGTGCTGGGCCCCAAGGTGGAAGGAGCCGTGAAGGGCGGCGCCTACGAGAGCGGCATGGATCCCTTCGGGAGCGCCCGCAAGAAGTTCAACGTGCGCTTCTACGTGCTGGCCATGACCTTCCTTGTGTTCGACGTGGAGATCATCTTCCTCTACCCGTGGGCGGTGACCTTCACGCAGCTGGAGCCGCGCAGTCCGGAAGCGCTGCTGTTCCTGGGGCGCATCCTGTTCTTCATCGGCACCAGCGTGGTGGCCTACATCTACGCGTGGCGCAAGGGCGTCTTCCGCTGGGACTGAGCGGCCACGGCGCGGCCTCCGCATGACCGCGCGACACGGACAACCAGGCCCGGAACTGGCGCGCGTCGCGCGCTGGCTGTCGCGTTCGCTGCGCACGATGCGCCCCGGAGCCGGCGTGACGTGCGTCTACAACCCGCTGAACTACGCGTGGGAGGCGCACGCCACGTACCTGGCCATGGCACGCCTGCGACCGCGCGCGCTGCTGCTGGGCATGAATCCGGGACCCTTCGGCATGGTCCAGACCGGCGTGCCGTTTGGCGAGGTGGAGGCGGTGCGTGCATTCCTTGGAATCCACCGGGGCGTGCGCGTGCCGCGCTCGCAGCACGCGAAGCGACCCGTGACGGGATTCGCCTGCACCCGCAGCGAGGTGAGCGGTCGCCGCTTCTGGGGACTCATGCGCGACGAGTTCGGCACGCCTGCGCGATTCTTCGCCGCCGGCTTCGTGTGGAACTGGTGCCCCCTGGCCTTCATGGCGGCAAGCGGCGCCAACGTCACCCCGGACAAGCTCTCCGCCGGTGCGCGGGCTTCGCTGGAGCGGACCTGCGACGCGGCGCTGGCCAGGGTGGTGGCGGCGCTCCAGCCACGCATGATCATCGGCGTGGGCGCATTTGCACGGGACGCGGCGGTTCGCGCGCTGGGCCGTGGTCTTCCAGTGCACATGGTGCTGCACCCCAGTCCGGCCAGTCCGGCCGCCAATCGCGGCTGGGACCGTCAGGCACGGGCGCGGCTCCGGGCGTGCGGCTTCCTGCGCTGATGACGGCGCTCAGAAGCGCTCGTCGTCGCCCTTGGGTGTGAGGTGCCAGAGGTCGCTCTTCACGCCGTTGATGGTGCTTCCGTTCTGGATGCCGGCCCGCACGAAGTCCAGAAAGTCCCACGGGAAGGGCCGCTCCACCTTGCTGGCGTCGTCCAGCCGGCGGCGGTCCTCGTCGGTCAGGCGCACGGCACAGCTGCCCAGATTGTCCTGCAACTGCCCAAGGTGGCGCGCGCCGATGATCACGCTGGTCACGCCCTCACGGTCCAGCAGCCATCGCAGCGCCACCTGCGCCACGCTGCATCCGCGTTCGGCGGCGATCGACCGGAGCAGGTCGATCAGGACGAAGGTCCGCTCGTTCAGGTACTGGCTCTCCGGCTTCACGCGCGTGCTGCCGTCGGCCGGAGGCGGCGTGTTCCGGTCGAACTTGCCGCTGAGCACGCCGCCACGCAGCGGGCTCCACGGCGTGACGCCCAGTCCAAGGTCGCGCGCCATGGTCATCAGCTCGGACTCCACCGTGCGCTGCAGCAGGCTGTACTCGATCTGCAGCGCGCACAGCGGTTCCCATCCGCGCATCAGCGCCGTGTACTGGCACTTGGTCACCACCCACGCCGGATGGTCGCTCAGCCCCAGGTAGCGCACCTTGCCCTGCTTCACCAGGAAGTCCATCGCCGACATCATCTCCT
>CAZKHO010000118.1:0-7262 GCA_964552505.1 uncultured Bifidobacterium sp. | reverse complement strand
GTACGTGCGCAATCCGCTGCGCGTGTTCGAGCTGGACTTCGAGGAGAACCTGCGCATCGTGCGCGACTGCGTGCGCTTCAACAAGCGCATCGTCTTCCCCAGCACCAGCGAGGTGTACGGCATGTGCACCGACGCGGAGTTCGACGAGGAGACCAGCCCGCTGATCACCGGCCCCATCCACCGTCAGCGCTGGATCTACTCCACCAGCAAGCAGCTGCTGGACCGCGTGATCTGGGCCTACGGCGCGCAGCGCGGCCTGAAGTTCAGCCTGTTCCGCCCGTTCAACTGGATCGGACCGCGCCTGGATTCGCTGGATTCCGCCCGCATCGGCTCCAGTCGCGCCATCACGCAGCTGATCCTGAACCTGGTGGAAGGCACGCCCATCCTGCTGGTGGACGGCGGCGCGCAGAAGCGCTGCTTCACCGACGTGGACGAGGGCATCGAGGCGCTCTGGCGCATCATCGCCAACGCGGGCGGCGCCTGCGACGGCCGCATCTTCAACATCGGCAACCCGGTGAACGAGGCCAGCATCCGCGAGCTGGCGGAGATGCTGGTGGAGGCCTTCGACCGGCACCCGATGCGCAGCCTGTACCCGCCGTTCGCGGGCTTCGCGGAGGTGGAGAGCACCCGCTACTACGGCCAGGGCTACGAGGACGTGCAGCACCGCCGCCCAAGCATCCGCAACGCGAAGGTGCACATGGGCTGGGAGCCGAGGATCACCACGCGCGAGAGCGTGGAGCGCACGCTCGACTGGTTCCTGCGTCAGCACGCCAAGGATCACGGCCTGAGCCTGCCCTCGGGCGCCGCCGCACCGGTGCGCGCCACCGCCGGCGCCGCCCGCAAGCCCTGACGCGCGCGTGACCATCGGCCTGCGCATCGACGTGGACACCTTCCGCGGCACGCGGCGGGGCGTCCCGCGGCTGCTGTCGACGCTGGAGCGGCGTGGCGTGCGCGGCACCTGGTACATGACCATGGGCCCGGACAACATGGGCCGCCACGCCCGTCGCATGCTGCGGCCCACCTTCGCGCTGAAGATGCTGCGCAGCGGCGCACCCAACCTCTACGGCTGGAGCATCCTGCTCCGCGGCACGCTCTGGCCCGGACCGGTGATCTGCCGGCGCCTGGCCGAGGTGATGCGACGGCCCGCCAAGGCCGGCCACGAGATGGGCGTGCACGCGTGGGACCATCATCGATGGCAGCTGGGCGCCGACCGGCTGCCGGACGACGCCATGAACGCGGAACTGGAGCGTGCGGTGGACGCCTTCCGCCAGCTCTACGGCCACGAGCCCGTCACCGCCGCCGCACCCGGCTGGCGCTTCGACGAGCGGCTGCTGGCGCTGCCCGCCTCGCGCGGGTTCCGCTGGCGCAGCGACGCGCGCGGCCAGGCCGTGCCCTTCGATCCCCTGCTGCACGGCACGCCCATGGGCCAGCCGCAGGTGCCCGTGGACCTGCCCACCTACGACGAGGGGGTGGCCCGCGGCGCCGGCGCCGACGAACGCTGGAACGCCGACCTGCTGGCGCGCCTTTCGGACGGCAAGCCGCACGTGCTGACCATCCATGCCGAGAGCGAGGGCGGCTCCAAGGCGGCGCTCTTCGAACGATTCCTGGACGCGGCGCTGGCCGCGGGCCATCGATTCGAGCCGCTGGGCGACTGGCTGGCCCGCCAGCCCACGCCGCAGCCTGGTCGCGTGCGGCGCGGCACGGTGCCCGGTCGCGAAGGCTGGCTCTGCGTGCGCGGCTAGACTCGCGCTCCGATGACGGCACGGAGGCTGTGGATCCAGGTGGCGCTGCTCTTTGCGGTGCTGTACCTCGCGCTGCTGGGCGTGCGGCCGCTCATCACGCCTGACGAACCCCGCTACGCCGCCATGGGCGCGGACATGCTGGCCGGCGGCGACTGGTTCAAGCTGCGCATGGCCGGCTTCACCTACTACGAGAAGCCGCCGTTGGGCGTGTGGCTGATCGCGGCCAGCGAGGCCGTCTTCGGGCACACCGCCTTCGCCGTGCGCCTCCCGGGCGCGCTGGCCTCGCTGGTCTCCGCGCTGGCCGCCGGCATGGTGGCGCGTCGCGTCACCGGCCGGGAGCAGGCGGCGCCGCTGGCCGCGCTGGTGCAGCTGACCACGGTCTTCCCCATGGTGATCGGCACCTTCGCCGTGCTGGATCCCGTCTTCACCGCGTTCACCTCGCTCACGCTGGCGTGGTTCCTGGCCGGCGCGCAGTCGAAGGGCCGAGCACGCGTGGGCTGGCTGCTGGCCAGCGGTGCGGCGGCGGGCATGGCGTTCCTGACCAAGGGACTGCTGGCCTTCGCCATTCCGGCGCTGGCCGCGGGCGGATGGCTGGCGTGGGAGCGACGCTGGCGCGAGCTGTTCACCCTGCCGTGGCTGCCCATGGCGGGCGCGGCCGTGGCGGCCGGTCCGCTGGCATGGCTCATCCATCGGTCCGAGCCCGGCTTCTGGAACTCCTTCGTGATGGTGGAGCACTTCCGGCGCTTCGCCAAGCCCGACGCCAACCAGCACGCCGAGCCGTGGTGGCTTCTGGGCCTGGTGCTGGTGGGCGGCAGCCTCTTCTGGATGGTGGTCTGGCCACGCGCGCTGGGCGCGCTGAAGGGTCGAGCCGAGGCGCAAAGCGGGCTCCGCTTCTGCGTGGCGTGGGTGGTGCTGCCGCTGGCGCTGCTCAGCATGAGCGCGGGAAAGCTGCCCACCTACGTGCTGCCGCTCTTTCCGCCCATCTCCGCGCTGGTGGCCGCGGGCCTGCTTCGATGGCGGGAGTCCGTGGAGCGGTCACGCGACGCGGGCACCACCGTGGTGATCGCCCTCACCGGACTGCTGGCCGCGGCGGCCTTCGTGCTGGCGCTGACGGGCGGACGTCTGTTCGGGCTGCCCACGCTCTGGAGCACGGGCGAGGGCATGCGCTGGACCGTGATCGGGCTGGCGTTCCTGGCCTGGGCGCTGCTGGAGGCGCGTTCGCATCGCGCTGGCGAAGCGGCGCAGTGGCTGGCCCGCGCCGCGTGGGTGCCGGTTCCCGCACTGCTGTGCGTGCACGTGCTGCTGCCGGACGCCGTGCTGAGCGCGCCCAAGAACCCCTGGGCGCTGCTGGCCCGGCATGATCAGGCGCTGCGCTCCGCGGACACGCTGGTGCTGGTCAACTCGGTGGCGCATGCCGTGAACTGGACCACGGGCCGGACGGACATGGTGATCCTTGGAGACGCCAGCGAATTCGACAACGAACTGGACCTTCCGCAGGATCGATCACGGCTAGTTCCGTACGGTCAGCTGGACGCGGCGGCCGCACGCTGGATCACCCACGGCTCCGTGACGCTTCTGATCGACGCGGGCACCGCGGAGAGGCTGGCCAAGGCCCATCCGGCGCTGGTCCGCCGGCGCGAGACCGACCGCGACCTTGGACTGCTGGTGCTGGCGCCCGCGCCGCGCTGAGGCACGCTCAACCGGCGGCGTGCGGGGCGTCCGGATGCCGCGCCCACGCGGCCTTCACCCGGTCGAAGCGCTCCACGAAGATCTCCACCAGCTCCGGGTCGAAGGCCTTGCCCGACTCGTCGCGGATGGTCTGCAGCACCTTCGCCTCCGGCCACGGCTCCTTGTAGGCGCGGCGGCTGCTCAGCGCGTCGAAGACGTCCGCGATGGCCACCATGCGCGCGAAGAGCGGAATCTGGGTCCCGGAGAGCCCGGTGGAGGGAAGCGGCAGTTCCAGCAGGCGCGTGATGTCCCCTTCGGCCGCCGCGGTGTCCACGCGTCCCGGATAGCCCGTGCCGTCCCAGCGCTCGTGGTGGCGCATGGCCACCTCGCGTGCCGCCGTGTCGTAGGCGTCCTCGCCGGGCAGCAGCTCCGCGCCCAGCAGCGCGTGGTGCTTCATCTGGGCGTATTCGGCCTGGTCCAGCTTGCCGGGCTTCTTCAGCACGGCGTCGGCGATGCCCACCTTGCCCAGGTCGTGCAGGATGGCCGCGGACCGCAGCGTGTCGCGGGCGAAGGCCGCCTGCCGCGGCGTCATGGGATGGCGCGCCAGCCAGCCCTCCAGCAGCTCCAGGCTCACCGCGCTGACGCGCTTCACGTGCGCGCCGGTCTCCTTGGGGTCGCGCGTCTCGGCGATGCGCGCCATGCGCTCCATCAGGCGCGCGTCGCTCTGCGAGAGATCCTGGGCCAGCTGGTTCATGTCGCGCAGCAGCCGGCGCATCTCGGGCGCCCCCCGCTCCTCCACGCGCACGGCGTACTCGCGTCGGCCCAGCGCGCCGGCGAAGGCGCGCACCACCTCCAGGGGCTTCAGGATGAACCCGGAGCTCCACCAGCCCAGCGCCAGGCCCACGGCCACCGAGATGCCCAGCGCCTTGAGGGCCAGCTCGAGCACCTGCCTCAGGTAGGCGTTGGCCTCGTCGGTGTGCATGGCCATGGTCACGATGCCGGAGGAACCGCCCAGCGGCACGGAGGCGCCGAACCACTCGTTGAAGTCGGTGGAGAACCAGCCGGCGGACGGATGCTGGATGGAGAGCGACTGGTCCGGATCCTCCGTCTCGATCTCGATCACGTCGCCCGGACGGTGCAGCCGATGCTCGGCGCCAAGGGTGGACGCCATGGCCAGCATGCGCCATCGGTCGCCGTCGGGCTGCAGGATGGTGGCGTTGGTCCAGACGGAACCCACCTTGTTGAGCCGCGCCAGGGCCGCGGCGAGCGTGGCGCATGCGCGGGCCTCCAGCGACGGGTCGGTCGCGAAGCGGTCGGGCGTGATGCCCTGCTGCTCCAGATCGGCGGCCAGCATGCTCACCACGTCGATGGAGGCGCCGCCCGCCACCTCCACGATCCGCGTGCGGGTGATCCGCAGTCCCAGCAGTCCCATCACCAGCGCGCAGAGGATGCAGGCCACCGCCACCACCGCGGCCACCCGTGTCCGCAGGCCGACGCCTCTCACACGCGCATTCCGGAAGAAGAGCCGCCGACCGGGGTCGAACCGGTGACCTGCTGATTACAAATCAGCTGCTCTGCCAACTGAGCTACGGCGGCGTGCGGCATGAACCGCAGGATCGTACACGCAGGCCACCGCGATCCTGGCGCGGGGCCGTGGACCAGCCTCACCCCAGGATCGTGCGCCGCCGCTTCACGTAGTCCCACACCACGAAGCGGTCGAGCTGCTCGCCCGCCACGAAGAACACGCGTCCGCCCGTGCCCTCGGCCATGCGATGCGCGAACTGAACGTCGTCGTCGGTCTGGCTCCAGCTGGGCAGCAGGAACACGTTGATGGTGATGCCCGCGTCCGCGCAGCGGGCGGCCTCGCGCATGGTCTCGCGCTCGGTGCGCGGGTCGGGCGGATAGAGCATGTAGAGCTGGCTGCCCTCGAAGTGCGCGGTGGGCAGGCCGTCCGTGATCAGCATGATCTGGCGATTGGGCGTGGGGCGGCCGCCCAGCCACTGCCGCGCCAGCTGCAGCGAACGCTGGATGTTGGTGAAGTGCAGCGGCAGGTCCATCTCGGTGATGCCCGGGTCGGACATGTCGGCGCGCAGGCGCACCACCGGCTGGTGGATGGTGACGGGCTTGGGCATGATGCCGGCGATCTCGCCGGAGTTCCGAAGCCGCGCCACGGTGTACATCTCGATGCACTGCAGGAAGTCGCCCGGGTACTCGCTGCGGATGAGCCCGTCCAGCGCCAGCGCCATGCGCTTGGCCTGCACGTACTGCCCGCCATGGCGCATGGAGCCCGACATGTCCAGGATGACCGCGGTGGCGCACTTCGGCTGCTGCCGCGTGCGATGCACCACCATGTCGTCGCCGCGCAGGCGCACCGGCGCACCCGGCGCGCGCGGCCCGTCCGCCGCCTCGCGCACCATGGCGTTGAGCATGCTCTGCGGAAGGTCCATCGCCGACGGACTGTCGCCAAACTCGTACGGCCGCGTGGCGGGAAGTTCCACCGCGCCGTCGGCCGACTTCACGCCTTGGTGGCGCCCGCTGCGCGCGGCCTGCAGGTCGCTGAAGATGGTGGCCAGCAGGCCGCGCTGGTACAGGCGCATGGCCTTGGGCGAGACCTTCCAGCCGCCCTCCGGCGTGCGCGAGAGGCCGGCCTCCTGGGCCATGCGCTCCAGCAGCTCGTTCACGCGGCGCTGCAGCTCGCGCATGGACTCCACCTGCTCCTGCGGCGCGAACTCGGAGAGCGCGTCCAGATCGACGATGGCCGGCTTGGCGTTCTTCAGCGCCTCGCGCAGCTGCTCCAGCAGGCGCTCGATGCGATCCAGTTCCTCGGCCACCTCGAGCGCCTTCTCCACCGACAGCGCCTGGCGGCCGGTGAAGGCGAAGCGCGAGCGCATGGCGTCGATCTGGTAGCGCTCGCGCAGACGCTCCAGCGCGCCGGTGAGCGCGCGCTGCGGAGCCGAGCCTTCGGGAAGGCGGTACCACAGCCGCTCCAGATCGCGCAGCTGCCCCTGATCGACGGCCCGCGCGATGCGGCGCTGCAGGTCGGAATCCTCCCTGGGCACGGCGCGCCGGGCCGCCTTGTCGAAGGCCTTGGCCGCCTGCTTCGCGGCGGGCGCCGGGTCGTAGGTGGCCAGGATCTTCGCCTTGCGCGCCTCCAGCAGCTCGATGAGCGACTCGATGCTGGGACCAAGCCCCCGGATCTGCGACGGATCGATGCGCACCGCGTCCGCCAGTTCCTGGTCGGTGAAGCGCCGCATGGACCCCGTGGCCAGCATGTGCTCGAAGGCGCCCTTCGCGGCACCGCCTGCATCGCCCGGCATGGCCGTGCCGAAGCGCACCGCGTCGAATCCCAGGTAGGTGTGCAGCGCGCCGCCCAGCGGCTGCCGACCGGGCTCACCTGACGTGGGCTGCGCGCTCACTTGAACTCGTAGGACGTGCGGCCGTGCTTCACCACGCGACTCACCTTGTCGTCGGCCCACAGGCCCGCCAGCACGAATTCCGCGCACGAGGCGCGCACGGCCGGATCGCCGCTGGCGTTCACCTCGAAGGCCTTGTCCCACGCCTGGGGCACGGCGCGCAGGCGCTCGGCGTACTGCGCGCTGGGCACCAGCTCGCCCACCTCGATGCGCACGCCCTTGCGGAAGATCTCGGCGATGGCGTCCAGCCCGTGCTCGTCCACGTACTCCTTGAACACGGTGCCCACCGCTTCCGCCACGATGGCGTCGATCACCTGGCCCTCGCCCATCTGGTGGGTGCCCATCAGGTCCAGCTCCAGCTTGCCCAGCGCCGAGGCGTGCAGATGCGACAGGTCGCTGATGCGCGGCACCGCGGGCCGCTCGCCCAGCTGGATGCCGC
>CAZKHO010000117.1:0-7326 GCA_964552505.1 uncultured Bifidobacterium sp. | reverse complement strand
GCTGCTACGAGGAGACCGAGAACGGCAACCGCAGCGAGATCCACTGGGACCTGGTCTGCATCCAGCGCCCCGAGCACGGCGGCGGCACCATCGCCTTCGACGGCGAGGTGATCCGCAAGGACGGGATCTTCGTGGCCAAGGACCTGGAGGGTCTCAACCCCGATCGCCTGGGCGCACTCTGACGCCCGGCGTCAGGGGGAACCCGCAGGCTGCGACGGTGGCTGGGATCCGGGGGCCGGCTTGCGGACCGGCCTGGACGCGGGCGGCTTCGCGGCGGAGGGCGGCGCGTCGCCCGTCCCTTGCGCGATGGTGTCCTCGATGGCGCGGTTGTAGGCGTCCACTTCCTTCTTGAGATCCTCGGCCCGATCCATGGCCCGGCCTGCCACGCTGGTGCGGCCGCCTTCGGGGGCGCTGGACGCGGCGGAAGGATCCTCGCCGCAGGCGGTCAGCGACACGCAGGCCACCGCCACGCACAGCCCCGGTGCTGCGCGCACGCTCAGCACCCTCCGGGCTTGGCACCCGAACCCGGGGCGCTCGTGGGCGGCGGAACCGCCGCACCAGCCGGAGGTGCGGCCGCCGGAGGCATGTCGGCGTCCAGCAGTTCCACGTCGAAGATGAGCGTGGCCTTGGGCGGAATGACGGGCGGACGGCCCTGCTCGCCGTAGGCCATCTCCCACGGGATCACCAGCTTGCGCTTCTCGCCCACCTTCATGGCCTGAACGCCCTGGGTCCAGCCCTTGATCACGCGGTTCAGACGGAACTCCACCGGCTTGCCGGTCTTGGCGCTGGAGTCGAACATGCGTCCGTCCACCAGATAGCCGGAGTAGTTGACCTTCACCATCGAATCCGGACCCTTCGGGCTTTCGCCGGTGCCAGGCTTGATCACCACCCAACGGACGCCGCCGGGTTCTCCCTGCAGCGGGCCGTCCACGGTCTCTCCCGGGAAACGGGCCTGGACCTCGTCGCCGGTGACGGCACCGGTGGCCGCGTTCACCGTCACCAGATGCGACTTGCCCTGGGCGTACACCATCACGCGCCAGATCGGAGGATCGGCCATGGTGTCACAGGCCATCATCGCGATGGTGCCAGGCACCTTGCTCGTCGCGGCCTTCGCCGCGTCGGAACTGCTGAGCCGAGGCATGGTCACCTCGCCGGTCTGTCCGTCCACGATCGCGCGCTTGGGCGCCCCGCCCTCCACCAGCATCACCTCGTAGACCCACTTGCCGTCCTGCTGCACCGGCCGGATGGCGCTCACCTGCCCCCCGCCCTTGGAAGCGGCCTCCGCCGCCTGCGTCATGCTCACCTTGAGGCCGTCCAGCACCGCCTGCAGTTCGGACGGATCCGGAGGGAGCGTGGAGAAGTCGCCGTCACCCGAGGGCGGCGAGGCCATGGCGACAAGAGCGAACGAGAGCGAGAGGGTCGTGAGGGCGATCTTCATGAAGTTCTCCTGGGAGGCGCCGCACACGCGGCAGGGCGGAATGCTAACCGGAAGAGGCGGATTCCCCCGCAACAACTTCAGCGGCCGCCGGTTCGCTCGATCGACAGCACCTTGTCCAGACGGCGTCTGTGGCGGGCCTCGCCCGTGAACCGTGCCGCCAGGAACGCGCGCATCATCTCCTCGGCCACGGCCACGCCGATCACCCGGCCGCCCAGCACCAGCACGTTCATGTCGTCGTGCTCCACGCCTTGGTGCGCGCTGTAGTGATCCATGCAGTTGCCCGCGCGAACGCCGGCCACCTTGTTGGCGGCCACGCTGGCGCCGATGCCGCTGCCGCAGAAGAGGAGCCCGCGCTCGGCCTTGCCCTGCACCAGCGCCTGCCCCAGCGCCAGCGCAAAGTCCGGGTAGTCGTCGTTCGGGTCGTCGGTGTGCGCGCCCAGGTCGATCACCTCGTGACCCAGCTTGGCCACGATCGGCTTCAGCGCCTCCTTCAACGGAAGGCCGGCGTGATCGCTCGCCATCGCCACCTTCATCGCGCGCCGCCCTTCGCCACCTTGGCCAGGCTGGCCTTCACGGCCTCCACCACCTTCGGCGCCTCGAATCCGAAGTGCTTGGCCACCACCTTGAACGGCGCGCTGGCTCCAAAGCTGCGCATGCACACCGTGGTGCCGTCCAGACCCACCCAGCGGCCCCAGCCGAAGTCGGCCGCCATCTCCACGGCTGTGCGCGCACGCACCGCCGTGGGCAGCACCTGCTCGCGGTAGGCCTCGTCCTGACGCTCGAACAGCTCCCAGCACGGCATGCTCACCACGCGGGTCCGCACGCCGTCCTTGGCCAGGAGCGCCTGCGCCTCCAGGGCCAGGTGGATCTCGCTGCCGGTGGCGATCACGATCGCCTGCGGCGCGCCACCCTCGGCCTCGCTCAGCACGTAGGCGCCGCGCGCGCAGCCCGTCGCCGCGCCGAATTTCGCGCGGTCCAGCGTCGGCAGGTCCTGCCGCGACAGCGCCATGATGGACGGGCCGTGGAAGGTCATCGCCGCGCGGTAGCACTCCACCACCTCGTTCGCGTCGCCGGGGCGGAAGACGCACACGCCGGGCAGCGCGCGAAGTCCGGGCACCTGCTCGATCGGCTGGTGCGTGGGGCCGTCCTCGCCCACGCCGATCGAGTCGTGCGTGAAGACGTAGGTGACCGGCAGTTCCATGATGCTGCTCAGGCGGATCGAGCCGCGCATGTAGTCGCTGAAGATGAGGAAGCCGCTGCCGTAGGCGCGCAGCCCGCTCAGGGCCATGCCGTTCACCACGGCGCCCATGGCGTGCTCGCGGATGCCGAAGTGCAGGTTGCGGCCGGCGGGCGTCTCGCCCTGGAAGCTGCCGGCACCGTCGAAGGTGAGCAGCGTCTTGGTGCTGGGCGCCAGGTCCGCCGCGCCACCCACCATCCACGGCACGCGCTGCGCGATGGCGTTCAGCACCTTGCCGCCCGAGACGCGGCTGCCCATGCCCTTCGCGTCCGTCGCAAAGGGCGTCAGACCCTTGTCCCAGCCCTCCGGCAGGCCGCCAGCGAACATGGTCCGCAGCTCCGCCGCCTCCGCGGGGAACTTGGCCGCATAGGCCTCGAACTGCTTCTTCCAAGCCGCACTCGCCTCGCGGCCGCGCGCGCCCACGCCTTGCTGAAAGCGCTGCATCACGCCGTCGGGCACCAGGAACTTCGCGTCCTCGGGCCAGCCGTAGAACCGCTTCGTCTTCCTGATCTCCTCGTCACCCAGCGGCTCGCCGTGCGCCTCCTTGGTGTCCTGGCGCGTGGGGGCGCCCCAGCCGATGTGACTGTCCACGATGATCAGCGTGGGACGTCCCTTGGTGGCTTCCGCGGTCTTCAGCGCGTGCTCGATGGCGTCCAGGTCGTTCGCGTCGCCCACGCGCAGCACGTTCCATCCGTAGCCCAGATATCGCACCGCGGCGTCGTCGTTGTACGCCAGGTCGGTCTTGCCCTCGATGGTGATGTGGTTGTTGTCGTACAGCCACACCAGGTTGTCCAGCTTGAGGTGACCGGCCAGACTGCCCGCCTCGCCGCTGATCCCCTCCATCATGCAGCCGTCGCCGCAGATGGCGTACACGCGGTAGTTGAACAGTTCGAAGCCGGGGCGGTTGTAGCGCGCCGCCAGCCACTTCTCGGCCATGGCCATGCCCACCGCGTTGGCCACGCCCTGGCCCAGCGGCCCGGTGGTGGTCTCCACGCCGGCGGTCCAGCCGTGCTCGGGGTGGCCCGGACAACGCGTGTGCAGCTGCCGGAATCCCTTGAGGTCGTCCAGAGAAACGGCGGGCTTCCCCGTGGGCTTCTGTGCCTTGTCGATCTCCTGCGTGCCGCTCAGGTGCAGCATGCTGTAGAGCAGCATGCTGGCGTGACCGTTGCTCAGCACGAACCGGTCGCGGCCCGGCCATCGCGGATCCGCGGGGTCGAAACGGAGCACGCGCTGCCACAGGGCGTAGGCCACCGGGGCCAGCGCCATGGGCGTGCCCGGATGGCCGCTGTTGGCGGCCTGCACCGCGTCCATCGAGAGGGTGCGGATGGTGTTGATCGAAAGCGCGTCGATCGCGCTCACGTCGCCCGGGGTGCCGGCCTGCAGGTTGGGAAAGTTCTTCGTCACGTCCGGCGCGGCGGTGGCCATGCTCATGGGGAGATCTCCTGGAGCGGCGATGCTAGCGAACACGGAAGCGGAACTGCCCTCACCCGCGCGCGACTACACTTCGATCATTCCACAGGAGGAATCCCGCATGGCCCGCTACGCCCCGCTCGCGCTCGCCGTCCCTGCCGCCATCGTCACCATCGCTCTGGCGCAGGCGGCGCAGTCGCCGCCACGCCCGGCGCCGCAGCCCAGCCCTCAGCCCACCACGCAGCCTGCCCGGCGTGCACCCACGCAGGCCCCTGCGCCAGCCCGCCCCGCACCCCGTCCGCAGGGTGACACCTCGGATCCCAACGCCGGCAACGGCGTCGACAGCGACGTGGAAGTCCCCATCGGCCAGGCGGCCGCCCAGCAGGCGCAGCAGCCTCCGCCAGGCGACGCCGGCTACGGCTTCAACAATCCGGGCGGCATCGTGAGCGCAGCCACGGCCGAACAGCAGGCCGTGGGTGGCGTGCACTACCACTATCACTACCACTCGTACGGCTACGGCCCCGGGCCGGGCTACACGGCCACCACCTACGAGAACCCCGCCACCAGCAGCACTCCCGGCAATCCGTTCCTGACCCCCGTCTACGGCCCGGGCAATCCGGCGCCCATGAACACGCTCGCCGGTGGCGGCAGCGACAACACCAACGCGGGTCGAGGTGGCGGCATCGGCGCCGCTGCAGCCGCCGAGGTGGGCGGTCAGGCGTGGAGCTACGGTGGCGGCATCGGCCACTGGAACCCGTACGCCTACGGCGGCGCGGGCTACGTGGAAGGCTTCAACGACTGACCCACCTGGTCAGGCACGGGTCTGATTGAAGTCCCGGTTCACCAGCCGCGCGATCAGCACGGCCGGGTACAGCACACCCACCACGGCCTCCATGCTGGCCAACGAACGTGCAAACGCGTTCACCGGCACGATGTCGCCGAACCCCGTGGTGGTGAGCGTGGCGAAGCTGAAGTAGAGGAAGTCGGCCCAGTTCAGCCGGCCGTCGGCGGGCCCGGTCATGCTTCGATACGCGCCCGGCATCCGCACCGAGAGCCGATGATGGATCACGGCGAAGACCACCACGATCATCAGGTAGACGGCGATGCCGCCGTACACGCGGTCATCCACCAGGGCGTCGGACTTCATCACCGATCGGCCGATGAGCGAGATGTTGATCAGGTAGAACGCGATCACCAGCAGGCCAAACCACCCGGCAAGCATCACCTCCGGATCCTGGCTCTCCATCGATTCCGTGATCAGGATGCCTGCCAGCAGCAGCACCGCGCCCACCACTCCAAGCCGGAAGTTGCCCAGCGTGAGCACGCCGAACACGGGCACGGCCGCAAAGGCCACCATCACCAGCCGCGGCGCGTGCTGCCCCGGAACGTCGAACCACGGATAGCCGAAGGATCCCACCACCAGCAGCACCAGCAGGGGCAGCGATCGGTTCCGCAGCCACCGCAGCGGCTGGGTCAGCTGGTCGCCAGTCCGCCGGCGATGCGGCGGAAGGTGGGATGGATCGCTCGGGGCGGCTGGATGCGTCACTCCCCCTTCCATCGGCGTTCGCGGCCCGGACGCGCCAGCCCGTCCGCGGTCAGGTCTCTTCCCAGTCCAAGTCGCGGCCAAATGGCTCCGGCAGTCCCCAGACGCTGATCCAGCCGGTCAGCAGCGCCACCCCGGCCACACAGGCGGCGGCACCCGCCGCACCCAGCGCCGGCTTCAGGGGCTCCCACGCCGAAACCCAGATCACGGCGGAACCACGCACCAGGTTGGGTGCCGCCGTGGCAACGGTGGCACGCAAGTTGGTGCCAAAGGTCTCCCCGGCCACGGTGACGAAGACCGCCCAGTAGCCCGTGGCAAAGCCTGCCGCCGCGGTCGCTCCGTAGAACCAGAGTGAGCCCCGGCCGCCCATGGTCAGCAGCACCGCCAGCGCGGCGGCCAGCAGGCCGATCGCCCCGGCCACCACCTTTCGTCTGCTGCGAAGCCACTGACTGGCGGCGCCCGACGCCAGGTCGCCTGCGGCCGCCCCCAGATATCCGCACAGCACCACCGTGGCCGGCACCACCGGCTCCGTGCACCCCACGGCCTTCGCCAGTTCCGGTCCGAACACGAAGACGATGCCACCCACGAACCAGATCGGCGTGGCCAGCCCAACCACACAGGCGAATCTCCGCACACGGTCCCATGAGCCAAGGAGCATCCGCAGGTCGCCTCGGCGCGCATGTTGCGCCACGCTGCGTCGGAACATGCCGCTCTCGGCAAGACCCACCCGCAGCAGGAGCAGTGCAAAGCCCATCACGGCGCCCAGCAGGTACGCGTCGCGCCAAGGCAACGCGCGGCCCACCAGGCCTGCGGCCACCGGCCCCAGCATGCCCGCGAACGCCACGATCATGGTGCCCCAGCCGCGGTGATGGCGGTTCATCAGTTCGCTCACCAGCGTCACGCCGGCGCCCAGCTCGCCCGCCAGACCGATGCCGGCCACAAAGCGCAGCAGCGCGTACTCCGGCACCGAATGCACCCAGACGTTCAGCAGGTTCGCGGTGGAATAGAGCGCGATCGATCCAAAGAGCGTGGTCAACCGCCCGCGGCGATCGCCCAGCATGCCCCAGAGGAAGCCACCGATCATCATGCCAACCAGCTGGACATTCAGGATGGCCGCCCCCGCGCTGGTGACGTCACCCGTCTCCTGACCCGTCAGGATCCGTCCCATCCTGAGCAGGCCGTCCAGAAAGCCCGCCGGCGCCGCAGCCGCGGTCGGCAGTCCCAGGCCGCCGTTCTCACCCAGGCTGGGCACCCGGACCACGCTGAACACCACCAGGTCGTACAGGTCCACGAAGTAGCCCAGCGAGGCCACCGCCACTGCCAGCCAGGGCGTTCCATCGGGCAGGAAGCCGGGAGAGCTGGTGCCGGAGGATTCCGTACCCCAGGCGGTCGGCTGCGATTGCCGGGGGGACTGACTTCGGTCCTGCATGCCAGGGTTGTACCCGCGCTGGAAAAAGCACGAGGCCCCGCCGAAAACGACGGGGCCTCGTGGAACGATCAAGGAACAGTTGGATGCCTTCGCCCAGCGTCGCCGCTGGGCTATCCGACGATGCACGGCGTTCACCGTGCGGTGTCGGGCGAGAGATGTGTGAACGGATCTTCGGCGTTCGAGGTCTCCCTCGTTCGACCGTCTACAGATCCTGTAGAAAGGAGGTGATCCAGCCGCAGGTTCCCCTACGGCTACCTTGTTACGACTTA
>CAZKHO010000116.1:1521-7560 GCA_964552505.1 uncultured Bifidobacterium sp. | reverse complement strand
TCGAAGCGGAAGCCGTCCACGCGGTAGTCGCGCAGCCAGTGCTCCAGGCTGTCCACGATGAACTTGCGCACCATGGGGCGCTCGTCGGCGATCACGTTGCCCACGCCCGTGTCGTTGAGCAGCGTGCCGTCCGGGGCGGTGCGGTGCCAGAAGAACGGGACGGTCTGGTCGAACGGCGACGATTCCCCCGTGCTGCTGGTGTGGTTGTAGACCACGTCCATCACCACGCGGATGCCCGCGCGATGCAGGCCGGCCACGGCCTGCTTGAAGTCGCGCTCCGGCTGGAGCGGATCCTGCGTGCCCGTGGCGTAGTTGGACTCCGGAACGTTGAACAGCGCGGTCCAGTAGCCCCAGTTGTATTCGTCGGGCCGCGCGGTGAAGTCGTGGATGGGCAGCAGGTGCACGGCCGTCACGCCCAGGTCCTGCAGGTGCGAGAGTCCGGTGGACGGCTGCGCGTCCGCGGCGGGATGCCGGTGCAGCAGGCCCAGGTAGGTGCCGCGCTCGGCGGCGGGGCAGCTCTCGTCGCGGATGGAGAAGTCGCGCACGTGGAGCTCGTAGATCACCTCGTCCGTGGGGCGGGCCAGCTGCGGCGGCGTGGCGTCGGCCCAGCCCGGCGGATCCAGCCGGGAGAGGTCCGCCACCACGCTGAAGGCGCTGTCGGGGGTGGCGGCCACGCCGTGGATGTCGGGCACCTCGCGGTCCTTCCCGTAGCTGCGGAACCGGTAGCGGTACCGCGTGCCGTGCAGGTCGCCCGGCACCTGGACGCTCCAGGTCCCCTGGGTGCCGCGCTGCAGCGGCAGCGTGCGCGTGGGCGCGGTGGCGGCGCCCTCGAACAGCAGCAGGTCCACGCGTTCGGCCACCGGGCTCCAGGTGGAGAAGCGCGTGCCGTCCTTGCCGCAGTCGGCGGCCAGACGCGCGTCCAGCGGCGTGAAGCGCGGTTCGTCCAGCGCACCGCGCGCGAACACGGCGGCCGTGGCCAGTTTCGGCACCTCCACCTGCAGCGCGCCCACGTCCAGCTCCTGCACGGGCGTGGAGAGCTGCAGGTCGTAGAGCGCGCCCGCGCCCGCCGCGGCGGACGGTCTGGCGCTCTTCACCCGAGGCGCCGCCTTGGCGTCTCCGCGGACGGTCACCTTGACGCCCCGAAGCTGCTCCGCGGAGAGCGGCTGCGACGCGGCCAGCGTGACGCGATCCGAGGCGTCCAGGAAGGCGCCCTTCAGACGCGGCGCCAGGTCGATGGCGCCGGGATCCGTGTGCACCGTGGGGTCGCCCGCCAGCAGCCACACCTCCTGCACCGGGGACTGCGCGAAGGAGACGCCACGGTCGCCGTCCACGTCCTTCGCCTTCCAGTCGCCCAGCCGCACGATGAAGCCCGCGCCCTCGGGTCTCTTCGCGAAGGGCACCACCGCCCAGCGGCCGAAGGTGTCGCTGCCCGAGAACGCGAACGACGCACCGTCGCCGCCGGACGGCCACGCCCACAGGTTCCAGTCTCCGTAGCGGCCGTCGGGTCGGCGGTAGTGCACCACCAGGATCGCCTGCGCGCCGGGATGCCTGGCCCGAGCGGCTTCCGCGGCGCGTGGAAAGTCCGCGGCTTCCGCGGCGCGGGCCGGCGCCAGCGACCATGCGCACACCAGCAGCAGCGTGATCAGGCGTCGGGGCCGGAGAGGCATGGCGGCAGAGCCTAGCGCGCACCGCAGCGCGAATCCGCTGGCTAGCCTGCGCGGCATGGATCCAGCCGCCGTCGTCGCCCGTCAGCCCGCCGATCTGGGCCGGCGTCTCGCCTGCCTGCTCGAGGTCTCCGCCCGCGCCGCCGACCTCACACTTCGCTGGTTCCAGACCGACGCGGTCAAGGTGGAGCGCAAGGAGGACGCCAGTCCGGTGACGCAGGCCGACCGTCAGGCCGAGCGCCTGATCCGGGAGACCGTGGAGCGGGCCTTCCCGGACGACGGCTTCATCGGCGAGGAGGAGGGCACTTCGGCGGCGGCCAGCGGCTGGCATTGGGTGATCGATCCCATCGACGGCACCGTCAGCTTCGCGGCCGGCGTGCCGCTGTACGGATCGCTGGTGGGTCTGGAGCGAACCTTCCCGGACGGCTCGCGCCGCGTGCTGGCGGGCGTGGCCACCATGCCTGCGCTGGGCGAGCGCGTCTGGGCCGTGGAGGGGGGCGGCGCGTGGTGGGAACGCACGGGCCGGGACACGGTGCCGGCGCGCGTCTGCGCCCCGATGCCGCTCTCCGAGTCCATCGTCTGCACCACGGGCAGCGAGTACTACCGGCGCACGCAACGCATGCCCGTGCTCCGTCGCCTGGAGGAGATCGCGGGCCGGATGCGCGGCTGGAGCGACTGCTACGCGCTGGTGCTGCTGGCCACCGGGCGCTGTCAGGTGGCGCTGGATCCCATGATGAATCCGTGGGACTGCGGTCCCTTCCCGGTCATCGTCTCGGAAGCGGGCGGCGTCTTCACCAGCTGGAAGGGCGAGCCGGGCATCCACGGTGGCGACTCGATCGCGTGCCATCCGACCATGCACGCGGAACTGCTTCGTCTGCTGGCCGCCGGCTGAGTCGCCCGCTCACGCCCCGCGATCGCGGTAGCTGGGCGGCGCGGCCCAGCGCATCTTCTCCACCAGCGTGTTCCAGTAGCTGCGCTCGGGGTTGCCGATGAACTTGGCGTCGGTGTGGTGCCGGCCCACCAGGATGCGGTCGCCCTTGGCGATGGGCACGATCGCCTGGCCGTCCAGCACCAGCGAGGTGCCCTCGTTGGCGCGCGCGGCCTCGATCAGGATCTCCACATGGCTGGGCGCCACGATGGGTCGGAACGCCAGGCTGTGCGCGCAGTTGGGGGTGACGATGATCGCCTCCACGTCGGGCTGCACGATGGGGCCGCCGGCGCTCACGTTGTAGGCGGTGCTGCCGATGGGGGTGGCCACGATCACGCCGTCGCCCACCAGGTCCGGTCCCTCGAAGCCGTTCAGCGAGAGCTTGAGCTCGATCATGCGGAACGGCGCGCCCGCCGTCACCGCCGCCTCGTTGATGGCCAGTCCCTCGTGCACCAGGTCGCCGCGCGCGTTTCGAACGATGGCGTCGATGGCCAGCCGGTTCCGCACCACCGGATCCGGACCGAAGATCATGGCCGCGTGCCGGTGCAGACCCTCCAGGTCGAACTCGGCCAGGAAACCCAGCCGGCCGAAGTTGACGCCCACCAGCGGCACGCCGCGGTCGATGAGACGCCGGCACTGCGCGATGAGCGTGCCGTCGCCGCCCAGCACCACCACGCGGTCGAAGATGGTGCGCTGCGGGATGGGGCGCTGGTCCGCGTCCAGCTCCTCCACGATGCGTCCGTGCATGCCCACCACGCGGCGCACCTCGTCCAGCGCCTCGGGGACGCCCTTGCGGGTTCGGTCGGCCACCAGGAGCACGTCGGTCATGCCACCAGTCCCTTCGTCAACTTGAGGAAGGCGGTTTCCAGATCCACGGCGGCCTGCTGCATGGAGGTGATGCGGAATCCCGCGCCCACCAGGCGGTTGGGCAGGTCGCTGATGGGCACGCCCGCCGCCGGATCCAGCGTCACGTCAAGGCGGGGCCTGCCTTCGGCGGTGACCACCGTCACCTTGGCCACGCCCGGCACCTTCCGCAGCAGTTCGGCCGCCTGCTCGTGCCGCTCGTCCAGCGTGATCCGCACCAGCGTGCCACGATGCGCGCGCGCCATGGCGTCCGCCATGCGTCCGGCGTAGACCAGCTTGCCCTGCTCGATGATGCCCACGCTGGTGCACAGCTCCGCCAGCTCGGGAAGGATGTGGCTGGAGATGAGGATGGTCTTGCCCATCCGTCGCAGCTCCTTCAGCAGCTCGCGCATCTCGATGCGGGCCCGCGGGTCCAGGCCCGAGTTGGGCTCGTCCATCAGGAGCACCTTGGGGTCGTGCAGCAGCACGCGCGCCACGCTCAGGCGCTGCTGCATGCCGCGGCTGAGGCCGTTCACCTCGGAGAAGCGCTTGTGCTTCAGGTCCGTCAGCTCCAGCACGTCGCCCACCACCTTGTCGCGCTGCTTGCCGTGCGTGCCGAAGCAGGCCGCGAAGAACTCCAGGTACTCCTGCACCACCATGTCCTCGTAGGCGCCCATGAAGTCGGGGACGTAGCCGATGACCGGCCGGATCAGGTGGTTCTGGTAGCCCACCGTCTTGCCGTCCACCCGCGCCTCGCCCCAGGTGGGCTTGAGCAGGGTGGCCAGGATCTTGATGGTGGTGGTCTTGCCCGCGCCGTTGGGACCGATGAACCCGAAGCACTCGCCCGCCTCGATGGACAGGTTCAGGTTGTCCAGCGCGACCAGCTCGCCGTACTTCTTCGTCAGGTTGACCGTCTCGATCATCGCCATGGCGCGTGCATCAGGGTACGGCATTCCCGGTCAGGGGCCGCACCTCGCCCTGCAGCGGTCCGCCCAGCGGCACCACGATGCGGACCAGCGTGGTGCCGGTGCTCTCCGGCTCGCCGCCGTCGATGCGCAGCGGGACGGGGCAGGGCGTGGCGTCCAGGAACCCGGTGACGATCACGCACGGGCGGGTGAACCACGCGGAGAGGTCCAGTTCGCGCCCCAGCATGCGCTGGACCCGCGCCACCGGACTCGCCAGCGAGGTGCCCGGGCCTCCGCCACGCGGGGATGTCGGCGAGGTCACGTACTCGGGCGGCGTGAGCATCTGGTACAGGCCCAGCATGCCCAGGCTGGCCTGCATGGTGCGAGGGCCGAAGGGATCGCGCTCCAGTCGTCCGCGCAGGCTGGCGTCGTCCGCGAGCAGGGGCACCTGGTAGAGCGACCGGGTCTCCTTGACCAGCGAGCCGTCACCCACGGCGGCCACGGAGACGGGGTCCGGCGGATACAGCGCCGCGCCCAGATCCAGCGGACCGCCGTCCCACGGTCGGGACAGCTGCACGATGCGCGCAGGGCGCGGCGGCAGGCCGCTTGGTTCGATGCGCGGTGGCGGACCGCCGCTCCAGACGCGCGGCGCGTAGATCCACGGTGTCACATGCATGATGGTCACGTCTCGCAGCGGCCCCGGCAGCTCGTGGCGGAGCGTGCCGCGGATGGAGACGCGCGGCGTGGCGCCTGGAAGCGCCACGGTCTCCGGCTGCACCTCGGCCCAGGCCACGCGCTTCCACGAGGCGGGCTGCGCGCCCAGCCACCAGGCCTGCAGGTAGGTGGAGGTGGCGCGAGAGACGCAGGCAAGCGCCGAAGGTCGCTCGATGGCGCGGTCGGTCCGCGCGGTGTCCGGGAAGCGGCTTCCGGCGCCGTCCGGCGGCGGACTCCAGTCCAGCAGAAGGTCCGTGCGCGAGGCCTCGTCACCCAAGGTGATCTCGCTGGTGCCGAAGCCGCCCAGCGACGCGCTCATCCAGCCGTTCACGCGAAGCGGACCGGCGGCCGCCGTGGGATCCGCGGGATCGGCAAGGATCCAGTCCGCCACGGTGAGGTGCCGCACGCCTCCGGCGCCGCCGCCCACCAGCGCGCCCAGCAGCCACGCCACCGGGGCGGCGGCCAGCGCCACCGCCGTGAAGGCCGGCCACGCCCAGCGCGGCTTCCGTCGGAGCCGCAGGAATCCCCAGCAGCCCGGGATGGCCACCAGCCAGTAGGCCGCGAAGAACACCATCACCGAGAGCACGCCTGCGGTCGCGCGACCGGGCGGCGCGATCTCGGATCGGACCAGCCCCGCGGCACCCGCGTTGAACAGGCTCTCGTCGTCTCCCTGGCGCAGCAGCCTCTTCGCCTCCTGCCACGCGCGATAGTCGGCTTCGCTGGGGGCGTCCGCGCGCCGGCCCAGCACGCGGTTCCAGAACGCGTCGGCCTGCGGAAGCCCGTCGGCGGCGAGCGATTGACGATGCAGCGTGTCCACATCCAGACCCACCAGCGTCACCCGACCGTGGCCCCACAGCCGCTGCACCACAAGGGCGCATCCCTGCAGTGGCTGGCCGGCGGTGTCGGTGGCGCGGGTCGGCGGCAGGTTCACGAGCGGCTTCCAACCGCGGTCGAGCGTCCGGGGATCGAACGCCAGCATCGGCAT
>CAZKHO010000116.1:0-1511 GCA_964552505.1 uncultured Bifidobacterium sp. | reverse complement strand
CAGTGCGAGCAGGCCGTCCGGCGACAGCGCCGAGCGATGCAGCGACTCCAGGTCCAGCCCCACCATCGAGACGCGACCATGACCCAGCGTGCGCTGGATCACCAGGGCCAGTCCCTGCGCGTCGGCGGGTCGAATGTCGCCGGGCACCTGCACCAGCGGCACCCATCCTCGATCCAGCTGCGAAGGCGGGAAGAGCGTGGCGCCCGTGGTGGCGTCGGCCTTGCGCAGTTCGCGTCCCTTCGCCAGCACCGGAAGCAGTCCGGAGACGCGGATGCCGTCCACCCGACGCGCCGGCCCGGACGGGAGCAGGTCCGCCAGCGCGTGCTCGCGACCACCACCACGCACGCCCCATGGATCGCCGGCGTCCGGAAGCACCACCACCAGATGTCCGCCGCGTTCGATCCATCGGCGGAGCGCCTTCGCCTGCTCCGCGCCAAGCTCCTGCGGTCCGCCGGCCCGCCAGACGATCGCCTCCAGGCTGGAGAGTCCCTCCCAGCGGTCGGGCAGTTCGGACACGCGGCCCTTGGAGGCCACGCGCGTGAGTTCCTGCATGGCCGGAACGCGGAGTCCGTCCAGCGTGGCCTCCAGCGTCTCCAGTCCCATCCGGTCCTCGCCCAGCACCGCCAGCGCGCCCTGCGTCAGGCCCACCGGCACCGAGCGCTCGGTGGTCTCGGAGGGCCGGAAGGCGGCCTGGGCCAGTTCCCTCACCCGGATCCCGTCACGCATCTCGAACAGTCGAAGCGTGAACACCTGGTCTTCCATCGACTCGGCACGAGGCGTGGGCTGCGTGCGCCCGTAGAGCCAGCGATCCACCGCCTGTCCCGGGGCCAGGGTCACCGCGCGCGCGTTCGACACCACGTCGCGGTCGGCGTTCTCCAGGTCCCACTGCAGCAGGCACTCCACGGGCTGCTGAAGCCGGCTCGAGAGTCGCACGCGCAGCGCGGTCACGTCGCCGGGGCGATACGCATGCAGCGCACCGAAGGCCTCCACGCGGATCGCCACGTCCGACTCCGCGGCCGCTCCCGCGGCGACGGCCAGCGACGCCAGGGCCGCCCGCAGCGCCCGGCACGCCACCTTCGCCATGTCGCCGGCCCTGCGCATCAGGCTCGCAGGTCGGCGATCGCGCCCAGGATGGCCGCGTGGCTCAGCGTGCCGCGGCGATGGCACTGCAGCTCGAACTTCTCGTTGGGGCTGTGCACCCGGTCGTCGTCCAGGCCGAATCCCACCAGCAGGCTCTCCAGCCCCAGGATGCGCTGGATCGAGCCCACCGCGGGAATGCTGCCGCCGGTGCCGATGCGCACTGGGCCGCGCCCGTAGACGCGCTGCAGCGCCCCTTCGGCGGCGGTGAGATAGGGGCTCTCGTCCGCCACCCGGATGGGCGGGTTCCGACCGAAGCTGGCGATGTCCAGGCGGAAACCCTGCGGCACGCGCGCCTGCAGGTGCCTGCACAGACGCTCGTAGGTGCGCTCCGGATCCATGTCCGCCACCAGCCGGCAGCTGATCTTCACGCT
>CAZKHO010000115.1:0-7701 GCA_964552505.1 uncultured Bifidobacterium sp. | reverse complement strand
ACGGGCACGCCCATCCACAGCGCCTCGCAGGTGGTGGTGGTGCCGTTGTAGGGCACGGTGTCCAGTGCCACGTGCACACGGCCGTAGAGCTGCAGGTGCGCCAGGCGATCACCGGCGAACGCCACCAGCTCCACCCGCGACGCGTCGATGCCCGCGGCGTCCATCCTCCCGCGAAGGTCCGCCTGCACGGCCGGATCCGAGAGCCCCGGCGACTTGAGCAGCAGCCGCGATTGCGGCACCGCGCCCAGCACGCCGGCCCACGCCTCCAGGGTCTCCGGCGAGATCTTGAGCGCGTTGTTGAAGCTGCCGAAGGTGACGGGCGCGTCCCCGGGCGGCATGCGGGGCTCGGGCGCGTCCGGCGGCGGGGCGTAGCAGAGGAAGCACGGGTCCAGCCGGAGCAGGCGTTCCGTGCAGCGCGCCTCCGCACCGGCGGGATCCGTGACGGAATCCACCACGCGTGCGTCCACCGCGGGCAGGCCGGTGGTGTCGGGGTAGCCGATGGCGCTCACCAGCACCGGCGCGGGCTTCCGCGCCAGCGCCGGAAGCCGCCCGCCGCTGCTGTGGCCGTTCAACTCCACCAGCACGTCCACGCGCTGCGCGCGGATGGCGGCGTCCAGCGCCTGATCGGAGAGCGCGGTGACCTCGTGCCAGCCGGCGGCCAGCGCGCGGTAGCGAGAGGTCATGGGATCGGCGGCGCGCTCCACGGGCGCGCTGGAGAAGACCACCACCTCCGTGTCCGCGGGGGCGTGCGCCAGGATCGCCTCCGCGAAGTGGCCCACCGAGTGCGCGCGCAGGTCGCTGGACAGGATGCCCACGCGGAACTTCCGACCCGCCAGCTCCGCTCGGGGCGGAGGCTGCGGCGAAGGCAGCGCCGCGCCGAACGCACGGTGTTCCGCCAGCACCTGCGCCGCGTCGTGCCGTCGGTACTGCAGGTCCAGGAGCAGGTTGGAGCGGAGGTCGGCCTCGCCCGGATGCCGCGCCAGGAACCCGCGCAGCAGCGCCACGGCCTGGTCCACGCGGCCGGCGCGGGCCAGGGCGTTGCTGTGGTTGCGGACCAAGTCCATCCAGTCGGGCGCCAGCGCCAGGGCGCGCTCGCCCGCCTCGATCGCCCGCGTGGTGTCGTCGGCGGCGAAGTGCGCGCTGGCCAGTCCCATCCAGGCCATGGCCATGTCGGGCTGCAGCGCCAGCGCGGCGTTCCAGCACTTCACGGCCTCCGGCACCTGCCCCGCGCGAAGCAGCACGTTGGCCAGATTGTGGTGGTGCACGGGCTCGCGGGGGAGCAGCTCCACGCCGCGGCGCAGGAAGTGGATCGACTGCTCCACGTCGCCCGCGCGGAAGAGCAGCAGACCCAGCATCTCCACGGACTCCGGATCCTTGGGCCTCATGCGCACCTGCAGGCGGGCCGCCGCCACCGCCTCCGCCAGACGCCCGTGCTCGGCGTCGTGCATCACGCGGTTCCAGAACTCGGACGGCATGGAGTGTGAGACTACCGACGCGGGCGGGCGACGCGGTTCAATCTTGGGCGCGCGCGGCCTCTTCGCAGACCTGCCGAAGCGCCGCGTGCAGGCGACGTGCGTACGAAGGCGCGTCGAACGGGGGCGTGGTCCGCAGGCGCTGGCGCTGATCGGCGCGGATGGCGGCCAGCGTGGCTCCGTCGTTCGCCAGCGCAGCGGCGGTGCGCACGAACGCCTCCCGCGAAGGCGCCACCCATTCGCCACGTCCGCAGGCCTGCAGCAGCGAGGCCGAGACGCGTGCCGCGTGACGGTGGCCCAGCAGGGTGACCACCGGCACGCCCATCCAGAGCGCCTCGCAGGTGGTGGTGGTGCCGTTGTAGGGCACGGTGTCCAGCGCCACGTGCACGCGCCGGTACTGCGCCAGGTGCTCGGCGCGGCCGGGCGTGTAGGGCGCCACCTCCACGCGCGCGGCGTCCACGCCGCGTCGGGCCAGTCGCTCATGCATCCACGACGCGGTGGCCGGATCGGCGCTTCCAAGGAACTTGAGCAGCAGTCGCGAGCCCGGCACGGCGGCCAGCGTGTCGGCCCAGAGGTCCAGGCACGCCGGGCCGATCTTGGTGACGTTGTTGAAGCTGCCGAAGGTGATCGGCTGACCTTCCTCCGGCATCGCCGGTTCGGGCGCTTCCGCGGGCGGCGTGAAGCAGAGGAAGCACGGGTCCAGCCGGAGCAGGCGTTCGGTGCAGAGAGACTCGCTGCCGGAGGGATCGGTGATCGAGTCCGCCAGCCGCCGGTCGATCGCCGGCAGGCCGGTGGTGTTGGGGTATCCGATGGCGCTCACGATCACCGGCGCGGGCTTGCGCGCCAACGCGGCCAGGCGGCCCCCGGTGGTGTGCCCGTTCAGTTCAATCAGCACATCCAGGCGCTCGCGGCGGATGGACGCGTCCAGTGCGGCGTCGTCCAGCGTCCGTGTGTCGTGCCACGCCTGCATGCGGGCGTGCAGTCGCTGCGCCAGCGGATCCGTCGCCGCGGCCGGCGGGGCGAAGGCCACCAGATGGGTGTCGGCCGGCGCGTGCTCGATCAGCGCCGCGGCGAAGTACCCCACCGAGTGGCTGCGAAGATCGCTCGAGAGGATTCCCACGCGCAGGGCACGGCCCGCAGGCGACGTGGCGCGGGGCGGCCGCGGGGCGGGCAGGCGCATGCCGAAGTCCCGGTGCGCCTGCAGCACCTCCTGCGTGGTCCGCTCGGAGCCGCTCAGCATCAGGAGCAGGCTGGACCGCAACGCCACCTCGCCTGGGTGATGCTCCAGCGCTCGGCGGGTCACCTCGATGGCCTCGTCCGCGCGCCCCACCCGTCCCAGCGCCGCGGCCAGGTTGCCCACCAGTGCCGGAAGGTGCGGCGACAGCGCCAGCCCACGCTCCGCGGCCTGCACGGCGCCCGCCGCGTCGTCCATCACCAGGCACGCGGCCGAGAGTCCCAGCCACGCCTCCAGGTGCGCGGCGTCCAGCGACAGCGCGGCCTTCCAGTGCTCGCGAGCCTCCTGCGGACGACCGGCCTGCATGTGCGCCACGGCCAGGTCGTTCCGGTGCGCCGCGCTGGCGGGATCCAGGCGCGCCACCTCGGCCAGGAAGTGGATCGCCTGTTCCAGTTCGCCGGCCCGCTGCAGCAGCAGCCCGAGCAGCTTCAGGGTCTCGGGATCGCGCGGCTTCATGCGCTGCCGCATGCGCGCGGCGGCCAGCGCCTGCGGCAGGCGACCGGCGTCGGCGTCGTGCATGGTGCGAAGCCAGAAGTCGCTGGGCATCGCGTGGCAGGGTAGGGGAGCGAAGCCTCAGCGCGCCTGCTCGAAGGCCCGCCGAAGCGCCGCATGCACCCGCGTGCCCCAGGCCTTGGCGTCCAGCAGCGCGGAGCGCCGCAGGACCTGGCGCAGGTCGCTCCGATGCGCGGCCAGGCGCCCTCGATCGGCGGCCAGCGCGGCCGCGGTCCGCGCGAAGGCGTCCGCGTCCGCGCAGACGAATTCCTGCAGGCCCGCCGCCGTCAGCAGGCTGGCGGAGACGCGCGCCGAGTGCCGGTCGCCCGGCACCGTGAGCACGGGCACGCCCATCCAGAGCGCCTCGCAGGTGGTGGTGGTGCCGTTGTAGGGCGTGGTGTCCAGCGCCACGTGCATTCGGCGGTAGAGCGCCAGATGGCTGGCGGTGTCCTCTGTCTGGCCCAGCAGCTCCACGCGCGACAGGTCGATGCCCGCGTGGCGAAGATGCGCCCGCACCGCGTCACCCACGACGGCGTCCGCCAGCCAGTGGGCCTTCAGCAGGAGTCTGGAGCCCGGCACCGCCTGCAGCGCCCGCGCCCAGAGCGCCGCGCTGGCCGGACCGATCTTGGCGGCCGTGTTGAAGCTGCCGAAGGTGAACGGTGCGTCGTCGGGCGGCAGGGCCGGCTCGGGTGCGTTCTCCGGCGGCGCGTAGCACAGGAAGCATGGATCGGCGCGCAGCAGCCGCTCGGTGCACCATCGCTCCGCTCCCGGCGGATCGGTGATGGAGTCCACCAGGCGCAGGTCCACGGCGGGCAGGCCGGTGGTGTCCGGATAGCCGATGGCCGTCACCACCACCGGCGCGGGCTTGCGGGCCAGCGCGGGCAGGCGGTTGTCCGCGGTGTGCCCGTTCAGCTCCACCAGCACGTCGATGCGCTCGCGGCGGATCAGCGCGTCCAGCGCCGCGTCGTCCAGGCCGTGCACCTCGTGCCAGGCGTGGAAGTGGCGCTGCAGACGGAGGCGCACCGGGTCCTCGTGGCCGTGCGGCTGGTTGGAGAACGCCACCAGATGCGTGCCGGTGGGCGCATGCTGCAGCAGCGGCTCCACGAACGAACCCACCGCATGTCCGCGAAGGTCGCTGGAGAGCACGCCCACGCGGAGCGGGCCGGTGGCGTCCGCACGCGGTGCGGGCGGTTGCGGCGCCGGAAGGGCGGCGCCGAAGGCCCGGTGCTCGGCCAGCGACTCCTCCAGCGGCGTATCGGCGTAGTGCAGCATCAGCAGCATGTTGGAACGCAGGTCGTGCGCGGCGGGATGGGCTCGCAGACATTCGCGTGCGGCCGCCACCGCCTCCGCGTACCGCCCCGCCCGGGTCAGGGCCACCATCCGGTTGCTGACCAGCGGCGGCCAGCCCGGAAAGTGACGAAGTCCCTCCAGCGCCACCGCATCGGCGGCGCGGACGTCCCCGGAGATCATGAGCGCGGTGGTGCGTTCCAGCCACGCGTCACCCGCCGTGGGATCCAGTTCCGTGGCGGTGCGCCAGGCGGCCAGCGCCTCGGCCACGGAGCCCACCAGCATGAGCGACGCGGCGAGCGCGCGGTGCACCAGGGGGTTGCCCGGGGCCAGCTGCGCCGCCTGACGCAGGTGGTTGGCGGACTCGCCCCAGTTGCCCGCCTCGCGCAGCAGCACGCCCAGCAGCCAGGCGGCCTCGGCGTCTCGCGGCTTCAGCCGACGCTGCATGCGGGCGGACGTCAGCGCCTGCGCGATGCGGCCGGACCGGACATCCTGCATCGCGCGGTTCCAGAGTTCGCCTTGCATGCGGACGACGAGTATAGAAGCGGCCGATCCGCAGGCCGCCTCAGCCGACGTTCGCGCGCGCTTCGCGCAGCGCGGCGTGCAGCCGCTGGGCATAGCCACGGGCGTCCAGCAGCGGCGACGCGGCCAGGCGCTCGCGCAGCGAGCCGCGCCACGCCTGCAGCGCCGCGCGATCGGTCGCGAGCGCCGTCGCGATGCGAACGAATGCGTCGTCGTCGGGCGCCACCCACGGCGCCAGGCCCGCGGTTTGGAGCAGGCTTTCGCCCACACGTGCGGCGTGCCGGTCGCCGGTGCGCGCCACCACGGGCACGCCCATCCAGAGCGCCTCGCACGTGGTGGTGGTGCCGTTGTAGGGGAAGGTGTCCAGCGCCACGTGCACGCGCGCGTAGGTGCGCAGGTGCGCGTCGCGCGTGGGCGTCTGGCCCAGCATCTCGATGCGCGAGGCGTCGACGCCGTGCCGGGCGAAGCGCGTCAGCAGCGCCTCGCGCGGCGCGGGATCCGCCAGGCCGGTCGACTTCAGCAGCAGCCGCGAGTCCGGCACCGACCGCAGCACGCGGCTCCAGAGCGCCACGGCCGGATCGCTGATCTTCAGGGCCAGGTTGAACGAGCCGAAGGTGACCGGATCACCCTCCGCGGGCATGGCCGGCGCCGGCGCGTCCTTCGGCGGCGTGTAGCACAGGAAGCAGGGGTCCAGCCGCAGCAGGCGCTCGGTGCAGAGAGCCTCGCTGCCCGGCGGGTCGGTGATCGAGTCCACCAGCCGCAGGTCGATGGCCGGCAGCCCGGTGGTGTTGGGGTAGCCGATCGCGGTGACGAGCACCGGCGCGGGCTTGCGCGCCAGCGCAGGCAGCCGGTTGCCGATGGTGTGGCCGCCCAGTTCCAGCAGCACGTCGATGCGCTCTCGGCGGATCAGCGCGTCCAGCGCCTCGTCCTCCATCGCCTCCACCTGGTGCCAGGCGGCGGCGCAGCCCTGCAGGCGCCGCGTGATCGCGTCGCTCCACGCGGGCGAGGCGGTGGAGAACACCACGATCTGGGTGCCCTCCGGCGCTTCCTGCATGAACGACTCCGCGAAGAAGCCCACCGAGTGGCCGCGCAGGTCGCAGGACACGATGCCCACGCGCAGCGGGCGAGAGGGGTCGTGCGGCAGGCGCGGCGGATCGGGCGCCGGGAGGCTTGCGCCGAAGGCGCGGTGTGCGGCGGTCACCTGGGCCGGGTCGTCCACGCCGTAGTTGAGTGCGAAGAGCATCACCGAGCGTGCCGTGAAGTCGTCCGGATTCCGTTGGCAGTGTCCGGCGATCAGCGCGTGAGCCTGGGCGCCCTGGCCCGCACGGGTGAGGGCCTCCACGCGGCTCATCACGATGGGCGAGACCTCGGGCGCCAGCGAGATCGCCCGCTCCGAGGCGCGCAGCGCGTCTTCGGTGCGCTCCAGCGTCAGCAGCGCGTTGGCCAGCCCCATCCACGCGCCGGCCAGCTCCGGCGCCAGCTGCACCGCGCGTTCGTAGGCCTTGCGCGCCTCCTCGTTGCGCTTGCTGGCCAGCAGGGCCGTGCCAAGGTTGTTGTGGTGCACCGGGTGCGCCGGCTCCAGCTCCGCGGCGCGCTGCAGGTGCGCGATCGCCTGCGTCAGGTCCCCGGAGCGCATCAGGAGCATGCCCAGCAGCTGCGCGGCCTCGGGGTCGCGCGGCTTCATGCGCTGGCGCATGCGCGCGGCCGCCACGGCCTCGGCAAGGCGGCCCGCCTTCGCCTCGGCCATGGTGCGGTTCCAGAACTCGCTGGCCATCGGCGGTCGAGTATAGGAACCGCGCCTTCGCCCAAACGAACGCGGCCCGCTCCGGAGAGCGGGCCGCGGAGTTCACGGGTGCCGGTGCGCGATCAGTGCTTCGAGCCGGACTTGGCGTCCGCCGGAATGCGCATGCCGTAGAAGCTGCGCCACACGAAGAAGCAGGCGATCAGGCCGCACACCACGCCGATCCAGATCTTGGCGGGGTTGCCCTTCATGGCGATGGCGATCTCCACGGCCAGCAGGCCGAAGAGCGTGGTGAACTTGATCACCGGGTTCAGGGCCACCGAGCTGGTGTCCTTGAACGGGTCGCCCACGGTGTCGCCCACCACGGTGGCCGCGTGCAGGTCGGTGCCCTTGGCGCGCAGGTTCACTTCCACGATCTTCTTGGCGTTGTCCCAGGCGCCGCCGGCGTTGGCCATGAAGATGGCCTGGTAGAGGCCGAAGAAGGCCATGGCGACGAGGTAGCCGATGAAGAAGTAGGGGTCGAAGAACGGCAGGCCCAGCGAGAAGAAGAAGACGACCATGAAGATGTTCGTCATGCCCTTCTGCGCGTAGACCGTGCAGATCTCGACGACCTTCTTGGCGTCCTCGATGCTGGCCTCGGCCTTGTTCAGGTTGATGTTCTCCTTGATGAACACCACCGCGCGGTAGGCGCCGGTGACCACGGCCTGGGTGCTCGCACCCGTGAACCAGTAGATGACCGCGCCGCCGATGAGCAGGCCGAGCAGGATCTCGGGGGTCACGATCGAGAGCTTGCCGATCACGAGCGTGGCGGCCTCCTTCAGCTGGACCACCGTCGCGTCGGCCGGAGCGACCGACTTGATCAGGGCCAGGATGATGCCGAACACCATCGTGGTGGCGCCCACCACGGCGGTGCCGATGAGCACCGGCTTGGCGGTGGCCTTGAAGGTGTTGCC
>CAZKHO010000114.1:0-7778 GCA_964552505.1 uncultured Bifidobacterium sp. | reverse complement strand
GCGTGGCCCTGCAGAACGCGGCGAGCATCGCCGGCCTGCTGCTGACCACCGACTGTGCCATCACGGAGATCAAGGAGAAGAAGGCCAAGCCTGCCATGCCCGCCGGTGCCGGTGGTGGCATGGAGGACATGGACTTCTGATCCACAGGGACGGATCGTGAAACATGGGGCCCGGCTTCAAGCCGGGCCCCTTTTCGTTCGGGCCTGCGTGCCCTGTGGCGCGTCCAAAAACGAAGCGGCCCGCGTCGCAGGGACGCGGGCCGCGATCAGAGCCTTCGAATCAGTTCACTTGGCCGTGATGAAGTCGCGGCCCAGGATGCCGTCCACGGTGAACACGTGGTAGCTGGAGTTCACCTCGTCGTCGTAGTTGAAGTCCGCTCCTTCGGTGCCGTTGGGTCCGGTGAAGAAGCCGCCCCAGTTGCCCCACTTGCTGCCCAGGTTGGCCAGCGTCTTGCTGGCGAACAGGCCCGGCTCCTTGATGCCGTTCTGCGTGGCGCGTCCAGCCGCCACCGAGGCGCTCTCGTTCATGCTGCTGGAGGGGCCGGTGGTGGCCAGGTGACCGTCGTAGAAGACGGTGCACGGCGCCGAGTTGATGCACTGGTTGAAGAGGTACGGGGTGCCGCCCACGTAGCGGCTCTTGGCCGGGACGTCGGTGGCGAACTTGGGGTTGTACTCCGGACCCTCGCGGTTCTGGAGCCACCAGCGCTCCATGATCATGGTCTTGAGCTCGGGGAACGACGCCTGCGAGTAGCTGGGCGTGCGGAACAGGCCGCCAAGCACGGGGCTCTGCTTCATGTTGTAGCAGCCCTTGGAGGAGAAGACCTCGCTGCTGCAGAGACCCGCAGGGCTGAAGCCGTAGGTGCTCCACACCAGGCCGGAAGGGCCGCCCGCCGCCGCAGGAATGCTGCAGATCAGCGTGAAGTCGTCACCGATCTCGAACGCGCGCAGCGAGCGGTCCAGCGAGACCTTGTCGCGCGGCGAGTAGAAGACCTTGTCGTAGAACTTGCCACCCACGTACTGGTTGAAGTTGCGGGCGTTGGGCTGCACCCAGAGGCCGGAACCGGTCTGGTCGCCGCCGTCGTCGGCCCAGTCGTCGAACATGAAGGGTGCGCTCCAGCCCCACTGGCCCGGGCCGCCCACGCCGGGGGCGTCGCAGATCCAGTTGCCCCAGATGCCCTTCTGCGAGCCGCCGTTGGGGCAGGGGGTGGACGGATCCTGGCTGTCGTAGCCGCCCCAGCCCCACACCACGGAGGGGATGCAGCTGCCGGTCTTGGCCAGATAGTCCTTTGGTGGGGCCGTCATGTTGAGCGCCGACGCGTATCGGCCGAAGTCGTCGGGCAGCGCCGTGAACTGGCGGTCGTTCCAGCTGGCCGAGTACATGCTGGCGGCCGCGCTGAGGTTGCGCAGGTTGCCCATGCTCTGTGTGGTGAGCGCCGAGTCGCGGGCGCGGCCGATGGCCGGCAGCAGCAGTGCGACCAGCAGACCGATGATGGCGACCACCACGAGGAGCTCGATGATGGTGAAGGCGCGGCGGATGGAGGGGTTGTGTCGCATGGTGGGGAGTGGTTCGTGGGGCGTTGGGTTGAGACGCGTCACTTGGCGCTGAGGATGTCGCGGCCGAGGATGCCGTCGATGGTCAGGATGTGGTAGCCGGCGCCATAGCCCGGAGGCGCGTTGGCCTTGGGGTTGTTCATGCAGACGTTGTCGTAGCAACCCCACTGGTAGCTGTTGGCCAGCGTGGGGACGCCGCCCTTGCGGACGAAGGTGCCCATGAACTGGGCCGGCGGCTTGGTGGCCAGATTGGCGTTCTGGAAGCCCACGCGCGCGTCGGCGTCGATGGCGTCCAGCACGCTGCACACGCCCACGTGGCCGTCGAAGAACAGCGCGTTGGGTGCCGACATGGACGCCTCGTTGAACCACCACGGCTGCGAGAGCGTGGCGGTCTGCGGCGTGGAGCGGCCCTTCACGAAGCTGGACACCTGATCCGGGTTCTTGCCGTCCAGGTCGTACCACTTGGATCCGGTCATCTCGTCCAGACCGTTGGGCTTGTTCTGCAGCCAGCTGTGCTCGATCACGCGGGTCTTGAGGTCGGCGTATCGGGCCAGACCGGCAGCCGGGCTTCGGAACGCACCCTGATTGGTGGCCAGCGTGGGCGACTTGAAGCCCGAGCGTCCGAGCACGTCCGGAGACCACATGGCCGCGGGGCTCCAGCAGTAGCTGCTGAGCACGACGTTCTTCTCGGTACCGAAGAAGTCGCCGTCCTGGTCGCCCTTGAGTTCCGCCACCTGCTGCAGGACAAGGCGATCCTTGGGTGCGAAGAAGATCTGGTCGTAGAAACGGCCGCCCACGTACTTGTTGAAGCTCTTGGCGTTCATCAGTCGGAACGAACCGAAGTTGCCCGTGGACTTCTGGAAGTCGCACGGCCAGTACGCCTGGATGTACTTGCAGTCAGCGGCCGGGCTCTTGCCGTTGCAGGCCGTGGACTGGGGAATGAAGAAGCCCTGAGGGATCTGGCCGTTGGGATTGGCTGGATCCTTGCCGAAGCCCAGAGTCAGCTGGCCGCTGCAGCGCGAGGCCGCCCAGGTGCCGCAGGTGTTCTGGAACTTGCCGTACTCCTCGCTGATGGCGCTCCACTGGCGATCCTGGAAGTCCACGCCGTAGACGGCGGCCGCGGAGCCGATGTTTCGCAGGTTGGAGCTGCTCTGGGTGGTCTGGGCCGACTCACGCGCCTTGCCGATGGCCGGCAGCAGGATGGCCACCAGCAGGCCGATGATGGCGACGACGACGAGCAGCTCGATGATCGTGAAACCCTTGCGACGCATGGGCGATGTCTCCTGGGGCGCGGATGTGCGCGGGTGCAAGTGAGGGTTCCGCTGGGCCCATGGACGGGGCTGCGGCGGTTGAGGGGGCCGAGGACCGGCCGTGGGTTACGGAAGAGTTCGAGAGATCGGACCTGAATGTTTCGGTTCCCCCTTGGGAAACCGGATCCAAAACAGGCTACCTGCGCCTCCGGGGGTTGGGCAACGCCGGAAGCGCTGAACCGACGGCTTTCTTTTGCATCGGCAGGGGCTTTCCGCCCGAAGGGCACGATTCGATGAACCTCTACACCCGATCCGGAGACGATGGAACGACGGGCCTTTTCTCGGGCGCCCGCGTCAGCAAGGACCATCCGCGGATCATGGCCTACGGCACGGTGGATGAATTCAACGCGTGCCTAGGTCTCTGCATCTGCCTGCTGCAGGAGGGCAAGCAGAAGGAAGTTATGAGACACATTCTCCAGAGTGTCCAGAGTCGCATGTTCGACATTGGCGCCGACCTGGCCACGCCGGAGGGTGCGAAGAACGAGGGCAAGATCAACCGCATCTCCGACCGCCATGTGTCTGAGGCGGAGGGCTGGATTGATCAGATCGACTCGCAGAATCACCCGCTGCAGACCTTCGTGATGCCGGGAGGCACCGAGCTGGCGGCGCGACTCCATCTGGCACGGACCATGTGTCGGCGCGCGGAGCGACTGATCGTGGGCCTGGCCCACACGGAACCGATTGGCGAACCGGTCCTGCGTTACATGAACCGGGTCAGCGATCTGCTGTTTGCCATGGCCCGGCTTGCCAACAAGATCGATGGAGTTGGTGATTCTCCATGGACTCCGTCCATGAGATGAAATAATCGATCATGAAGCAAGCACGATCGGAACAGATCATCAAAGTCTTATAAGTTCTTGCTGTTCCGTACTGGGGTCGACTTTCCGAGCGCCTTCCCGCGCCGCACCATCCCCACTTCGACGATCCGCTTCCAAGCGTTCCGCGCGAAGGCCTCCGAAATTTCGATGGAGATCGATCGCCGCCCATGTGCCCGTGCCACCGTGGCCGTGGTGCCGCTGCCACCGAACGGGTCCACCACCAGACTGCCGGGCTTGGTGCAAGCCAGGATCACGCGCTCAAGATAGGCCTCCGGCAACTGGTTCTGATGTTCGTGCCGGCGCTCGCGGCTCTTGCCATGGACGCGTCCCCAGAACGGCCCGTACCAGACGTCCATGGGCACGCGGACGCCGCGGTCACCCTTCTTGGCCATGGTCCGCGCGTCCTGATAGACCGCGGCTCGATCGGCCGGCTCCAGGATGGGATCGGCATTCCAGATGCGGCGGACCGGATCGCGCGCAAAGTAGAGCGCGTGGCACTTGCTGGGAATGAAGCCGGCGCGTCGGTGCTGACCGAACCGGAAGTGCCAGATGCACCAGTTCATCAGGTGCAGGCCTCGGCGCTTGAGGTGCATCACCACCTCGGCGGCGGTGTCGTCCGCGATGTTCACCCACAGGCTGCCTCGGCGCGAGAGCAGGCCGATGCATGCGTCGAGCCAGTCGAAGGTGAAGCGCTCGTAGGCGTCCCGCGGCATGCCGTCGTTCCAGCCGTCGTAGGGCACCTCCCAGTTGAAGGGCGGATCCGCGAAGACCAGGTCCGCCGCACCCTGCTCGGGCAGCGCCGGAAGGATGTCGCGGCAGTCGCCCACGACCAGACGCGTGTCCGGATCGGCCATGGCGAAGGCGGGCGAGGCCGTCGCGCGCCGTGGGGCGGCGGACGGAACACGATCCCCCAGCAGCCGGATGTCGGCCTGGGTCACCTGATCCGCCGCGCGCCGCATGGCCTTGGCGCCGCCGCTGGGCACGCGGTAGCCGCCGCTGCGCGTGAACCCGGTGGTGCGCTTGCGCTCGGCCATCAGGCGCCGACCGTGCCGAAGATGCGGTCGCCCGCGTCACCCAGCCCGGGACGGATGTAGGCGTTCTCGTCCAGCTGCCGGTCCAGCGCGGCGGCGAAGACCGGCACTTCCGGATGGCGGTCGAGCAGGCGTTGCACGCCCTCGGGCGCGGCCACCAGGCAGACCATCTTCAGGTCTCGGCAGCCCAGACGCTTCAGGTGGTCGATGGCGTGCACGGCGCTTCCGCCGGTGGCCAGCATGGGATCCACCACCAGCACGGGACCGTCGGCCACGTCCTTCGGGAAGCGGGTGTAGTAGTTGATGGGCGCGCGGCTGCGTTCGTCGCGCTGGATGCCGATGTGTCCCACGCGCGCCTCAGGAAAGAGGCGGAGGATGCCGTCGGTCATGCCCAGTCCCGCGCGCAGGATGGGCGCCAGCGTGACGGGCTGCGAGAGCGTGCGGCCTTCGCACGATTCCAGCGGCGTCTGCACGGTGACGGAGCGGGTGGGGAAGTCGCGCGAGACCTCGTACACCATGAGGCCGGCGATCTGGTTCAGCAGCGCGCGGAAGTCCTCGGGATGCGTGCGCGCCTGACGCAGGATGGCCAGCTTGTGCTGGATCAGCGCGTGATCGAACACGCGAAGGTTTGGAAATCGCGGATCGGTCGAAGGCACGCGGCGGAGTGTACGGCGCGTGCCGATGCCGTCAGGGCGAGGTGAGCTGGTCGAAGCTGGCCTGCGACGCCTTCACGCGCTTCTTCCAGTCCTCGATCTGACCCTGCAGCTGCTTCTTGGTGGCCACCATCTGGTTCAGCTGGCCCTGCAGTGCGTCCGCGTCCAGTCGGCCCCCGGCCATGGTGGGCGCCTGCGACGGCAGTCCTGGGATGGGGTTCTGTTCCTGGCTCCCCGGCTGCGCGCGCGTGCACGCGAGCCGGAAGGTGCCCACCAGCTGACCGGACTCGAAGTAGCTGGTGGTGAGCGTCATGGCGTCGTCCTTGGAGAGATCCACCACGGTGCCCACCTTTCGTGCGGCGCCGGAGGCGGTGGGAATGGCGCCCACGGACTGCATGGTGAAGCGCCTGGACTGTGCGTCCCACGCGCCCTGCTGCCAGATCATGGCGCTGTCGTGGTCGGTCATGAGCGTGCGCTGGAACGTGCCGCCTGCGGCGTTGAAGCCCAGGCAGTCGATCTCCTGCAGCACGGCGGATCCGTTGGTGAGCATGGTGTCGCCCATGAGGAAGGCGCCGCCCATGGCCCACTGCCAGACGCACCGACCGCGCAGCGTGAACTCCGAGCGACCGTCCGCGCCGAACGACTCGCCCTGGATGTCCCAGATGCCCGCCATGGCGCCCAGCAGTTCGCGCGCTTCCTCGGCCTTCAGCATCTGCGGCGACGCGCCCTGCGGCGCATCCTGCTCCCGGGAGCCGTCGGCGGAGGGCGCGATCAGGAACGCGGCCGAGGTGGTGGCCAGGGCGAGCAGGGCGGGTGCGACGATTCGTGTGATGCGCATCCCGCCAGCGTAACCGAGTCGTGCGTCACTTCAGGGATCGCAGAACCGAGCGCGTGCGCGCGCGACCCAGCAGGATGGCCGCCAGCGCGGTCCAGCCGGTCTGGTGGCTTGCGCCCAGGCCGTGCCCGTCGTCGCCGTGGAAGTACTCGTAGAAGAGCGGGTTGCCCGCGAAGAGCGGATCCTTGTCCAGGCGCGGCGCATGACGGTTGGCGGGACGCACGCCGTCGGGGCCGGGCAGCAGCACGCCGGAGAGACGGTCGCTGAGGAACTCCGCCACCTGCAGCAGGTTCATGAACTGGCCGCTGCCGGTGGGGCACTCCACGGTGAAGTCGTCGCCGTAGTAGCCGTGGAAGCGGCACAGCGCCTCGATGAGCAGGAAGTTCATGGGGAACCACACCGGCCCGCGCCAGTTGGAGTTGCCGCCGAAGCTTCCGGTGTCGCTCTCGCCGGGCGTGTACTTCAGCTCCCAGGTCTGGTCACCCAGCGTCAGGCGGTAGGGATTCTCCAGATGCTCCAGGCTCACGCTTCGGATGCCGTGCGGCGAGAGGAACTGCTTGGGATCCAGCGCACGCTGCAGCAGCGCCTTCATGCGGTGGCCGCGAAGCAGGCTGAGCAGGCGGCGCTGGCCCACGCCCTCCACGTTCCAGCGCGAGATCAGCTTGGCCATGTCGGGGCGACGATCCAGGAACCACTGCAGGCGGCGATCGAGCTGCGGCTGGCACTTCAGGTCGTGCTCGTCGATGACGGTGCAGGCGAACAGCGGCACCAGGCCCACGAAGCTCTTCACCTTCAGCGGCACCGTGCGGCCGTCGGGCAGCACCAGCTGGTCGTAGAAGAACTGGTCCTCCTCGTCCCACAGGTCGACGCCACGGCCTCCAAGGTTGGTGGTGGCCTTGGCGATCTGCAGGAAGTGCTCGAAGCACTTCTCCACCAGACTGGCGTAGGGTCGGCCCGCGTCGGCCAGTTCCAGGCACATGCGCATGAGGTCCAGGCAGTACTTGGCCACCCACGCGGTGCCGTCCGACTGCTTGATCACGCCGCCGGTGGGCAGCGGTCGGCTGCGGTCGAAGATGCCGATGTTGTCCAGGCCCAGGAAGCCGCCCTCGAAGATGTTGCGGCCGTCGGCGTCCTTGCGGTTCACCCACCAGGTGAAGTCGAGCAGCAGCTTGTGCACGATCTCGGCCAGGAAGTCGTGATCCTCGCGGCCGAAGCGCAGGCGCTCGATCTGGTAGATGCGGTACGCGGCCCACGCCAGCGTGGGCGGGTTCACGTCGTTCAGGGCCCACTCGTACGCGGGCACCTGTCCCTCGGGGTGCTGCATCCAAGGCTGGACGATCTGCCAGATCTGCCGCTTGGCGCGGTCGATGTCCACCGCGGCCGTGGCCACGGCCTGGAACGCCAGGTCCCAGTGCGCGAACCACGGGTACTCCCACTTGTCCGGCATGCTGAGCACGGCTTCCGCGTCCATGTGATGCCAGCGGCTGTTGCGGCCCTCCAGGCGCTCGGCGGGTGGCGCGGGCTGTGTGGGATCGCCCGTGAGCCAGCGGTGCACGTCGAACTGGTACCACTGGTAGTTCC
>CAZKHO010000113.1:0-7865 GCA_964552505.1 uncultured Bifidobacterium sp. | reverse complement strand
CCTTGGCGCTGGCGGCGGCGGCGGAATCGGGCAGCGAGCACCCCGTCGCGCGGGCCATCGTGCGCAAGGCGCGGTCCATGGGGCTCTCCGTGCCGTCGGCGGGCGCGTTCACGGCCACGCCGGGACAGGGGGTGCAGGCCACGGTGGAGGGGCGGCGCGTGGAGGTGATGCGCGACGCGCAGGCTTCCTGCGTGGTGCGCGTGGACGGCGTCCCAAGCCTTCGCATCCAGGTGCGCGACCAGATCCGCGAGCAGGCACCGACGGTGGTGGAGTCCCTCCGCCGTCTGGGCGTCCAGTCCGGCATGCTCACGGGCGACCGCGCCTCGGAGGCCGCGCGCATCGCGGTGGCCTGCGGCATGGACCCCAGCCAGGTGCGTGCGGACCTCACGCCCGCCCGGAAGGCCGAGCTGGTGCAGGCTTCGGGCCCGCGCGCGGCCATGGTGGGCGACGGCGTGAACGACGCGGCCGCACTGGCCCAGAGCGCGCTGGGCGTGGCCATGGGCGGCGGCGTCTCGGTGGCGGGCGAGAGCGCCGCGGTGGTGCTGGTGGGCGGCCGTCTGGAGGCGTTGCCCGGCCTCCTTCGCGTGGGACGGGAGACGCTCCGCTGCATCCGACAGAACCTGTTCCTGGCGTTCGCCTACAACGCGCTCGCCATTCCAGCGGCGGCCTTCGCGCTGCTTGGATCGCACGGTCCCGCGGTGGCGGCTGCGGCGATGGCGCTCAGCGACCTCAGCGTGGTGGGGAACGCGGTGCGCCTGAAGTGGCGGCTGGGGCGGCAGCGGCACCCGTCGCGCTTCGCCAGATCGCGTCCGCCTTCGGCATGATCCGCTGCAGTCGCTCGATCCGGGTGGCCTCGCTGGGATGGGTGCTGAGGAATTCCGGCGGGCTCCCGCCTTGGGTCTGCATGCGGCGCCACAGGTCGATGGCGGTGTGCGGGTCGTAGCCCGCCTGGGCCGCGATGAGCAGTCCCAGCTCGTCGGCTTCGCTCTCCTGATCACGGCTGTGGGGGCGAGCGATGAGCAGCTCCGCCAAGGCCGACGTGCCCTCCTGCGCGGCACCGCTGCCGGTGGCCACGCCAACCGCCGCGGCGCCAAGACCCAGCGCCGCACCTTGACTCATGCGCTCGGTGCCGTGCCTGGCGATGGCGTGAGACGCCTCGTGGCCCATCACCACGGCCAGTTCGTCGTCGCTGCGCGCAAAGTCGATCATGCCCGTGTAGACGCACGCCTTGCCACCCGGAAGCATCCACGCGTTGACGGTGTCGGGTTCATCCACCACCGTCCAGCTCCAGTGCATGCGACTGGCCATGTTGGGCGTGCGCTGGCGTGCGGCGACCTCGATGCGCCGGCCGATGGCCTGCACCCGCCGGGATCGCGGGTCCGACGGCGGCAGCCGCTTGGCGTCCTTCATGATCTCGGCGAAGGCCTCGTCTCCCAATTCGGCCTCCTGATCGGCCGAGTACAGGTTCATCTGCTGGCGGCCCGTCCCCTCCACCGTGGTGCAGGCGACCAGCATCAGCAGCGGCAGGAGGACGAGGGGGCGCATCGCTCTCGATCGTAGAGGGCCGCTCTCCGACCGTGGCGGCGGCTCAGGCCGAAGGCGGTCGGCCACGCCGGAGCGTCCTTCGCGCCGCCAGCAGGATCCCAGCGAACGGCCACCACCACAGCAGGTCGTTCGTGAGGATGGTGAAGCCGAAGTGCCACGGAATGGCGCCGCGCGACGCGGTCCACGCGAAGCCGATCGGTCCGAAGATCTTGCCCAGCAGCCCCACCAGCACGATGGGCCAGTGCCGCAGCGGATCATTCGCGGCGCAGAGGTAGCCCACGCCGTAGACGCCGATCACCATGCCCAGGCACTGCCAGATGGCGCGTCCGGGCTCGGGAAGCGGTTCCATGCCCGCCAGGCGGAGTGGAAGGTCGGGCGCCAGCACCACCACCGCGCCCCAGAGCAGGTTGTAGGCGCCGGCGGCGCGCAGCCAATGACGCATCCACGGTGGGGTTCCGCTCATGGGCGCGTCTTCGTCAATGGCCTGACTCGGATTCGAACCGAGGTCTCTCCGATTATGAGTCGGACGCTCTGAACCGCTGAGCTATCAGGCCGCGCCCGCAGCGTATCGCCTCGCTAGCATCGCGCCGATGTCGCGCATCGACCGCATCTTCGCGCAGCAGCGGGCGCAGGGCCGCAAGGCGCTGATGCCCTTCGTGGTGGCCGGGGATCCGTCCCTGGAGGCGCTGGGAGCCACGCTGCAGGCCATGGAGCGTGCCGGTGCCGCCGTGGCCGAGGTGGGCATCCCGTTCTCCGACCCCATCGCGGACGGCCCCGTCATCGCCGAGGCCATGCATCGCGCGCTGCAGCGCGGGGTCACGCCGCGGGCGGTGCTGGAGACGGTGCGGTCGGCACGCGACGGGCTGCAGATGGGTCTGGTGGCCATGGTGAGCGTGAGCCTGGTGGAGCGGGGCGGGGGCGCGTCCTTCATCGGAGGCCTGGCCGACGCCGGCTTCGACGGCGTGATCGTGCCCGACGCGGATCTGGACGCGGTGCAGCCGCTGCTGGACGAGGCCGTCCAGAGGGACCTGGCCTTTGCCATGCTGGTGGCTCCCACCAGCACCGACGCCCGCATCGAGCGCCTGGTGCGCCATTGCCGCGGATTCGTCTACCTGCTGGCACGCGCGGGCATCACCGGCGAGCGCACCGAGGCGCCCGAGGTGGACGCGCTGGTGGCGCGGGTGCGCGCCCACACCTCGCTCCCGCTGGCGGTGGGCTTCGGCATCAGCACCGCCGCGCATGTGCAGGCGGTGTGCCGGCACGCCGACGCGGCCATCGTGGGAAGTTCGCTGGTCCGTCGGATGGCCGGCGGCCCTGCGGAGGCCGCAGCCGCGGTGGCGGGTGCCTACGTGACCGAACTGCTGAAGGCCTGACGCCGCGCGTCAGTTGCGCTCGTAGCGACGGAGCACGCCCACCACCACGCCCTGGATGGCGCAGTCCTTCACGCGGATCGGCTCGAAGGCCGGATTGGCCGGCTGCAGACGGATGTGGTCGCGCTCGCGGAAGTAGGTCTTGAGCGTGGTCTCGCCGTCCGGCAGCAGGGCCACCACGCGCTCGCCATTGCGGGCCACGCTGCGCTGCTCCACGATCACGTAGTCGCCGTCCAGGATGCCCTCGTCGCGCATGCTCATGCCGTCCACCTGCAGCGCAAAGAGACCGCCGCGCTGCCCACGACGGGGCCCGAAGATGGTCTCCAGCTGCAGGGTGTCCTGCTGCTCGTACTTCTCGATGGGATGACCCGCGGCGATGCGGCCCACCAGCGGCAGCTCGCCCGCCTTGGCGCTCTCGTCAGGCAGCGTCGCTTCGTCGGCAATCGCCAAAGAGCGAGCCTTGTTCGGCTGGCGCACCAGGGCGCCCTTGTCGACGAGCGCCTGCACGTGCTCGAACACGGTCACCTTGCTGATGCCGAGTTCGTCGGCGATCTCCTGCATCGTCGGGGAATAGCCCCGGCTGTTCCGTGAGTCGCGGATAAGACGGAAGATGCGAAGCTGCTGCGGGGTGAGGCTCATCGACATGGTTCAGTTTCCTGGCAAGGGCAAGATCGGAAGCCCAGCGGCCGTGGCGCCACGGTGCGGGGCTTCGGTCGGAGTCGGTGCGAGCGGCAGGCGCCGGCTGCAGGAGCCAGCGACGGATGCCGAAGAGACGCTCCAGCCAGTCCACGCGCTGGCGAGCGGGGCGTGCCGTCGCGGTTCCGCGCCCGTCCACCGCCACCAAGGCTCCGCCGCGCGCATGCCAGCGCGTGGTGAAGTCGCCGCCGGGGCCGGTGCAGACCAGCGGCGGATCGGTGGGGTTGTCGAGCATGCGGTGGCGGACATTCAGGGAGCGGTGGTTGGCGTTCAGCATGGGTGCCTCCTCTTGGGTTCGTTCGATCAGTCGCGTGGTGGATCGGACGCGCCCCGCGGAGGCCTGCAGTTTTCGTTCGGTGAATGTTAGCCAAACAGAAGGCGACCGGTAAACGCGCCTGTTTCGGCCTGAAAAGCGGGTAAGGTGCCGTTTCCATGCCGCATTTTGACCAGCCACCCCAACCGTTTTCCGCGGAGGTGAGGCGGGAGTTCGGGGTCGACCGGGGGCTGGTGTTCCTCAACCACGGCTCCTTCGGATCGGTGCCGCGGTGCGTTCGCGCGGCGCAGGACGCGTGGCGTGACCGACTGGACGCGGATCCCATCGAGCTGATCGGTCGACGCATCGCCGAGCTCCTGGCCCAGGTGAAGGCGGAGCTGGCCCAGTCGTTCGGAGGCGCCCCCGGCGAGTACGGGTTCGTCACCAACGCCACCGAGGGCGTGAACGCGGTGCTTCGTTCGCTGCCCTTCGCGCCGGGCGACGAGCTTCTCTGCACCGACCACGTCTACAACGCGGTGCGCCAGGCCATGCGCAGTCGAGCCGGCGAATGCGGCGCCGTGGTGCGCGAGGTGCCGGTTCCGCTTCCCGTGGCTTCGCCCCAGGCGCTGGTGGAGCCGCTGCTGGCGGCGGTGCATGCCCGCACGCGGCTGGTGGTGCTGGATCACGTGACCAGCGCCACCGCGCTCCGGTTTCCGGTGGAAGGGCTTCGCGCGCGTCTGCCCCACGGCTGCCGGCTGCTGGTGGACGGTGCGCACGCGCCCAGCGGCATGGCGTTGGACGTGACGGCCAGCGGCGGCGAGTTCTACGCCGCCAACCTTCACAAGTGGACCATGGCCCCTCGAGGCAGCGCGTTCCTGCGGGTGCGGCCGGACCTGGCGGGTCAGGTGCACCCGTGCGTGATCAGCCACCGGCTTGGCGAAGGGTTCGAGCCCGAGTTCGACTGGCAGGGCACGCGCGACTTCTCCAGCTGGCTGGCCGTGCCGGCCGCGCTGCAGTTCCTGCGCCACCTTGGCGTGGAGCGCGTCCTCTCGCACAACCACGCCATGGCGGGCTGGGCGCATCGGCTGCTGGTGGAGGGGCTGGGCGTGGAGCCGGCCAGCCCGCTGGACGGCTCGTGCCTCACCTGCATGGCCACCGTGCGGCTGCCCGAGGCGCTTCGCCGCTTCCAGAAGGTGGAGCACCTGCAGGCCGACCTGCGAGCCGTGGAGCGCATCGAGGTGCCGATCATCGACTGGGGTGGGCGATGGTGGGTGCGCGTGAGCGCCGCGGTCCACAACCTGCCGGAGCACTACGAGGTGCTGCTTCGTGCGCTCAAGGCTCGACTGGCGGGCTAGGATCGCGGCGTGTCGCAGGACGCCCCCAAGCCCGAGCCGCGCCCGCTGCCGCTGTCACCCCACGCGGGATCGGCGCCGCAGGCGATCGCGCCCAACCTGTTCGCGGTGCTGGGGCCGGAACCGTTCTGGCGCATCGCGCGCGCCTTCTACGCGCGCATCGACCGTGACGCGTTTCTTCGCCCCATGTTCCCGGCTGACCTGGAGGAGCCCATCCGCAATCAGGCGGAGTTCCTGATCCAGTACTTCGGCGGGCCCACGGAATACTCGGAACGGAAGGGCCACCCGCGTCTGCGCATGCGGCACATGCCGTTCGCCATCGGCGTGGCGGAACGGAACGCCTGGGTGGCGTGCATGCGCGGGGCGCTGGAGGATGCCGGCATCGCGGAGCCGCATCGCTCGGCCATGATGGCCTACTTCGAGCGGACCGCCACGTTCCTGATCAACCGAGACTGACGCCGTTCAGCCCGTGATGGGCAGGACCTCGGCGTGGTCCACCTTCTGCTTCTCCAGCTTGGCCAGCGCCTTCTTGCCCTCGGCGCGGGTCTTGAAGGTCCCGATGGTGACCAGCCACAGCTTCTTGCCGTCGCGGCCGGTCTGTCGCTTCACCTCGGGGGCCGGCAACCCGGCCTTCTTCGCCTCGTCCGCAAGATCCTTGGCGCGCTTGCGGGCGTCCGACTCCTTGGCGTACGCACCGCACTGGATGGTGAAGCCCTTCTTGGCGTCGCCGTCGGACTTGGCGCCGGATCCGGAATCTCCGGACTTGCCCTTGGCGTCCTTGCCGTCCGACTTGGCTTCGCCCTTCGATCCCTTGGCGCCCTTGGCGTCCGTCTTGCCCTTGGAAGTCTTGGGCTTGGCGCCAGCCTTGGCGGCTGGTGCGGTGTCGCTCTCGTCGTCCGCCGCGGCCGCCTGCGTGGGCGCGGGCTTGGCTTCCGATCGAGCGGTGTCCGCCAGTGCGCGTGCGCGCGTGGCCTCCTCGCCGGTCAGCAGCGCGGCGGCCTCGTCGTACTTGGCGGCGGCGGCGGCGTAGGACTTCTCCTCGGACAGCACGTTGCCCAGCACGAACTTCGCCTGACCGGCCACCTGCTTGTCGTCGCTGGTCTCGGCCACGCTCAGTCGGGTGCGCGCCTCGTCCAGGTTCTTCTGCCGGTACGCGGCCATGCCGGCGTAGAGGGCCGCCTGCTGCTTGAGCGGCGGCTGCGCTTCCGCCTGCGCCGCACTGGCCTGGCTGTACGCCTTGGCGAAGTCGTCCGCGTTGTACGCGCGCATCGCCTCGTCCACCTTCTGCTGCGGTCCGTTGCACGCGACCAGCACGAGGGCGATCAGGGGAAGCAGCGCGCGCAGCGGCCGGAGGGGCAGGTGGATCATGGGGCGTACTGTAACCATGGCCCGAGCCGCCGTGCGGGCCGTTTCACGGCGCGGCGGGTAGGTTACGCCGTGCCATGAGGCTCCTTCGGCGGATCCAGGGTCAGCTGCTGCGGCATCCGTTCCGCACCTTCGCCGTGGACGACCAGAGGGCGTGGAACGGGCTCTCGCTGCTGGTGGCGGCGTGGCACATCGCTCGGGAGATCGATCGCCGCACGGATCGGGAAGCGGTGGGGCTGCTGCTGCCCACGGGCGGGCTCTTCCCTGCGGCGCTGCTGGCCACGTGGATGACCGGCCGCGTGGCCGTGCCGCTGAACTACCTGCTGAGCCGGGAGGACCTGGAGTACATCGTCCGCGACGCGGGGCTGGACCTGGTGATCACCGTGAGCCCCATGCTGGATCACATCCAGGGCCCCACGGAGAGCATGCGGCCGCTGAAGCTGGAGGAGATGCGGTTTGGCGGCCTCCCACCGATGCGCCTGGGACCGTCCCGCACGCCCAAGGACCTGGCGGTGCTGCTCTACACCAGCGGCACCAGCGGCAAGCCCAAGGGCGTGATGCTGTCGGCGGGCAACCTGGACGCCAACATCGACCAGATTCGGCGCTGGGCCACCTTCGACCACCGCGACGTGCTGCTGGGGGTGCTGCCGCAGTTCCACTCCTTCGGCCTGACGGTGCTGACGCTGCTGCCCATGGCCATCGGCGCCAAGGCGGTCTACACCGCCCGATTCGTGCCGCGCAAGGTGCTGGACCTGGCCGGGCGCCACGCGGTCACCGCCTTCGTGGCCATTCCCAGCATGTACAACGCGCTCAATGCCGCGCGACATGGCGGCCCCGAGTGCTTCCAAAATCTGCGATACGCGGTGAGCGGAGGGGAGCCGCTGCCCGATGCGGTGGCGCAGGCGTTCCAGGAACGCTTCGGTGTGCGGATCGCCGAGGGCTACGGTCTGACGGAGACCAGTCCCGTCACCAACTGGTGCCTGCCTTCCGAATGGCGGCACCGCAGCGTGGGGCGCGCGCTTCCGGAGGTGGTGGAGCGCATCGTCTCGCCGGACGGCGGCGTGCTGCCCGCGGGCGAGGATGGCGAGGTGCGCATCCAGGGGCCCAACGTGATGCAGGGCTACTGGAACCTGCCCGAGGAGACCGCCAAGGCCTTCGACGAGCACGGCTTCTTCCGCACCGGGGACATGGGCCGCTTCGACGCCGAGGGGCACCTGTTCATCACGGGTCGCATCAAGGAGATGCTGATCATCTCGGGCGAGAACGTCTTCCCGCGCGAGATCG
>CAZKHO010000112.1:0-7917 GCA_964552505.1 uncultured Bifidobacterium sp. | reverse complement strand
TGTAGCTCAGCAGCTCGGCCTCGCTGATGCGAAGCAGGTCGCCGAGCGTGCGGATCGCCATCTTCTTGAGGCAGTTGCGCGCGCGCACGGAGAGCTCGAAGTCGGTGACCGGCGTGTCCATCAGCGCGTCGCGGCGTGCGCCCTCGCGGGCCACCTCCTCGTCGTACAGCATGTCCTTGCTGGCCTTCACGTCCTTCATGTAGAGGCCAGCGCGCGCGTTGGTGGGGTTGGCCTCCATCACCTTCTTGAGCAGCTTCTCGGCGCGCGTGAACTGCCCGGCGTCCTCCAGCAGCACCGCCATGTTCAGGTAGGCGTTCACCGGCGGGCTGGGCAGGCGCGTGCACTCCTCATAGGTGCGCAGCGCGTCGTCGTCGAAGCCCAGTCGGTCCTGGAGCAGCGCGCAGCGGAACAGGTTCTTGGCGGTGCGGTCCTTGGCGGCCGCGTCCTTCCACGCCTCCAGCGCCTGCACCCAGTGACCCTCGGCCTCGGCCTGCTGCGCCTTCTTCACGAAGGGCGCCGCGGCGGCGGGATCGTTGCGAGTGGCTCCGATGACGGTGTCGAGACCTGCGTTGGCCATGGCTCTCCCTGGCTGGAAAATCGTGGGGACGGAAGCGAAACGGACGGCCGGGCAGTCTACCGCGCCCCCGCGGTCGGCTCCAGCAGGCGGATGCGCCGCCAGGCCCCCCGTTCGAAGCGCGCGGCCATCCAGAGTCCGTAGACCACGATGTAGACGCTGGCGCCCACCCAGGGCCCCACGCTGGCCCATTCGGGCCGGTTCCAGGCCAGCCACGCCCCCACACCCACGATCAGGCTCCAGCTGAGCGCGATGGTGGCCACCCCGGGCACCAGGGTGTCCCCCGCGCCGCGGAGCGCGCCCGTGTAGACGATGCCCACCGCGTCGAAGGTCTGGAACACCGCCGCGCAGATCATCAGGCGCGAGCCGATCGAGATGACCTGGGCCACCACATCGGGGTCGCCGTCGGACACGAAGACGCCCACCAGCGAGCTTCGGAAGAGCGCCATGGCCAGGCCGCAGGCGGTCATGTACGCCATGGCCATGCCCATGGCCCAGTGCACGCGGTTGGCGGCCAGATCCGGACGCCCGGCGCCGATGTAGCGCCCAGCCAGCGCCGTGGTGGCCACACTGAAGCCCACGGCCGGCATGAACGAGAGATGCATGTAGCGCAGCGTGCTCCACCCGGCCGTGAGGTGCAGTTCGCCGAAATGACCCACCAGCACCGTCATGAAGATGGCCCAGCAGATGATCTCGTTTCCGAACTGGATGCTCACGGGCCAGCCGCGTCGGAGCAGGTCGCGGATCTCGCGCCAGCGCGGGCGCCACGCGGCGCGCGTGCCCAGCTCGCGGGCCAGCGGGCCCACCAGGAAGACCGAGAGCGGCAAGGCCGCCTCCACCAGCGTGCCGCAGACCGTGGCGATGGCGGAGCCGGCCACGCCCAGGCGCGGCGCGAAGGGCACGCCAGGCCATCCGGGCAGCCCCTCGGCACCGAACACCAGCGCGTAGTTCAGGCTCAGGTTGACGACGTTGCCCACGATGGCGGCCACCGTGATCAGCCGAGGTCGCTGCAGGCCGAAGAACAGGTTGCTCATGGCCTTGCCGGAGAGGTTGGCGACGGCGCCGAAGGCCAGGATCTGCCCGTACTGCGACTCCAACCGCACCAGATCCGGCGAGTGCCCCACCCGCGCGAACGCCCACGGCATGGCCAGCCCCCAGGGCACCATCACCAGCAGCCACGACGCCCAGGCCAGCCAGAGTCCCGACCATGCGTAGCGCGCCACCGCGTCGCGCCGCCCGGCACCCACGTTCTGCGAGACGTAGGTGTTGACCAGGGAGATGAAGCCCATCAGGAACGACTGGGGCGCGAAGGCCCAGATGCCGCCGTCCCCCTGCGCCGCCACCGCCAGCGGCCCAAGCCGGGACACCATGAGCGAGTCCACGAACTGCATCAGCGTGTAGCTGAGCATGGTGATCACGGTGGGCCATGCCTGCGCCCACACCTCGCGCGCTGGATGGCGCGCCGGGATCACGGAGACGACCGCGTGGGTCACAGCTCCACCAGCACCATGTCGCTCTCCACCGCGCGCTTGGCGGGGGTGGCGTGGTGCTCGGTGGCGAAGCGCTCCAGGCCCGGCGCCTTGGCCATGGCCACGCGCGTGGCGGCCGCGTCGAAGGCCTGCGCCGTGACGCCCGCGCGATCCGCCGCCAGGTCCAGCGCGATCTGGCACTCGGCCTTGGCGAAGTCCACGGGCTTGATGGCGCGCTCGAAGCCCTGCAGGCGACCCTTGGCGTTCTCGAAGGTGCCGGACTTCTCCACCCACGCGGCGCCCGGCAGCACCACCTCGGCCTGCGCCGTGAGCGCGGTGGGCAGCGTGTCGATCAGCACGAAGGGCGTGCGGGCCAGCGCGTCACGCAGGCCCTGGCCCACCCAGTCGCTCGGATAGTTGCCGGTGACCACGGCGGCGCCGAACTGTCCAGCCGCGGCGGCCTTCTCGAAGCCCGCCGCGTCCAGCACCGTGCGGCCGCCCGAGAGCGCCTCCAGCACGCGGCGCACGCCACGCGCGTTGGGCGCCTTCTCGGCGAAGACGGTGAAGCCGCCGGGGAAGGTCTTGTCGGCGCCGTGCACGGGCACCGGGCCCACCGCCAGCTCCGCCTTGGGGTCGTGCGCAAGCGCCCAGCTGGCCAGCAGCCAGACGTCCTCGCAGCTGAGCATGGGGCTCACCAGCAGCGCCACGCGACGGCCCGCGTTCACGGCACCCGCCAGCAGGTCGTTGGCCTTGGCCAGTCCCGCTTCCCAGGCCTCCGGTGCGCGCTCGGCCACGAACGCCTCGCGGCCCTTGAGCGACGGCAGCCTGAGCCGGTCCTCGCGGTGCACGAACTTCCAGCCGTAGCGCACCTCGTCGGTGATCCACCACCTGTTCACGTCCGCGTTCTCGCGCGGCTTCACCCGGTGCACGCGACCGTCGTGGTGCTCCACGCTGATGTTGTCGCCGCTGGCGGTGAGGCCGTCGATGCTGGGCGTCTTGGTCAGGAACCACACGCGCTGCTGGAAGAGGAAGTCCTTGTCCAGGAGCGCGCCCACCGGGCAGATGTCCACCACGTTGCCGGCCAGCTCGTTGTCCAGGGCCAGGCCCGGGAAGACGTCGATCTCCTCCACGCTGCCGCGGCCCTGCACCATCAGCTCGCCGGTGCCGGTCACCTCGCGGGTGAAGCGCACGCACCGCGTGCACATGATGCAGCGGTCGCTGTAGAGCAGCACGTTCGGGCCCACGTCCTTCTTGGGGCGCTTGTTCTTCGCCTCCTTGAAGCGGCTCTCGCCGCGGCCGTACTGGTAGCTGTAGTCCTGCAGGTGGCACTCGCCCGCCTGGTCGCACACCGGGCAGTCCACCGGATGGTTGATGAGCAGGAACTCCATCACGGCCTTCTGGTTGGCCACGCTCTTGGGGCTGTCGGTGTAGACCACCTGACCGTCCATCGCGGGGGTCTGGCAGGTGGGGCTGAGCTTGGTGGCCGGGATCAGCTTGCCGGTCTTCGCGTCAGGGTTCCACACCTCGGCCAGGCAGATGCGGCAGCTGGCCACCACGGACAGGCCCGGGTGCCAGCAGTAGTGCGGGATCTCCTGCTCGGCGCGGAGGGCGACCTGCAGGATGGTCTCGCCCTTGGTGAACTCGTGCTTGACGCCGTTGATCGTGATCTGGGGCATGGGTGTGGCGGCGGAAACGCCGGGGCCGGGAGTCTAGCGGGGCCAAAACAAACGCACCCGCGGCCAGAGGCCACGGGTGCGTCAACGGGGAGTGGTTCACTGCGATCCCGTGGTTCCCGCCCACGAGACCAGAATTCGGTTCAGCCTCAGGTGCGCCGTCGGCGCAGGAAGGCGTTCAAGGAGACCAGCGCCAGGGCCGAGGGGCCCGGGATGGGCGTGAATCCGACGCCCAGGTTGTACTGCGCGTCCCCGCCCACGCCGCCGGTGGTGAGCTTGCTGTTGGCGTCCACCCGAAGCACGTAGTCGCCGCTGGTCAGGGTGAGCGTCTGCAGGTCGTCGCCGTTGGCCGAGTACGACCAGACGGTGGATCCGCCCTTGGTCAGGGTGGCCAGCACCGACGAGCCGACGCCCGAGGCCTGGATCGACATGGTGATGTCCATCAGCTGCGAGGTGGCTCCCACGCGGAAGGTGGACTCGAAGACGTTGCTGGCGGTCCACTCGGTGGTGGGCGCGAAGGTGCCGAAGCGCACCGACTTGGCGGCGCCCTGGGCCATCATCGACTGACCAAGGCTGGTGGAGCCGTCGGGCAGGAAGGTGGAGTACTGGTAGGCGCCGTTCCAATAGCCGTTGGCGCCCGACTGATAGAAGAGCTTGTTGCTGGACCAGTCGGCGGTGCCGGTGGTGGCGTCGGACTTGACGGTGCCACCCGTGCCGACCACGTTGAGGGAGCGCGTCTGCGACAGCAGCGTCACGTCGGCCCAGGCGCCGGAGGCCATGCTGAGCCCCGCACCAAGGACGAAGATCGAAAGACGTGCCTGCGGCGTGCGCATTTCCCTGTTCCCTCTCTCTGCCGGACGACGCCGGCGGACGAATCCGAATCCCTCACGATGCGGAGCAGGCGCCTTTCCCGAGAACGCCCGCTCCGAGGCCAGAACATGACCTCATGGGCCTTGCGGCCCTCCTCTTCCTCAACCCTCGATGTCGAAACCTTGCGGCTTCACGGTGCAGTCCGTGCCACCATGCCATGCGGTTGCGGCACGCGCCAGATTTCCTGTGAATTTCAAGCGGACCCCCGGCTGCACAGGCGGAATCCACGCCTCACGGCCGCGGGGAGGGCTCCGACCGGGGCTCCGTCCGAAGGCGAAGGTGAAGCTCCCCCGCCGCCGCCTCCAAGCCCAGCACGCGCACCAGCCGGCCGTCCGCCAGCCGGATGGGCCGCGCCAGCCCGGCGTCACGCCAACGGCTCTCCAGATCCTGCCCCACCAGCGGCAGCGGGAGCCGACCCACGCCGCCGCCCACGCTCTCCAGATTGGCGGCACCGTCACGCGCTGAGGGGCTGGCGCGCCACCACGGCACCACCGGGCCCACCCGCACCCCCACGAACACGCGCCCCGGCTCGAAACGCGTCTGCACCGCCTCCGGCGCCGCCTCGCCACGACTCTCCAGCCATGCCGGGAGTCGGGTGGCCAGCCAGTCGTTCACGTCCTGCACCCGGATCAGCAGTGACCACTCGGGGGCGTCCGGCCGGACCTGGGTGAACGCCGCCACTACGGACTGCTCGAACGCCGCGGCCCGGTCGGCCGCGGCAGCGTCCGTTCGGGAACCCGGCTGCCACCACAGGGGCGCACGCAGCGCCATCCACGCAGCCAGCGCCAGCGCGGGCAGCAGCACCAGGGCCGCCAGGGCCATGGTCCGCGCGACACGACGAAGGAGGGACGCTGGCGAGCCGGCCGGCGCGGTGCCGGTCATGACCGGAAGCGCGCCACCACGAGCGAGTCGTTCTGGCCGCCGAAACCGAAGTTGTTGGAGAGGCACACGTCCACCTTGGACGCGCGCGCCTGGTTGGGCACGTAGTCCAGGTCCAGTTCCGGATCGCGGTTCACCAGGTTGCGCGTGGGCGGCAGCATGCCGTCGCGGATGGCCAGCACGCAGGTGATGAACTCCACCGCACCTGCCGCGGCGATCAGGTGCCCCATCATGCTCTTGATGGAGCTCATGGGGATGCTCCCGGCCAGGTCGCCGAAGACCGCCTTCACGGCCCGGGTCTCGATGGAGTCGTTCTCCTTGGTGCCGGTGCCGTGGGCGCTGATGTACTGGATGGGCGGCCGGCCCTGGGCGTCCTTGGCGTGCGGATCGATGCCCGCCTGACGGAGCGCCTCCTGCATGGCCACCGCGGCGCCGCGGCCCTGGGGCTGGATGTCGGTGATGCGATAGGCGTCGCAGCTGGAGCCGTAGCCCATCACCTCGGCCAGTGGCGTGGCGCCGCGCGCCAGGGCGTGCTCCAGCGTCTCCAGGATCACCATGCCGCTGCCTTCGCCCATCACGAAGCCGCCGCGGTCCACGCTGAAGGGGCGGCTGGCCTCGGTGGGATCGCCCTTGCGCTCGCTGAGCGCCGTGAGGCGGTTGAACCCCGTCACGCCCAGCGGGTGGATCATGGTGTGCGTGCCGCCGCTGATCATCACGTCGGCGTCGCCGCGGCGCAGGATGCTGAAGGCCTCGCCGATGGCCTGCGTGCTGGCGGCGCAGGCGGTGAGGCAGTTGTAGGCGGGACCGCGGCAGTTGAACTCGCGGGCCAGGTGGGCCAGCGGCATGTTCGCCTCCTGCTCGATCTCCTTCATGCGGTCCATGCAGGCCAGGCCGCGTCCGGCCCACTTCACGCCGTCCACCTTGCCGGCCGCGGCGTCCCACGCGTGCAGCATGGTGGCCACGTAGTTGTCGAAGTCCAGCACGCCCTCGCCGGCGCCCAGGTACAGACCCACGCGACGCGCGTCCTTGGGCGGCTTCACGTCGAGGCCGCTCTGCCTCCACGCCTGCGCGCAGGCCCCCAGCGCAAACTGCGTGTTCAGGCCGGCGGTGGCGTGCACCGCGGGATCCTTGACGAAGCCGCGGAAGTCGAAGTCGGCCTTCACCTCGGCGGCGAAGCTGGTGGGGAAGGTGCGCGCGTCGAAGCGGGTGGTGGGCCGCATGCCGCTCTCGGCGGCCAGCAGGCGCTTCCACACCTCCTCGATGGAATGCCCCAGGCCGGTGACCCAGCCGATGCCCGTGACCACCACGCGCGGCTCGCTCATGAGGCCCTCCGGATCACCACGGCGGCGTTCTGGCCGCCCAGGCTGGGCGTGCAGACCAGCACGGCCTGCGGGTCCGCCTTTCGCGCCGCCACCGGCGCGGCGTCCACGCCCATGCCGGCGTCGCCGTTCACGCGCGCCGGCAGCATGCCCGTGCGCACGCACTGCACCGCCACGCTGGCGGCCACCGCGCCGAAGCCGGCGCCGCAGCTGCCGATGAGCGGGCTCAGCGTGACCAGCGGCAGGCGCGCGGCCCGCGGACCGAAGACGCTTCGGATGGCCGCGGCCTCGGCGGCGTCCATGGCGGGCGCGCCGCAGCCGAACGGCACCACCGCGTCGATCTGGTCGGGCTTCAGGCCCGCGTCGTCCAGCGCCACCCGCATGGCGTCGGCGATGCCCTCGCCGTCACGGCACGGATCCGCACCCACGGTGTCGGCGCAGAAGCTCTGGCTGGCGCCGAAGCCCGCCAGTTCGGCCATCACGGCGGCGCCGCGCGCGGCCGCGGTGTCGGCGGCCTCCAGCACCAGGATGCCCCCCGCCTCGCCCGCCACGCCGCCCGTGGCGTCCGCGGCGAAAGGCCGCACCACCTTCGAAGGATCGTCCGCGGCCGAGGCCCGGGCCAGACGGCCCGCGAACTGCTGCCGCAGCAGCGCCATCAGGTTCACCTTGCTCTCGGCGCCGCCGGAGAGGCAGGCGTCCGCCGCGCCGCGACCGATGACGCGCATGCTCTCGCCCACGGAGAGCAGCGCGCTCGCCTCGCCGCAGGTGATGGTGTTCGAGGGGCCCTGGCAGTCGTGGCAGATGGTCACGTGGCACGCCAGCATGTTGGGCAGGTACTTCAGCATCCACAGCGGCGTGAGGTTCTGCATGCCCGTGGCGCCCCACGCGCCGATGTCGAAGCCGCCGTCCGCCGTGCGGCTGGTGGCCAGCGCGGCGGTGAGCTCGTTCTCCTCGGCGGCGATCAGTCCGGCGCCGATGTGGCAGCCCATGCGGTCGGCGGGGATGGTCACCTTGCCGTCCGCAGGCTCGTGGGCCTTGGTCACCAGGCCCGCGGTGCGCACGGCCTCCGCCGCGGCGCCCACCGCCAGCTCGATGTCGCGGCTCATCACCTTGGTGGCCTTGCGGTAGCTCTT
>CAZKHO010000111.1:0-8026 GCA_964552505.1 uncultured Bifidobacterium sp. | reverse complement strand
AGCGCCTCCAGCGTGGCCTTGTTCACCGCGCGCAGGTCCACGCGCGCGCAGAAGTCGTGCAGGTCGCGGAAGGGTCCGCCCTTGGCGCGCTCCTGCACGATGGCCGCAATCGCGTTGGTGCCGGCGCCCTTGATCGCCTGCAGGCCGAACCGCACGTGCCCGTGGCAGGCGTCGACCGGCTCGCCCGGCTCGAAGACCACCGCAAAGTCTGCGGCGCTGCGGTTCACGTCGGGCGGGCGCACCTCGATGCCCACATGGGGCTTCGCGGGCGTGCCGTCGGGCCACGGACAGCGCTTGCAGTCCTCCAGGTAGACCGACCACTCCTCCACCTTCCTGGCCTGGCTCTCGAAGCTGAGCACGCTGGCCATGTAGAAGGCCGGGAAGTAGGTCTTCAGGTACGCGGTCTGGTAGGCCACGATGGCGTAGCCCGTGGAGTGGCTCTTGTTGAAGCCGTAGCCGGCGAAGCGCTCGATGAGCGTGAAGAGCTCCTCGGCGGCGGCCGCGTCCATGCCGCGCGTGCCCGCCCCCTTCACGAAGTCCGCGCGCGCGCTGGCGATCACGTCCTGCTTCTTCTTGCTGATCGCCTTGATGATGGAGTAGGCGGCGCGCAGCGGGATGCCGCCCAGATGGTGCAGCACCTGCATCACCTGCTCCTGATAGACCATGATGCCGTAGGTCTCGGAGACCAGACGGTCCACTTCCGGATTGACGGCGGGCACCGGCTGACGACCGTTCTTGCGCGCGTTGTAGTCCGGGATCAGGTCCATGGGGCCCGGGCGGAAGAGCGCGTTGGCCGCGATGAGGTCCTCCAGTCGGTCCGGTTTCATGTCCACCAGCAGCTTGCGCATGCCGCCGGACTCGAACTGGAACACGCCCATGGTGTCGCCACGGCGGAACAGCTGCAGCACGCGCGGGTCGTCCATGCGCAGCCGGTCCAGGTCCAGGGGATGGGCGCCCTTCTCGCCGGGCGTCCGTCCCACGGCCCTCCACACGGCGTCGTCCGACAGCCCCGCCTTCACCAGCTGCACGCAGCGTTCGATGGTGCTCAGGGTGCGAAGACCCAGGAAGTCCATCTTCAGCAGGCCCGACTTCTCGCAGGTGGGTCCGTCCCACTGCGTCACGGTCTCCTCGCCGCTGCCGGAGGCCTTGCAGAGCGGCACGATGTCATCCAGCGGGCGCGTGGCGATCACCACGCCCGCCGCGTGGATGCCGGCGTGGCGGGCATGGTCCTCCAGGGCCTTCGCATGCTCGATGATCTTGCCGATCACCGGATCGCCCTCGGCCGCCTGCTTCAGCTGCGGCTCCTTCTGCAGGGCCTCGTCCAGCGTGATGTGCAGCTCGCCCGGCACCAGGTTGGAGAGGCGCTGCCCTTCCGCCGGCGGCAGCCCCATCACGCGGGCCACGTCCTTCACGGCGGCCTTCGCCTTCAGGCGCCCGAAGGTGATGATCTGCGCCACATGGCCGTACTTCTGCCGGACGTAGTCGATGACGCGGCTCCGGCCGTCCTGACAGATGTCCACGTCGATGTCGGGATACTCGCTGCGGTCCGGATCGGTGAATCGCTCGAAGAGCAGGCCGAAGCGCTCGGGACAGGCGTTGGAGAGGCCCAGCACGTAGCCCACCATGGTGCCCACACCGCTGCCACGGGCCAGCGCGGGGATGCCGTTGCGGCGGGCCCACGCCACGAAGTCCCACACGATCAGGAAGTACGCCGAGATGCTCTTGTCGGCCAGCACCTTCAGCTCGCGCTCCAGGCGCGCGCGCACCTGCGGCGTGATGCCGTCCTTGCCGTAGCGCCAGAGCGCCCCGGCCTCGGCCAGCTCGCCCAGCGCCTCGTCGCACTCCCTCTTGGCCTTGGCACGCTCCTTCTCCGAGGCGTCCAGTCCCTCGAACGGCTGCAGTTCGAAGCCCGCGCAGAACGCGTTGAACCAGGCCGTGGGGTTGGCCGCGTCGAACGCCGGCGCCTTGCCCACGCGCTTCACGCGCACCAGCGGCGCGTGGTTCTCCCCCTTGGGCAGGTCCACCGAACAGCGCGCGGCGATCTTCAGCGCGTTCTCCACGGACTCCGGCACGTCGGCGAACAGCTCCGCCATCTGCGCCGGATCCTTCACGTACAGCTCCTCGCTGTAGATCAGGCGGTCGGTGGAGTCCTTGGTCTTGCCCATCGAGATGCAGCACAGCGTGTCGTGCGCGTCGTGATCCTCCTTGCGCAGGAAGTGGGCGTCGTTGTCGCAGACCAGCGGCAGCTTCAGCTCGGCCGCAAGCTTGCGCACCAGCGGGTCGATCTGCCACTGCTCCTCGACGTGCCGCTGCAGCTCCAGATAGAACCGCGGCTCACCGGCGGCGTTCTTGGCGAAGCACTTCGCGTGCCACCGCGCCTCCTCGCGCGCGGCCTCCCAGTGCGCGGGGTCCTGCGTCCGCAGGAACTGCTGCAGCCAGTACGCCACGCTGGAGCCCAGGTGACCGTTGATGGCCACGATCCCCTCGCTCCACTGCTCCAGCGTGGTGCGATCCATGCGTGGCTTGTAGTAGAAGCCGTTCAGGTAGGCGTCCGAGCTCAGCTTCATCAGGTTGCGCCAGCCCTGCAGCGTCTCGGCCAGCAGCACCAGATGGAAGCCACCGTCCGCGATGCCGTTGGGCTTGCGCTCGCGCCGGTCGCCGGGCGCCACGTAGGCCTCGATGCCCAGGATGGGCTTCACGCCCACGGCCTTCGCCGCATCATGGAACTCGCGGGCCGCGTGCAGGTTGCCGTGGTCGGTCACAGCCACCGCATCCATGCCCAGTTCCTTCACGCGCTTCACCAGCGCCTCCACGCGATTGCCGCCGTCCAGCAGGCTGTACTCGCTGTGCAGGTGCAGGTGCACAAACCTGGGCTTGGGCGTGTCCGTCATGGCCGCGCGTCTTTCTCCACAGGCGGCTCCGCCGCCGGCCGGCATGGTAATGCCGGGGCCGCACCCGCCCCGCGCCGCGGGAAACTTGTCCACACGGACCGCGTCAGCCCGTCCCGCTCGCGCCTGACGCCTCCAGCCATGCCGCCCGCAGGCGCCGCGTGGCGTCCCCCACCGCACCACCGCCGATCACGCCTCGCTCCACCTTCACCACCGGCAGCACCCCCCAGCTCACGTTGCTGAGGAACGCCTCGTCGGCTCCCAGCAGGTCGTCCACCGTCAGCGCGCACCGCTCCACGCGCAGCCCGCACGACTGTGCCAGCCCGATCAGGGTGCGTCGGGCCACGCCCGGCAGGACCGGACTCCGCAGACCGCCCTTCGGCTCCTCCCCGCGCGCCAGCGGCGTGAGCAGCAGATCGCCCTTCACCAGGAAGGCGTTGGACGTGCATCCGCACGCCAGGCGGTTGCTCACGTCGAACCAGAGGGCCTCCGCGGCGCCCGCCTGCGCCGCCTCCCGAAGCGCGGACAGGCGAGGCCAGTACCAGAGGGTCTTGTGTCCGGCGAACCGGTCCAGCGGATTCAGCCGGTCGTTGGCCACGGTGACCGAGATGCCGCGCTCGAACATCTCCGCCGGGAACGGCGTGGGAGGCGTCGCCACGATCATCAGCGTGGGCTCCACCCGGACCCCCTGCCCCTCTCTGGCGTCGCGAAGCATGTTCACGGTGCCGGCGGTCACGGTGAGCCGGAGGCGCCCGTCCGGCCGACCCCAGCGCGAGACCACCTGCTCCACGGCTTCGGCCAGAGGCTCGGTGCGAAGCGGATCCGCCAGTCCCAGTTCGCCGGCGCTCTCCTGAAGACGCTCCAGATGATCCACCAGTCGGAACACCCGCCCGTCGCGGAGCAGCATGGTCTCGAAGAGACCCACCCCGTGCTGGAGCCCGGCGTCCAGTGCGGACACCTGCGCCGACGACGCGTCCATGAAGCCGCCGTTGAGCCAGATCAGCATGTCGCGAAGGTAGCGGGTCGAAGCAAAAGTGCCGACGCCGCAGGGGAACTGCGGCGTCGGCGGAGGAAAGGAGAAGGGGTTCCGTGCGCGGCGGGCTCAGGCGCTCACAAGCACCGTGTGTCCGTCGCGATCAAGCAGTTCCAGGCGTCCCAGCGCCAACTTGCTCGGATCCAGGGAGGCCAGCTTGGCCCCAGTCATGGCGTCACCGGCGGTGATCCGGCCCAGTTCGGTCACGCCGTCGTGGGTCACCAGGCGCACCGTGTACTCCATGTTCATGTGCAGACCAAGGCCCATCACAAAGGTCTCGCCGCTGGCGCGATTCACCGACACCACGGCGCACATGTGACGATCCTTGCCCAGGGCGTTCAGCGTGACCAGGTCGCAGTTGGCGTTCCGGACGAAACCGGGGAACGCACCACCCAGGAAGCGCTGCGCCTCGTCGGCGGACACCTTGTTCTCCGCCAGCTGCGTGACATGCATCGCCTCGCTGGCGATCACGGTCACCCAGAGCACGGCGGCGACCAGCGACGCAGCCAGTGCCACGGACGCCGCGCGCCAGACCAGCAGCGTGCGCTGCATGGACTGCATCCGAAGGCCCAGTCGTTCCAGCTCCACCGCAGCGAGCGCGCGCTCGCGCTGCTCCGGCTGACGCTCCACACGGCGAGATCCGATCGATGCGATCGGACGCAGTTCAGCGGCCTCCATCTCCATGGCGTCCTGCACGGCACCCAGCACGCGGCCACGCAGGCCGGCGGGCGCTTCCTCGTCGCTCAGCATGGCGGGGTCCGCGGCCACAGCGGCCTGGATCTGGCGCACTTCCTCCTGCACCGAGGCCGGCGCGGCGTGGAAGCTGCGGGCGTAGTGGGCGGCCTCGAACTCGTCGAGAAGGCCCAGGGCGTCGAGCGACGCCTGTTCGATCAGTTCTTCGCGGCGGAGCAGATCTGGAGAGCTCATGAAATTCCCGTTCCTCTCGCATCCATCGACCCGAAACCGGCGTCGATCCGCCGAAATGCGACAGGGCGGCGTCCCTGCGCCGCGAACCCTGTGACAAACCGAAAGTCACTGTGGAGGGTGCGGCGAATCAGACCCGGAGGCCTTTCGGCTCCCGCCACTCCCTCGTTGATGCCCCCTTATACGAGCCCCCTCCGACGGAGGGTGCATGGTTCCGGATATTTCTCCGGGCTCAGGCCAGATGCTGCTCGGCGTCGCCCATGCGCTCACGCAGTCGGGCCAGACCGCGGCTCAGGGCGCTCTTGACGGTGCCAAGCGGGGCCTGCAGCTGCTCGCTCACCTCGCGCAGGGTGAAACCCTGCAGGTAGGTGCGCTCGATGACTTCCCGCTGCAGAGCGGGCAACTCTTGGATCCGTGCGCGGAGCGCTCCATTGGCCTCCGCCGGCATCTCCAGGCCACTGGCATTGCCCTCGGGCATGAACGTCGTCTCATTCTCGGACTCCAGCCCGAGCAGTTCAGGCCGCGCCACCTTGCGACGCAGCCGGTCGATCAGGTGGCGTCGGGCGATCAGCATCACCCAGGTCACCAACTTGGCGCGGCGCGGATCGAATCGATCGGCCGTCTTCCAGAGTCGCACGAAGATCTCCTGCGAGGCATCTTCGGCCTCAGCTCGGCTGTTGAGCACCTGGCGGGAAGCCTTGAAGACCAGGGCGCCAAAGCGGTCGTACAACTCGGCCAAAGCGGCCTCATCGCCCGACGCGACACGGCTCATCAGCACCCACTCCTCATCGCCTGATTGAAAGGTCATTTTCCACTCCTCCTGATCTGGATCTGAATGTCGGAGCTGGCAGACAACTCGCCCAGTCCGAGCCCAACATAGCCCCACTTGAGCGGAAGTCAGAAATATTCCCCCCATTTTCCTCGCGTCGTCGCAACCGCGTGACATCTTGAGGCTTGTGAGGTTTCAATCCAGTCGGACTCCGATGGTCCGGGCTGGGTTATCTGGACTCGGATGACCACGTTTCAACGCCATCCAGCTCGGTCCTTCGCGCGTGGATTCAGCCTCATCGAGCTGCTGATCACCTTGGCGGTGGTCTTCACGCTGTCAAGCCTGATGTTCCCCACGTTTGGAAAGGTGCGCGAGATGGCGCTCCGCCTGATGTGCCAGAACAACATGCGCTCCATCTTCACAGGCTTGGAAGCGTTTCGGAACGACCATCGCGACCTGCTCCCAGAGTCGGCGTACGCACCCAAGGGCGTGTCGCTGAGCAAGATTCGCCCTCAGCAGTTGATGGCCATGACCACCGATCAGCAGGACGCCACAGGTCGCTACCGCTGGGACGGACTTGGCCAACTGTGGCACGCCGAAGGCAGCCACTACATCTCCGACTACCACGCGTTCTACTGCCCGGCCCACGGAGCGTCGCACCCGGTGGAGCGCTACGCGGCGGTGTTCGAGCGATCGTCACGCACCAATCCGCGCACCAGCGAGCCGGTGTACGCCAACTATCACTACTGGGATCCGTGGAACCGAGCCGTGGCGGGCCAGCCCGCAGGAAGCATCGGTCGGGCGACGCACCCCATCGCGCAGGGCGTGCTGCTGACGGACGGCATGCGGACGGCGCCCGACTTCAGCCACCGATTCGGCTGCAACGCGCTGGCCACCGAAGGTTCCATCTTCTGGGTGGGCGGCAATCGTCTGGAGACCGCGGTGCGGCAGCTTCCGTCCAACGACGAGGAGGTGAAGCCCACCGAAGCGCAGGTGCGGCTGTTCGAACGCGTGATCTCGGCCATCGAGCCGGCGCGCTGACCCCGCCTACCGGGGCTCGACATCCACGATCGTCATCCTGTGATGGGAGGTGCCGGGGTCGCGGACCTCGCCGTCGACCGCGCGCATCCCGTCCCCCAGCAGGACATGGTCGATCTTCCACAGCGGAAGTGTCCGAGGCCATGTGCAGAGCCAACCACGTCCGGCGTCGTCCAGGGCATCCCGGAAGCCGGGGAAGCATTCGCGCAGGATCACGCTCCCGTCGATGGCGTTGAAGTCCCCTGCCACCAGGTCCATCCGCCCCAGTCCACCTCGCTCGCACCCCTCCCGCAGAACCCTCGCCACGTCACGGCGTGGCAGCATGGGGCGACTGGGAAGGTCCACCATCGCGATTCGAAGCGGCCGCCCGTCCCACCCCGGCGGAAGCACCACGAAGCTTGCCACGCAGCACGCCTGCCGGAATGGTCCGCTGGCGGCCACCTGCCGCGCCTCCAGCACCGGCCACGCGGTGACCAGGGCGAACGGACCGGCCAGATAGGCGCGAGCACCGATGGGCGCCCAACGCGCCACTTCCGCCGCGCGCATGATCTCGCCGTGGTTGGAGATCAGGGCGATGTCCGCCGGATGCCCAGCCAACGCCGTCGCCGAAAGCGGATCGTCCCCCGAGGGCCAGTCGGTGTTCCACTGAAGGATCCGGACCGATCGGTCCCTTCCCGCCGGTGCCGTCCCGAGACCAAGGCTGGTGTGGACCGTCCAGACCGCGGCCGCAATGGCGAACGTGGCGAAGAAGAGCGCCGCACGAACACTTTTCCAGCCTTGCAGGGCCCCCACGACCAGACTGCACAACGCCATGGCGACCGCCACCGATGGTGCCGGAATCCACGAAAGCCACTGCGTGACCACCGTCCGGTCGTGCAGCGCCATTCCCACGATCCAGCACGCGCCCACAAGCCAGCCCATGGACGCCACGCTGGCGGCTGCGGTGGAACGCCAGCGGGATCGGAGCATGGGGGCGGATCCTACGGGTGCCCAAATGGCAGTCCGAAGCCAGCCGGACCCGAATTTCGCCCTCCCAGCGGTGAGACTCCCCCTCGCAACCCCCGGCACTCCGTGCGCCGCGGATTGGCATCGTGCTTGCTCCCTCACAGGCGTCCGACGGACGACCTCCGATCGGACGAAAGGAACCACTTCCCATGGCAGGAAAAATCATCGGAATCGACCTCGGCACCACCAACTCCGTCGTGGCTGTGATGGAGGGCGGCCAGCCCAAGGTGCTCATCAACGCCTCCGGCGCCCGGACCACGCCCAGCGTGGTGGGCTTCACCGAGAAGGGCGAGCGGTTGGTGGGCCAACCCGCCCGTCACCAGCAGGTGACCAACCCCAAGAACACCGTCTTCAGCATCAAGCGCTTCA
>CAZKHO010000110.1:0-8171 GCA_964552505.1 uncultured Bifidobacterium sp. | reverse complement strand
ACCTCACGCTGGACCGCGCGAGCGGCACGCTCTCGGGCGGCGAGGCGCAGCGCATCCGGCTGGCAACGCAGGTGGGCAGCGGGCTCGTGGGCGTGTGCTACGTGCTGGACGAACCCACCATCGGCCTGCACCAGCGCGACAACGACCGTCTGGTGGCCACGCTGCGGCACCTGACGGACATCGGCAACACGGTGATCGTGGTGGAGCACGACGAGGACACCATCCGCGCGGCCGACCACGTGGTGGACGTGGGGCCGGGCCCCGGCCGCCACGGAGGCACCATCGTGACGCAAGGCACCCCCGCCCAGGTGGCGGCCTTCCCGCAGAGCCTCACCGGCATGTACCTGCGCGGGGAGAGGCGCATCGAGGTGCCGGTGAAACGGCGCCCCATGAGCGAGGACCGCGCGATCACCGTGAAGGGCGCGCGCGCCAACAACCTCAAGGGCATCGACGTGGCGTTTCCGCTGGGCGGGCTGGTCTGCGTGACCGGCGTCTCCGGCAGCGGCAAGAGCACGCTGGTGAACGAGATCCTGCTGAAGGCGGCACAGCGCGCGGTGAGCGGCTCCAAGGCGCTGCCGGCCGCGCACGACCGCGTCAACGGCCTGAAGGGCGTCGACCGGGTGGTGGAGGTGGACCAGAGCCCCATCGGCCGGACCCCCCGCTCCAACCCGGCCACCTACACGGGCGTCTTCGACGACATCCGCAAGCTCTATGCGGCGGTGCCCGAGAGCAAGGCCCGCGGCTACGAACCCGGCCGCTTCAGCTTCAACGTGAAGGGCGGCCGCTGCGAGGCCTGCCAGGGCCAGGGCGTGAAGAAGATCGAGATGCACTTCCTGCCCGACGTGTTCGTGGCCTGCGAGGCCTGCAAGGGCACGCGCTACGCCAAGGAGACGCTGGACGTGCGCTTCAAGGGCAGGAACATCGCCGAGGCGCTGGACATGACCGTGGAGGACGCGGTGGGCTTCTTCGACGCTCATCCGCGGATCCGGGACATGCTGGCCTGCGTGCGCGACGTGGGTCTGGGCTACATGCAGCTGGGCCAGGCCAGCACCACCCTGTCGGGCGGCGAGGCGCAGCGCGTGAAGCTGGCCACGGAACTGGGCAGCCGCTCCGGCGGCACCGCGCTCTACGTGCTGGACGAGCCCACCACGGGCCTGCACTTCGACGACGTGCGGAAGCTGCTGGAGGTGCTGCAGCGTCTGGCCGACGCCGGTCACACGCTGGTGGTGATCGAGCACAACCTGGACGTGATCAAGTGCGCCGACTGGATCGTGGACCTGGGACCGGAGGGCGGCGATCGCGGCGGCACGCTGCTGGCCGCCGGCACGCCGGAGCAGGTGGCGCGCGCCACCGCCAGCCACACCGGGCGGTATCTGGCTCGCATGCTGGGCGATGCGAAGCCCGCCGCACCCAAGCGCAGGCGCGCGCCGGCGAAGACCTGATCCGCGCCCCCTACACTCGCGCGCATGAGCGACGCCGCCAGCGTTCCCGCCCTTCGACGCGTGACCAACCCGGGCGACGCCAACCACCAGGGCACCATCTTCGGCGGCTTCATCCTGGGCGCCATCGACGAGGCGGCCTACGTGGAGGCCCGCAAGCATGGCGTGCACCGCTGGGTGACCGTGAGCATCGAGCGCGTCGAGTTCAAGGCGCCCGTCCACGTGGGCGACGTGGTCAGCCTGTACACGCGGCTGCTGCAGTCCGGCCGCAGCAGCGTGACCGTGGAGGTGCGCGTGGTGGCGGAGCGATGGGTGGGAGGCGCCACCGCCGAGGTCACCAACGCCACCGTGAAGATGGTGGCCATCGACCGCCACGGCCGCTCGATCGACTTCCGCAGCCCGCCCACCGTGACGGAGCCCACGTGACGGCGCCGCGCCCCATGCGCCTGGCGTGCCTGGTCTCGGGCGGCGGACGCAGCCTGATGAACCTGCAGGACCGGATCGATCGTGGGGAACTGGACGCGCACATCGTGCTGGTGCTGGCCACGCGCGCCAAGGTGCCGGCCATCGAGCGCGCCCGCGCGCGAGGCCTCCCGGTGGCCGAGGTGAGCCCCGCTCCACCCGAGACGGTGGACGACCGGGTGGACGCGGCGCTGCGTGCGGCGAAACCCGACCTGGTGGTGCTGGCCGGCTACCTGCGCCTGTTCCGGGTGGACGCCTGGCGCGGACGCTGCATCAACATCCATCCTGCGCTGCTGCCCCGCCATGGCGGCCCGGGACTCTGGGGTCACCACGTGCACGAGGCGGTGCTGGCCTCGGGTGACCGCGAGACCGGCTGCACGGTGCACTGGGCGGACGAGCGCTACGACCACGGCGCCACGATCCTGCAGCGACGCTGCGCCGTGATGCCGGGCGACACCCCGGACACCCTGGCCGCCCGCGTCTTTGCCGAAGAGCTGGAGGCGCTTCCGGAGGCGATCCGGCGCGTGGCGCCCGCGCTCCGATCGGTCTGAGCGGTCGCTGCTCCGGGGAGGCCGAGAACGGGCTCCCGAAGCGCTTCCTTGTGCGGCCTTCGCGCGAACCGTAGCCTGCCGTCGGGCGCACCGCGCCCGATCCCCAGTCCAAGGAGTTTTCATGCAGGTCAACATCACCGGAAAGCATCTCGAGATCACCCCGGCCATCGAGCAGTACATCCGAGGCAAGTACGGACGCCTGGAGCGGCACTTCGACAGGGTGCTTCAAGCCGACTTCGTGCTGGAGAAGAACCGCGTGGACCACCACGCCGGCTTCCATGTGGAGTTGATCCTGGACGTGGAGCACCACGAGGACCTGATCTCCAACGCTCAGCACGACGACCTGTACGCGGCCATCGACGCCGTTCTCGACAGGGGCGTGCGCCAGTTGACCGATCTGAAGGACATGCTGCGGAACCGGAAGCACCAGGGCAGCGAGCCCAACGCCTGAATCCCAGCCTCCTGCACACCGAACAGACCCCCCCATGAAGCTGAAGGAACTCGTCCTGGAGAAGGCCGTCCTGCCCGCCCTGAAGAGCGCCAAGCGCGACGACTGCATCGGCGAGCTGCTGGACGCGCTGGCCAAGGCGGGCGCCTTCAAGCCGGCGCTCAAGGCCGAGTTCCAGAAGGCGGTGATCAAGCGCGAGAAGAAGGGCAGCACGGGCTTCGGACACGGCGTGGCGGTGCCGCACGTGAAGACGCCTGAGGTGCAGCGCTGCGTGGCGGCCGTGGGGCTGCATGCGGCGGGCGTGGACTTCAACGCCCTGGATCGACAGCCCGTGCACGCCATCTTCCTGCTCCTCTCCCCGGAGGAGCAGCCCGAGGCGCACTTGGACGCCATGGAGACGCTGTTCGGCACCCTGAGCCAGGACCAGTTCCGGAAGTTCCTCAAGCAGGCGAAGAGCGTGGCCGAGGTGGTCACCCTGCTGGAGGAGGCGGACGCGCATCCTCCCGCCCGGTGATCCCGTGCTGCAGCGACGCACGGCCATCCGCAACAGGCTCGGCCTGCACGCCCGTCCTGCCATGGCGTTCGCCAGCCTGGCCGGCGGCTTCGCCTGCCAGGTCCGCGTGGGCCGCACGGACAGCGCCGAACGCGTGGACGGCAAGAGCGTGATGCAGATGCTGATGCTGGCCTGCACCACGGGCACCGAGATCGAGATCGCGTGCGACGGCGCCGACGAGGCCGCGGCCATGGACGCGCTGCTGCGGCTGGTGGACAGCCGCTTCGAGGAGGAGTGAATGGCCGAACGCATCGCCATCGCGGGTGACGGACAGATGGCGCTGGTGCTGGCGGCCGTGGCCGTGGACGCCGGTCACCAGGTCCGGCTGTGGTGCCCCCTGCCGGGCGCCGCCGCGCCGCTGGCCGCATCCCGGAGCAGCGGCCGTCTTCCGGAGGTCCGCCTGCCGGACGCCGTGGAGGTGACGCAGGACGCGGACCGCGCACTCACGGACGCCACCATGCTGCTGAGCGCCATCCCGGCGCAGTTCGCGGGGCCGGTCTGGCAGCGGCTTGCCCGGTTCGCGCCGACCGGCGCAGGCGTGGTCACGGTGACCAAGGGCGTGGAGGTGGGCTCGTCCCTGCGACCCACCCAGGTGCTGGGGCGCGCGCTGGGTGCGCGTCCGCTGGCGGTGCTGAGCGGCCCCACCATCGCGCACGAACTGGCGCTCCGCAAGCCCGCGGTGATGGTGGCGGCCAGCGACGACGCGGCTTTTGCGGCGCGCGTGCAGGCCACCTTCGCGCAGCCGTGGCTCCGCATCTACACCGGCGACGACACCGTGGGCGTGGAACTGGCGGGCGCCGCCAAGAACGTGATCGCGCTGGCCGCGGGCATGGTGGACGGCCTGGAGCTGGGCTTCAACGCCAAGAGCGCGCTGCTGGCCCGCGGGCTGGCGGAGATCGTGCGACTGGGCACGGCGCAGGGCGCGCGCGCGGAGACCTTCTTCGGCGTGGCCGGGGTGGGCGACCTGGCCACCACCTGCTTCAGTCCGGACGGCCGCAACCGCACGCTGGGCGAGATGATCGGACGCGGGGCCTCGCTGTCGGACGCGCTTGGCGGCACGCAGAGCGTGGTGGAAGGGGTGGAGACCGCGCGAGCGCTGCGTCAGGTGGCCTGTGACTGCGGCGTGGAGACGCCGATCATCGAGGCCGTCTGCCGGGTGCTCTTCGAGGGCGTCCCGCCAAGGACCGCCGTCCGCGAGCTGATGGCTAGGTCCGCCGGCGCCGAACGGGTGGGCTGATCCGCCCGAACCCCACCAGGGGCTCGCCGTAGCCGGGCGCCCGCGCCGACTGCTAGCCTTTGCGGCACACACTCCCATGAGCACCCTCGCCCCCACCGCCGCCGACCGACGCACCGAACGACGCGAGCTTGCCAGCGGCGGCGAACGCCTGGAGCGCCGGCTGTTCGTGGCCCTGGCCGGCGGCACCCTGCTGCTGACCAGCTGGATGGGCGGATGGATGGGCCTGCAACCGCAGGTGGCCCAGATCCCTGCGGCCATCGGCGCCATCATCCTGGTCACGCCGCTGGCGTTCGGCGCCCTGCAGGAGATCCGGCAGGGGCGTCCCAGCAGCGACTCGCTGGCCAGCCTGGCCGTGCTGGCCGCCCTGGCCAACAACCTGTACCTGGCGGCCGGCTTCCTGGCGTTCTTCCTGTGGCTGAGCGAACTGGTGCTCAGCCGCACGGCGTGGGGCGCGCAGCGTGCCATCCGCGACCTGATCGAGCTCACCCCCGACATCGCACGCGTGGTGGACTCGGACGGCGCCGAGCGCGAGGTGGGCCTGGAGTCGATCCGCGTGGGCCAGGTGGTGCGCGTGCGTCCCGGCGAGAACCTTCCCGTGGACGGCAAGGTGGTGCGTGGACAGACCAGCATCAACCAGGCCAGCCTGACCGGCGAAGCGGTGCCGGTGGAGGCCGCCGCCGGGACCCCGGTCTACGCCGGTACCAGCAACCTCACCGGCCAGATCGACGTGGAAGTGACCGCGGTGGCCAGCGAGAGCACCATCGGCAAGGTGGAGAAGCTCATTCGCGAGGCCGAGAGCGCGCGCACGCATCGCCAGGAGCTGATCGAGCGTCTGGCCAGCGCCTACGTGCCCGTGGTGATCATGGTGGCCGCGCTGGTGTGGTTCTTCACCAGCAAGAGCGACCAGCAGGCCGTGCGCGACCAGGCCGCCGAACGCGCCATCACCGTGCTGGTGGTCACCTGCCCCGGCGCGCTGCTCATCGCCTACCCCACCGCCATGGTGGCGGCCTTCGCCGCCGCGGCACGCCTGGGCATCATGGTGAAGAACACCCGCACGCTGGAGAGCGCCGCCAACGTGGACACGGTGGTGATGGACAAGACCGGCACGCTCACCACCGGCAAGTTCAGCGTGAGCCGCCTGGCCCCCGCCGAGGGCGTGGACGCCGCGGCGCTGCTGCAGGCCGCCACGGACGCCGAGCAGAGCAGCAACCACCCGCTGGCGCGCAGCATCCTGGAGACCGCCGAGAAGGCCCGGCTGACGCCGCGTCCAATCAGCGACTACCAGGAGGTGCACGGTCGCGGCGTGTCGGCGCGCACCCCGGACGGCGTGGTGCGCGCGGGTCGTGCGCAGTGGCTGGTGGAGCTGCAGCCCGCGGTGGCCGCCGAGGTGGAGAAGGCCGCCGCGCGCATCGAAGGCATGAGCGGCGTGCACGTGATGGTGGGCGACCGCTACCTGGGGGCCGTGGGTCTGGAGGACAAGCTCCGCCGCAACGCGTCCGAGGTGGTCAGCCGCCTCCGCCAGCTGGGCGTGCGCAAGGTCTGCATCTTCACGGGCGACCGCCTGGGCGTGGCCACGCGCGTGGGCCAGGCCGTGGGCGTCGACTCGATCGAGGCCGAGTGCCTGCCCGAGGAGAAGCACGAGGAGCTCAAGTACCTGATCCGCAAGGGCCACCGCACGCTGGTGGTGGGCGACGGCATCAACGACGGCCCCATCCTGGCCAGCGCCGAGGTGGGCGTGGCCATGGGCCTCTCCGGCAGCGACATCGCCACCAACTCCGCCGGCGTGGCGCTGATGAACGACGACCTGCGCAACGTGCCGTTCCTGCTGGAGCTGGCGCGCCGCGCGCGTGGCGTCATCGGCATGAACATCGGCGCGGCGCTGCTGCTGGCGCTGGTGGGCCTGGCCCTGGCCGCCACCGGACGCATCCAGATCTGGATCACGCCCTTCTATCAGGCGGGCGCGTACATCTTCGTCATCGCCAACTCGCTGCGCCTGGTGCGCTTCGGCGAGGACGTGATGGACGCGGAGGAGTACCGCCGCCAGACCGAGGCCAGCCGGCCGGTGAAGCCGGTGCGGCAGTCTCAGGCCGCGGCGCGCGCCTGAACGGCGTCAGCGGCCGCCCTGCCGGCGGATGGCGTCGATGCAGCGGTCGGCTTCCTCGCGCGTGAGCGCTTCGCGACCGATGCGCACGGACACCTGCTTGTTCAGAGGAAGCCCCAGCCGCGCGATGTAGACCACGTGGCCGTCCACCATCATGACGATCCACTCGTCCGGGTTGGTCTTCTCGTTGTAGAGGTGGGCCTGGGTCTCGGCGGTGAGCAGCTCGCGCGCGGAGGGCCGCACCGACAGCAGCAGCGCGGGCGAGTCGCCCTTGCTGAGCGCGGCGTTGTCCACGTCCTCCACCCGCAGCAGCGCGCGCGGGGACACCAGGATGCTGCCCTTGGTGTCCCCCCGGACCTGCATCTCCGTCCAGCCGTCGCGCAGCTTGCTGCGGTTGCTGCTGGCCAGCCGAAGCTCGAACGCGGGCGCCCCGGGCACCGCGGGGGGCCCCTCGGGTGACTTGGCCGGAGCCGAGCAGGCCGCCAGCGTGACCAGCGCCGCCGCCGTCAGCGTTCGCAGGAGGCTCATGCGATCGTCACGCCCTTGTCCAGGTACACGTCCTGGATCGCGTGCAGCAGCTGCACGCCTTCGGCCATGGGTCGCTGGAAGCTCTTGCGGCCGCTGATCAGGCCCATGCCGCCGGCGCGCTTGTTGATGACCGCGGTGCGCACGGCCTCGGCCATGTCGCCCGCGCCGCTGCTGGCGCCGCCCGAGTTGATCAGGCCGCTGCGGCCGCCGTAGCAGTTGAGCACCTGGTAGCGGCACAGGTCGATCGGGTGGTCGCTGCAGAGGTCGGTGTAGATGCGCTTGTCGAACTTGCCGTAGCTGCTGCCGCCCATGTTCAGGGCTTCGTAGCCGCCGTTCAGTTCGGGCTGCTTCTGCTTGATGATGTCGGCCTGGATCGTCACGCCGAGGTGATTCGCCTGGCCCGTCAGGTCGGCGCTCACGTGATAGTCCTTGCCGTCCTTCTTGAAGGCGGGATTGCGCAGGTAGCACCACAGCACCGTGGCCATGCCCAGCTGGTGCGCCTCGTCGAAGGCGCGCGCCACCTCGATGATCTGGCGGTCGGCGTTGTCGCTGCCGAAGTAGATGGTGGCGCCCACGGCGGCCGCGCCCAGGTTCCACGCCTCGCGCACGCTGCCGAACATGATCTGGTCGAACTTGTTGGGCATGGTGAGCAGCTCGTTGTGGTTGAGCTTCACCAGGAACGGGATGCGGTGCGCGTACTTGCGGCTCACCGAGCCCAGCACGCCGAAGGTGGTGGCCACCGCGTTGCAGCCGCCCTCGATGGCCAGCTTCACGATGTTCTCGCCGTCGAAGTAGATGGGGTTCTTGGCGAAGCTGGCGCCCGCCGAGTGCTCGATGCCCTGGTCGACCGGC
>CAZKHO010000109.1:0-8230 GCA_964552505.1 uncultured Bifidobacterium sp. | reverse complement strand
TCGAGCAGCACCGCGCCTTCGCCACCACGCTCAAGGGCGTGCAGCAGCAGCGCACGGTGGGCGACGCGTTCCGGCAGCAGGAGGCCGGGTCCAGCCTGGTGGACCGCATGCGCATGGACCTGCTGGTGGCGTCGGGTGGCGTGCTCAGTCACGCGCCTCGCCTGGAGCAGACGGCCATGATGCTCCTGGACAGCTTCGAGCCCGAGGGCTTCACGGAGCTGGCCAAGGACAGCATCTTCATGATGCCGCACCTGGGCGTGCTGGCCAGCGTGCATCCGCAGGCGGCCATGGAGGTCTTCGAGAAGGACTGCCTGGTGGTGCTGGGCACCGCGGTGAGCGCCAAGGGCGAGGCCCGGCGTGGCAAGCCGTGCTTTCACTGGTCGCTCACGCCCGGCGAGGGACCGGTGCAGGCCGCTTCGGGAACGGTGCAGGCGGGCGACATCGTGCGCGTGAAGCTGGACGCCGGATGCAGCGCCACGCTGGAGGTCCGGCCGGAGCGCGGCATCGATCTGGGGCAGGGCGCGGGCAAGCCGGTCACGCGCACCGTGCGCGGCGGGCCGGTGGGGCTGCTGCTGGACGCGCGTGGACGGCCGCTGAAGCTGTCCGAGGACCCGGCCGAGCGCCGTGCCTGCCTCAAGACATGGAACGCCGCCGTGGGCGTGCACGGCTGATCGCTGCTAGTTTCCGGGTGTTCGCGAACATCGCATTCCGTCAGGAGACATCATGCGCCTCAACCTTGCCGCCCTCGTCGTCGCACTGCCGCTCGCCACCCTGACCGGCTGCAACGTGGCGCCCAAGTCCGAGGACCGCGCCATCTTCGTGGAGGAAGCGCGCGACGGCCTGAAGTACTTCGAGAAGCACGTGAGCGGCATCCAGAGGCAGATCCGCGAGTCCGCGGGCTACGCGGTCTTCCCGGGTGCTGGCCAGTGGGGCATCATCTTCACGGGCGGCAGCTTCGGCCGTGGCGCGGTGTTCACCCCCAACGGCACGCAGATCGGCTGGGCCGCGGTGAACAACTTCAGTCTGGGGCTGCAGGCCGGTGGCCAGGGCAAGAAGATCCTGATCGTGTTCGCCAACGCGGACACGCTGAACCAGTTCAAGCAGGGGCTGCTCACCGGCAAGGCCGAGGGCACCGCCGTGGCGGGTGACGAGGGCACGGCCGGGCTCGCCCCCTTCAAGGACGGTCTGGCGGTGTACGTGGGCGCGCAGAAGGGACTCATGGCCGGCGGCATGGTGGCCATGGAGAACTTCCGCTACCGCGAACTGGGCAAGGAACACGAAGATCCCAAGTGACCGGACGGGTCGGAAGACGGCCGGGCCCGCACGGGCCGTGGCCGCACATGGTGTGCGAGAGCGGACGGCCTCTCTGATCGCATGCATGCCGGAAGGCGTCGCGAATCGATCGGAACCTCTCTCGCAGGATCCTGCATGCAATCCAGCCTTGGCGTGGGCATCGACCACGCTCCAGCGCCCGACGAGCGCCTGCCGCTTCCCGACACGGTGATGCGCGGCACCATCGTGTGGCCCTACGCCGTCACCATCGGTCTGGTGCACCTGCTGGCGCTGACGGCCGCGCTGCCCTGGCTCTTCTCCTGGACCGGTCTTGTCGCGGCGGTGGTGGGCGTGCACGTCTTCGGGCAGGGGATCAACCTCTGCTACCACCGCCTGCTCACGCATCGCAGCGCGCGGGTGCCCAAGTGGCTGGAGCGATCGTTCGTGGTGGTGGCGCTGTGCTGCCTGCAGGATTCGCCGGGCAAGTGGGTGGCCACGCACCGGTTCCACCACAACCACTCCGACGAACGCGCCGATCCGCATTCGCCCATGGTGCGCTTCCTGTGGGCGCATGTGGGCTGGCTCATGGTGCGGAACTCGGCCACCAACACCATCGACATGTACCGCCGCTACGCGCGCGACGTGCTGGAGGACCCGTTCTACATGGCCATGGAGAAGCGGCCGGTGTGGATCTGGATCTGGCTGGCGCACGCGGCGGCGTTCTTCGCCGTGGGTCTGGCCGTGGGCTGGATGCAGGACGGCCTCATGGCGGGCGTGCAGTTCGGCCTCAGCCTGTTCGTCTGGGGCGTGCTGGTGCGGACGGTGCTGGTCTGGCACATCACCTGGAGCGTGAACTCGCTGACGCACCTCTTCGGCTACAGCAACTACGCCACCGACGACCACAGCCGCAACAACTGGCTGGTGGCCCTGCTGACGGTGGGCGAAGGCTGGCACAACAACCATCACCACGATCCGGCCAGCGCCAGCAACCACCATCGATGGTGGGAGTTCGACGTGACCTACATGCAGATCCGGCTGCTGGAGATGGTGGGGCTGGCCACGGACGTGGTGCGACCGCGGCATGTGCGTCATGCGGAGCGCCACGCCGCCCGCAAGTCCGATCCGTCGGCCTGAGAACGCCGGTTGGATACCTTGGCGGGCATGCCCGCCCGACTCCTGCTGACGGCGCTTGTCACGCTGACGACGGCGCTCTCCGCCGCGGGGGCGCCGCCCGTGGATCCCGCCAAGGCGTTCCATCGGGCCGCCGCCTACTCGCGCTCCTGCGAAGGTCAGGTGCTGCTGGTGATGAAGGACGGGCAGGTGGTCTTCCAGGACTTCGCTCCCGGCTGGAACGCCGATCGACCGCATCCGCTGGCCAGCGGCACCAAGAGCTTCACCGGGGTGGCCGCCATGCTGGCGGTGCAGCAGGGGCTGCTGTCGCTGGACGAGAAGGCCAGCGACACCCTGACGGAGTGGAAGAGCGATCCGCGCAGGAGCCGCATCACCGTCCGGCAGCTGCTGGATCTCTCCAGCGGACTGGAGCCCGACTCCCGCGAGGATCGCCAGCGCATCCGCGCCATCGCCGCACCGGGCGGTGGCGCCAGGCGACTGCAGGCGTTCCTGTCGCGGAGCGAGGACTTCTTCGGACAGGGCGTCGCGGCGCCGGCGGAGAACGAGCCTGGCGCCAGGTTCGAGTACGGCAGCAACCACTTCTTCGCGTTCGGCGCGCTGCTGGAGCGGCGCCTGCAGCAGCGCGGCGTGAAGCCCGACACCGTCTGGGAGTGGTACCAGGCCAACCTGCTGGACCCCATCGGCATGACGGTGGCGTCCATCGGGCGTGACCTGAAGCGACAGCCGCAGATCGCGGGGGGCGCGTCGGCCAGTGCACGCGAGTGGGCCCGCTTCGGCGAGTTCGTCCGCCTGGGAGGAGCCTGCGTGCAGCCCGACGGCACGCGCAGGCAGGTGCTGCGCAGCGAGCTGCTGGACGAGTGCTTCCGGCCCAGCGCCGCCAATCCGCGCTACGGCCTCACCTGGTGGCTCGGGCCCCTGCAGTCGGCCAAGCTGCCTCCCGTGCGCGTGGCTGCGGGTCTGGGCAAGCAGCGCCTCTACGTGATTCCGTCCGCGGGACTGGTGGCGGTCCGCTTTGCACCGCTCAACAGCGAGCGGACCAACTTCGACGACCAGGTGATGATCGACCTGCTCACGGACGCCGTGGGCGCGCCATCGCTGGAGTTCGAGTCGATCCGCACGGGCATGGCGGGGCGCATGGCCGACGACGTGTGGAAGGAGCTTGGCGTGGACCCGCCGCTGGAGCCGGGCAGCAAGGTTCCCGCGCCGGGACCGGGCGATGCAGACGCCCCGCAGGACGGCAAGCCTGAAGCCACCGGGGATCGGCAGGAGCCCGGCATGCGACTGGTCCTGGACCAGGGCTTCGACGTGGACGGACCTCCGGACCCGGCCATCTGGGGCCACGAGACGGGGTTCGTCCGCAATCAGGAGGCCCAGTGGTATCGACCGGAGAACGCCGTGTGTCAGGGCGGCCTGCTGGTGATCCAGGCCACGCGGGAGCGCGTGCCCAATCCGGGATTCAAGGCTGAAAGCGGCGACTGGCGAACCGACCGCGCGTTCGCCGACTACGCCAGCGCCAGCGTCACCACCAAGGGCAAGTGGTCGTACCGCCACGGCCGCGTCCGCATGCGCGCGCGACTGGACGTGGGGCCTGGACTGTGGCCGGCGTTCTGGAGCGTGGGCAGCGCACGTCCGTGGCCGGCCAACGGCGAGATCGACATCATGGAGAACTATCGCGGCCTCATGCTGGCCAACGCGGCGTGGGGCGGCGACAAGCCCGGCAAGGCGAAGTGGAAGGATTCCAAGACGCCGCTGGAACAGCTTGCCAAGGAAGCGGGATTCGCCGACGTGGCCGCGTGGAGCAAGGCCTTCCATGAGTGGCAGTTCGACTGGACGCCTCAGCGCATGGAGTTCCGCCTGGACGGTCGCCTGCTCAACACCGTGGACCTTTCCACCACCGTCAACCAGACGCCCGACCACGCCAACCCGTTCCACGAGCCGCAGTCGTTCATCGTGAACCTGGCCGTGGGCGGCACCAGCGGGGGTGATCCATCCGCCACGCCGTTTCCTGCGCGGCTGGAAGTGGACTGGATCCGGGTCTGGCAGACGCCGGAAGACGCGGCGCACGACGGCCATTGACGGCGTGACGCCCGGACGCAAGCAGCCCCGCCGGTCCGGGTACGGAACCGACGGGGCCCTGAGGTGTGCCTGCGTTGAGGCGCTCGAGCGCGCGAACCTGTGCCATCGGGGTCGATGACCGGAGGCCCGGTGCCCCACCTACGGACGCCGTTCCGGCGTGTGAGACGATTCCGGAAATCGGGTCGCGCTTGGGCCGTCACGCGGCCGCTTCTAGACTTCGGCCCATGCGAGCCCTTGTCCTGATCGGCCTGTGCACCGCGCTTTCCATGGGTTCCGCCGCGCATCCGCTGGCCGGCGCCGCGGCGGCGCTGGAAGCCGCAGGATCCAACCGCGCGGAGCTGGAAAGGGCGCTGGCGCAGGTTCCGCCTGAGCAGCGCTCCAGCATGGAGTGGCTGCTGTGCCACATGCCGCCGCAGGACGCGTCCACCCTCTCCGCGGAATTCCTGCTCACGCATGTGGACCATGCCTGGAAGGCCTGGAAGAGTGCGCCGTGGAGCGCACAGGTGAGCGAGGCTCTGTTCCGCGACGCCATCCTTCCGTATGCCAGCGTGAGCGAGAAGCGCGAATGCTGGATGCCGTCCATGCGTGAGCGCTGCCTGCCCATGGTGCAGGGGGTGACGGATTCCGGGCTGGCGGCCGTGCGCGTGAACCAGAAGCTGTTCCCCGCGGTGGGCGTGAAGTACTCCACCAAGCGCCGCCGCAGCGATCAGTGCCCCAGCGAGTCCATGGAGACGGGCCTGGCCTCGTGCACCGGTCTCTCGGTGCTGCTGGTGGACGCCTGCCGCAGCGTGGGCATCCCCGCGCGCTTCGTGGGCGTGCCCAGCTGGATCGACCGTCAGGGCAACCACTCGTGGGTGGAGGTGTGGGACGGCGCGCGCTGGCGCTTCACCGGCGCCGCGGAGCCCACAGACGATCGTCTGGACGAAGGCTGGTTCGCGGGGCCGGCCAGCAAGCAGAACGACGGCACGCCCGAGCACGCCATCTACGCCGTCACCTGGAACGAGTCGCCGACGGAGTTCCCGCTGGTGTTCGATCCTTCGCGACCGCGGGCCCGCGCCGTCGACGTGACGGCCAGCTACGCCAAGGGTGCGGAGCCCGGCAAAGCCAAGTCGCTCACCCGCACCGAAGCTGAGACGCAGCGCGCGCAGTTCATCGAGCGCTATCAGGCCGACACGCGCAAGATCGCGCAGGCCGACCTGGACGCGCAGGCGATCGAGACGGTGGGCAAGCGTATGCCCATCTGGTGGAAGGTGTACGGCGACAAGCCCGCGACCGGCCGTGCGCTGTACATCAGCATGCACGGCGGCGGCGGCGCGCCCACCGAAGTGAACGACAAGCAGTGGGACAACCAGAAGAAGCTCTACAAGCCCGAGGAAGGCGTGTATGTGGCGCCGCGCGCGCCCACCGACACCTGGGATCTCTGGCATCAGGGCCACATGGACCCGCTCTTCGACCACCTCATCCGCGACATGGTGCTGATCGAGGGGGTGGATCCCGATCGCGTCTACCTGATGGGCTACAGCGCGGGCGGCGACGGCGTGTTCCAGCTGGCGCCGCGCATGGCCGATCGGTTCGCCGCGGCCAGCATGATGGCGGGGCATCCCAACGAGACGCGCCCTGACGGCCTGCGCAACCTTCCCTTCGCCATCTTCATGGGTGGCAAGGACGCCGCGTTCAACCGCAACAAGATCGCGGAGCAGTGGAAGGCCACGCTGGACGAACTGGCCGCGAAGGACGCCGGCGGCTACCCGCACGAAGTCACCATCTACCCCGAGAACGGCCACTGGATGGACCGCAAGGACGCCGTGGCTGTGCCGTGGATGGCCCGGTTCACGCGAAACCTCCGCCCCACGCGCGTGGTGTGGCTGCAGGACGACGTGACCGAGCCGCGCTTCTACTGGCTGGAGAATCCCGCGCCCAAGGCGGGTCAGCGCGTGGTGGCGCGGCGCGACGGCCAGGTGATCACCATCGAGGAAGCCGCCGGGGTGGAGGAACTGCGCCTGCTGCTCGACGACGCCATGCTGGACCTGGACAAGCCCGTGAAGGTGGTGTTCGAGGGCCGCACGCTGTTCGAAGGCCCCGTGCCGCGCACGGCGGCCACCATCGCGCGGACGCTGGGCGATCGTGGCGACCCGAAAGCGGTGTTCACGGCCGAACTTCCGGTGCGGCTTCAGCCGATGAAGGAAGTGCCGGGCACCTGAACGGGGCCCGCGGAGGCCCCATGCACGACCCCACCCTCACCCGCGAAGCGCTCGCGCACCTGCCCGCCGACATCGCCACCAGCCCGCTGTTCAACGGCGACCTGGCGCCGGTGCCGCCCTCGCGCCGCACCTGGACCACCTGGAACTTCGCCGCGCTGTGGATCAGCATGGCGCACTGCCTGCCCACCTACATGCTGGCGGGCGGGCTCATCGCGCTGGGCATGAACTGGTGGCAGGCGCTGGGCACCATCGCGTTGGGCAACGTCATCGTGCTGATCCCCATCCTGCTGAACGCGCATCCCGGCACCAAGTACGGCATTCCGTTCCCGGTGCTGGCGCGATCCAGCTTCGGCACGGTGGGCGCCAACGTGCCGGCCATCCTGCGCGCCATCGTGGCGTGCGGCTGGTTCGGCATCCAGGCGTACATCGGCGGCGAGGCGGTGAAGACCTTCCTGGTGGCGGTGTGGCCTGCGTTCGCGGAGATGGGCGGCGCCACCACCATCCTGGGTCTGAGCGTGCCCAGCGCCGTCACCTTCGGCATCTTCTGGCTGCTCAACATCGCCATCGTGCTGTTCGGCATGAACGCGGTGCGCGTGTTCGAGAACTGGAGCGCGCCGCTGGTGCTGATCATGGCCGCGTGGCTGCTCTGGTGGATGGTGCGACGCGCCGGTGGTCTGGGTCCCATGTTCGACCGCCCCAGCAGCTTCGCCACCAACGCCGACTTCTGGAAGGTGTTCGTTCCCAGCCTGACCGGCATGATCGGCTTCTGGGCCACGCTCAGCCTGAACATTCCGGACTTCACGCGCTACGGAAGGGGCCAGCGCGAGCAGATGTGGGGCCAGACGCTGGGGCTTCCCACCACCATGTTCGGCTTCAGCGCCATGGCCGTGGTGATCACCAGCGCGGCCGAGGGCATCCTGAGGGGGACCGACCCGAAGACGCTGTGGGACCCGGTGGTGGTGCTGGCCCAGATCACCAGCGCCAAGGCGCCCGCGGGTCTGGATGCGCCGCTCATCGCGGACTCCGGCACGCGCTGGATCATCGCGCTGCTCAGCCTGATCGGCGTGGGCGTGGCCACCGTGGCCACCAACATCGCGGCCAACGTGGTCAGCCCCGCCAACGACTTCGCCAACTGCGCGCCGCGCCTCATCAGCTTCAGGACCGGCGGCGTGATCACGGGCGTGGTGGGCATCCTCATCATGCCCTGGAAACTGCTGGCCAGCCCGGACGCCTACATCTTCAACTGGCTGGTGGGCTACGGCGGCCTGCTGGGACCCATCGCCGGCATCATGGTGGTGGACTACTGGCTGGTGCGCGGCAAGGAACTGGACGTGCCGGATCTCTATCGTCCGCACGGCCGCTACGCAGGCACCAACGGCGTGGCGCTGCTGGCGCTGCTGCTGGGCGTGGCGCCCAACGTGATCGGCTTCCTTCGCAGCGTGAAGATGATGGGTGGCGGCCCCGACCTGTGGGACCACATCTATCCCTACTCGTGGTTCACGGGGTTCATCGTGGCGGCCGTGGTGTACCGGCAGGGGATGCGCGGCAGC
>CAZKHO010000108.1:0-8234 GCA_964552505.1 uncultured Bifidobacterium sp. | reverse complement strand
CGTTGCGCTTGGCCACCTTGTCCACGGGACAGCCCATGTTGATGTCGATCACGCGAGCCCCGTGCTCGATGGCCCAGACGGCGGCTTCGGGCAACGGGTCGGTCCAGTTGCCGTACAGCTGCATGCCGCAGGGCTGGTCCAGTCCGTTGGTGGCTGCCAGATCCAGGCTGCGGGGGGTGCCACGGAGCAGCGCATGGCAGTTCAGCAGGTCGGTGTAGGCGATGCCCACGCCACCCTGCTCTCGGCAGAGGATCCGGAACGGCAGGTCGCAGTGGCCCGCGATGGGGGCCAGCAGCAGGGGAGTCTCCAGCGTGACCGGTCCGATGCGCAGCACCGGCGCATTGTGGCACAGCGGACGGCGTGGAAGAAGCGCCCCCACCCCGGCGGCGCTCAGCGCGCCTTCACGTCCTCCAGCTGCGCCTGCTCCAGCCGGTAGAGCCCCAGCAGGAACATGCCTGCAGTGAACGGCTGCACCGTCAGCCGTCCTCGCACGGTGCCGTAGCTGATGCTGTGTCTGGCGCCCAGGGTGACGGGCGTGGCCAGCGTGGCTTCGACGCAGTCGAACGGCGTGGGTGGAAGGCCGATGCAGCAGCCGTCCCAGCGGTTCTTCATCACCAGGAGCTCGGTGGTGCGCTCGCCCCAGAGCGGCGGCGCCAGATAGGCGCTGATCTGGACCCACTGCCCGTCCAGGAACTGGATGTGCGGCGGCGGTGTCAGGTGGTTGGCGGCCGCGTCCACGGAGTCCGCGGCGCTGGCCAGCAGCGGCCAGGTGAGCCGAAACGGATCCTGCTCGCTTCCGCTGCCCGAGAGGCTGAACCGGTGGTCCAGGCGCAGCGTGCCGTCGGGCAGGCGCTGGGGCTGGAACGGGGCCTGCGCCGTCGCGGCCACCGCGTCGGCGGGCGGCGAGGCGGCGGCGGACTTCGGCGTGGGCGCGGTCTGCACCGCCGTCTCCGGGACGGTCCCCATGGCCGGAAGTTCGGGTGGCTGGGACGAACCGGACCCGGGCGATGCGGCGGGATCGACACGGTCGGGCGCCTGGGAGATGCGGTCGGGCCACCACAGCGCCGCGACGCCCGCCAGCACCACCGCCGCCAGCGACACCCAGAGCCACCTCATGCGCGTTCCCCGGAGAGATGTCGAAGGATGGCGTCGTGCACGCCACGCAGCGGAAGACGCGCGTGGTCCGGCAGGAAGTCACCCTCGGCCAGCAGCACCGGCTCCAGTTCGGGCGCCAGGTCCACGCGGCCGTGCGTGCCCTTCACCAGCGACGCGTCCAGCGGCGTGCACCGAAGCAGGGCTCGCATGCCCAGGGACTTCCGGAGCATGAACCAGCCCAGCTTGGCGGCGGTGCGTGCGCGTCCGGCGTCCAGCAGCAGTTCGCACGGGTCGTATCCGGGCTTTCGATGGATGTCCACGGTGCGAGCAAAGTCCGGCGCCTCGCCTGGATCCGTCCACCATGGATAGGCGAACCAGGCGCCCGGGGCGGGCAGCAGCACCAGGTCGCCGCTCCGCGGATGGTCCAGCTCGATCTCCGCCAGCTCCTCGCGCCGCAGCACGCGCTCGACGCCCGGCAGCGCTGCCAGGCGCTCGCGGGCCCTCTCCAGCGTGTCAGGGCGCTGCACGTAGACATGCGCCACCTGGTGGTCGCACATGGCGAAGGCGGCGCTGGCGTTGAGGTCCAGGTTTTGACCGCCGAATTCCAGCCGCGTGGACAGCAGCCCCACCTCACGCAGGGCGCGGTTGGGGTGCACCACCTGGGTGGTCCGCTCGATGCCGTACTCGCTGCAGACCAGCAGGCGGGCTCCCCGTGCACGGCAGGCTTCCAGCAGCGCGCCCAGCACGCGATCCAGTTCGCGCAGCTCCCTTCGCAGCGTGGGTCCGCCGGGGCCCTCGCGCTGCAGCACGTAGTCCAGATGGGGCAGGTAGCAGAGGGTCAGCGCCGGATCGTGCCAGCGCATCACGCGCATGGTGGCCTGCGCGATCCAGTCCGTGCTGCGGATGTCGGCGCGTGGTCCCCAGAAGCGGAAGAGCGGGAACGGTCCCAGTTCCGCCACCAGTCGCTCGCGAAGGCCGTGCGGCGTGGCCAGGATGTCGGGCGCCTTGCGGCCGTCGGCGGCGTACTGCGGTCGCGGCGTCACGGTGAAGTCCGCGTCGCTGAACATGTTGAACCAGCCGAACAGGTTGGCCACGGTCAGGCCCGGGAAGCGTTCGCGGGCCCGCTGCCAGACCATCGGTCCGCGCACCAGCCGGTTCGACTGGCGCCACAGCCGCACTTCGCCCGCTTCACGGTCCATCCAGCCGTTGGCCACGATGCCGTGATGGCGTGGAGGCTGGCCTGTGAGGATGTCCGCCTGGCCGGTGCAGGTGACGGCGGGCACGCTGGGCCGGAGCATGCGCACGCCGCCCACCGCGCGAGCCAGCTCGCGAAGCACCGGCGTGTCGTGCCCGATGTGGCCGGCGGACAGGCCGGCGGCGATGGCCACCACGGTCCGATGCGCGCCCGATGGATGCGCGGAGGCCACGGGTCAGCTCCCGGCGACGCGTCGCTGCAGGAGCACGGTGAGCACGGCGGCGCCCAGGGCTGTGGCGGCCAGCGAAGGCGCGCCAAGCAGCATGAGCGAAGCCGCGTCGATGGCGGCGAAGCCCGCGATCCACGACATCACGCCGGCCGGGGTGCGACCAGGCTGCACCATGCGCTGCACGCCACGCAGCAGAAGCCAGCCGGCCACGATCATGCAGATCACGTAGCCCGCGCGGTCCGTGGCACCCATGGGAGCCACCATGCGGAGCGCCACACAGCCCAGCGGCGCCAGGGTGCAGATGCCCGCCAGCGACATCGCCGTCGGGAGCGCCATCGACCCGGCCTGGCGCCCGCTGCGGGACATCTCGTCGCGAGCCACCATGGAGATGGCCAGCGTGTAGCCCGCAATGGGAAGCGCGAACATGGCCAGCAGCTGCCAGTCCGGCTGAGGCGTGGGGCCGCACGCGATGGCGGCGATCACGGGAACCAGCGCGCGGCAGCCGGCCATCAGCGGAGGCCCGGCCACGGCGCTTCGGTGCAGCAGGTTGTAGGCCATGACGCACGCCAGAAGCAGCAGCACCCACGGCACGGCGGCGGCGCTGGCCAGCACCAGCGCGGTCACGCCGGCGGCCAGCAGGGTCATGCCCAGTCCCAGGGCCGCGGTGGGACGCACGCGGCCGGACACGATGGGTCGACCCGGCCGCTCGATGCGGTCGATGGGCTGGTCGAAGAAGTCGTTCATCACCATGCCGCCCAGATAGACCAGCGTCACGCCAGCCACGCACAGGAGCGTGGGCGTGGTGGCTGGGAGCGCGCCTGGCGCGGGCCGCGCGCCCACCACGGCTCCCACCAGAGCACCGGTGGCGGCGGTGGGGGCGTTGGAGAGCCGCATGAGGCGGAGCCATGCACCCAGCGCACCGGTTGGAGTTGCCTGCGCCGCGGCGGTCATCGGGTGCAAGCCTCCGCGGAACCGCCGCATTTCGCAAGCAGGCCACGCACGTGCAGGATCTCGCGGGCGATGCCCTCCTCCAGGCTGGGCGCCGCGGGGTCGGGCAGCTGGCTCCACGCGTAGGTCTCCACCTCGATGAACGGAGGCGTGGGAGCCGCCGCGGCCTGACGCAGGGCCGGCTGGATGGCGGACGCGGTGGTGTCCAGGCCGCCCGCCTTCTCCAGGAACACCGGCACGTGGAAGTGGCAGCGCCACTCGGCGGACGGTCGGGACGCCAGGAACGGACCGATGTCCTCCCAGACCACGGGTTCCGCGTGCGTGCCGGTGACCACCTGATGCAGCCAGCGAGGTTCGTCGAACCGTGCCAGCGCGGCCAGCGACGCCGGGTCGCTTCCGCCGCACAGCGCCGAGGAGACCTGCAGACGGTGCACGCCCACGCCCACAGCCGCGCAGGCGTGGAACGCATGGTCCGCAGGCTCGCCCATCACGGCGCCGTGACAGGTGTCCACGCAGGCGCCCAGATGACGGCGCAGCGGATCGTCCGCGTCGCGCGGTCGAAGACAGTGCTGCATGAAGCCGCACAGCTCGTCGAAGGTCTGGATGGCGCAGCCCGGTTCGGGCTCGATGTCCAGCGTGACGCGCAGCCCGCTCCGCTGCTCCAGACGGGAGAGCGCGCGCGCCACCTGCTCCAGCTGCGCAGACGCCAGACCCACGCTGGCGCCGCACCCCTCCGCGCTGAAGCGCGGTCGCCATCCCAGCGGCACCGTGCTCACGCTGGCGTGCGTGGTGCCCGGCGGCACCAGACACGGAAGCAGCTCCGCCACCGCCAAGGTGTGGAGCGCGCGGCGTGCGTCCGCCCAGTGCGGCTCGTAGACGCGGGTCTTCACCGCGCCGGCACCGAAGTTGCCGTACGGGAACGCGTTGACCGCGACAATCTGCACGCCCGCGTCCAGGGCGCGGTCGCGAAGACGTCGGGCTTCGTCGGGCTGTTCCTGCAGTTGGCGGACGGTCTCGGCGGACAGCCACGCCCCCACCGGCAACGGCGCGCCCACCAGACGGGCCACCTGGGCCGCCGGGCCCAGCAGCGCCTGCGAGAGTTCCTGCAGGTTGCGGCCCGGATGCACGTTGGTGCAGTACCCGACCGCGGACATGCGGCTCACGACCTGGAGGGTGGCTGAGCCGGCGGCGCCGCGGGCTTGGGCGCGGGCGCCTTGATGGCGGAGGCCAGTGGACCGTCCATCTCGGAGGGGTGACCCATCCAGCGGATGGTCCCGTCCTTGCCCACGATGCATGCCCACGGGATGCCGCGCTGCCTGGCGGCCAGCATCCACGCCTTGCCCATGCTGCCGTCGCCGTCGAAGGCGATGCGGTAGCCGACGCTTCCGGTGTGCGCCTTGAGGAAGTTGCGGATGCCGGTGACGCGGGCGTCCTCGGCGGGCGCGTCCACGCTCAGGTCCGCCGGATCCGCCGTGCCGCGTTCCGCGGCCGCCACGCCCATGATCACGGCTTCCGGGTGCTCCTTCTGCAGCGCGGTCAGGTGCGGCATGTTGCGCACGCACGGACCGCACCACGTGGCCCAGAACTCCACCACGTACACCTTGCCCGGCTCGAAGGCGCGCACGGGGTCGCCCTGCACCCAGGTGTCCACGGTGAGCGGAGGAGCCTTGCTGCCCACCTTCAGCGACGGGCCGGACTCCGGCTTGACCGAAGGCGCCTGAGGCGGTTCACGCTCCTCCGGACGAGGCGAGGACTGCGCAAGCAGCATGGAGGCGACGATGGCGGCGTGGATCACGACTTCTCCTTGTTCGCGCGCGCGGCCGCGGCGGCTTCCACCAGCCGCTTGATCATGCCGTCGCCCAATGTGAGGTCCTTGGTTCGTTCGGGGTGCCACTGCACGCCCACGTAGAACGGGCGTCCGGCCAGCTGGATGGCTTCCAGACAGCCGTCCGGGCTGCGTCCCTTCACCTGGAACGGGCCGGCCTCGCCCAGCATCTGGTGATGGCTGCTGGTGACGTCGCCCTTGCCGAAGTCGGTCTCCACCGGATGCAGCTGGTTGTTCTGATGGCGCTCGCCGCCGGGGATCACGTCGGGCACGTGCTGCACCAGATGGCAGCCGCGGTGCACGCCCATCATCTGCATGCCCAGGCAGATGCCCAGCACGGGCTTGCCGGGCCGCTGATCCAGCGCCTGCAGGATGCCGAACTCGCCCGACTGGCGGTCCGCGTTCATCACGTCGCTCTTCGGGTGCAGCTCCTGACCGAACTTCCGGAGGTCGATGTCCTTGCCGCCGGTGATGATGACGCCGTCCACCGCGTCCACCAGGTCCAGCGCATCGCCCGACTCGTGCGTGAGCAGCACCGGCACGCCGCCGCAGCGATGCACCGCCTGCACGTACTGCCGGTTCACGCGGTAGCTCACCAGCCCGTTGGATTCGCTGATGTCGGTGGTGATGCCGATGATCGGTCGCGACATGCGCGTCAGTGTACGGGGTGGCACCGAGGAGAGACCCTTCCATGCGGCGAAGAACGCGGTCGCCAGCGCCAGTCCCGAGATCGTCCAGCCCAGCGCGGTGCTGCGCGCCACGCCCAGACGAGGCTCGCTGAGCAGGATCGCCGCACCCACCACCGCCACGCCCAGCGTGCCGCCGATCTGGCGGAAGGTCTGCACCAGGCCGCTGGCCTGCGCGCGATGCGCCGGCCCGGCCCGGCTCATGCTGTCCACGTTCGTGGGGCTCATCACGAAGCCGATGCCGGTGCCCAGCGTGGCCATGCCGAGCGCCAGCAAGGGGTAGCTCTCCAGAACCGCGGCGATCGCCTGCACGAACATGCCCGTCGTGGCCAGCGCGGTGCCGATGAGCGCGGGGCGGCGCACCCCCACGCGGTCGTACAGACGGCCCGCCACATGCACCACCACCAGGATCGGCGCCAGCATGGGCAGCAGGCTCACGCCCGCCTTCATGGGCTCGAAGCCGAGCACGCGCTGCAGGTAGGAGCTTCCAAAGATCACAAGACCGTTCATGGCGAACTGCATCACGAACAGGATGAACGCGTCGATCAGGATGCCGCGGTCGCGGAAGAGCGGGAGCGCCAGCAGCGGCGTGGGGTGCCGGAGTTCCCAGCCGATGAAGATGGGGAGCAGCGTGCAGCCGATGGAGAGCGTCAGCAGCACGCCGCCGTCGGACCAGCCTTGCGCGTGGGCCTGCATCAGGCCGTAGACGAAGCAGGGCAGGCCCGTGACGAGCAGCAGCGCGCCGAGCGGGTCGCTGCCCCTGCGCGGGCGTCGCACCTCGTGCGGCCTGGCCACCAAGGTCATCGCGAGCGAGGCCGCCGCCACCGGCACGTTGATCCAGAAGTTCCACGCCCAGTGCGCGTACTGCGTGAGCGCACCGCCGATCGCGGGGCCCGCGGCCAGGAACAGCATGGGAATGCCCGCGTACACGGCCATGGCCTTGCCGCGCTCGCCGGGCGCGAAGCTGCCCACCACCAGGCTGGCGCTGGCCGGCTGCATGAGCGCCGCCGCCGCACCCTGCAGCGCACGCCACGCCACGATCGAGGTGGCGCCGCCGGCGAAGCCGCATCCGACGCTGGCGCCGGTGAAGGCGATCATGCCCGCCACGAACGACGGCACCTTGCCGGACGAGTCGGCCGCTCGGCCGCCCAGCGCCACCAGACTCGCCAGCGCCAGGATGTAGGCGTTCACCACCCACTGCAGCTGCACCGGCGTGAGCGACAGGTCGTGCTGGATCGCCGGCAGCGACACGCCCACCACGGTGACGTCCAGCATGATCATGCTGAGGCTGCCGGTCATGGCCAGCAGCGTCAGCCACCTGCGCGGGGCGCCGTGTTCCTCGGCGTGCATCACGCCCCGCATCGTAGGGTTTCGGCGCTCAGCGGCCGAGGTCGGGCGCGGTGGGCCGCAGCGGTGCGTCGCTGAAGCGGGGGCTCTGACCCAGGAAGGTGCGCGGATTGTCCAGCGTGATCCGGCGGACGGCGTCGGCGGCGTGGCCGCGTGCACGCATCACGGCCGCGGCCTTGGGCACCGCCAGCGGATCGCTGTGGCCCCAGTCGCCCGCGCTGTTGATCCAGAGCCGCTCCGTGCCGTGCATCTCCAGGATGTCCACGGCGCGCGCCGCGGTGCACTTGGTGTCGGGGTACAGCGTCATGCCGGCCCAGAAGCCCGCGTCCAGCACGGCGCGCACGGTGTGCTCCTCCACGTGGTCGATCAGCACGCGACCCGGCTGCAGCTTTCCCTGGTTCCGGATGGCGTCCAGGATCAGCCGCGTGCCCTTGCGCTTGTCCTCCAGATGCGGCGTGTGCACCAGCACCAGCGTGTCGAAGCGCGCGGCCAGCTCCAGGTGCTCCTCGAAGACGGCCAGTTCCGTTCGGCTGTTGCGATTCAGGCCGATCTCGCCGATGCCCAGCACGTTGGGCCGCTGCAGGAACTCCGGAATCAGCCGCATCACGTCGCGCGCGAAGGCGTGATCCTCGGATTCCTTGGGGTTGATGCAGATCCACGCGTGATGACGGATGCCGTAGGCCGCGGCGCGGCGGGGCTCGGTCTCGGTGAGCTGGCGGAAGTAGTCGTGGAAGCCTTGGGGGCTGCCGCGGTCGAAGCCCGCCCAGAACGCCGGCTCGGTGATCGCCACGCAGCCCGCCACCGCCATGCGTGCGTAGTCGTCGGTGGTCCGGCTGACCATGTGCACATGCGGGTCGATGTACATGTCAGGTCTTCTTCGGCACGCCGCGCGCCGCCTTGCCGTCGGCG
>CAZKHO010000107.1:0-8374 GCA_964552505.1 uncultured Bifidobacterium sp. | reverse complement strand
AGCACGGCCACGTAGAACTCCTTGGCGATGTCCACGCCGCTGGCCACCAGCAGTCGCCGGACCTCCAGCCCTTCGGGCGGGGTCTGCGGGCTCACCATGCGGTTGGACAGCATGAAGGTGGCCGCCGTGCGGGCCTCCTCCACGCTGCTGCACACCTTGACGAAGCCGGCCTTGCCGCGGCCGCCCGCGTGCACCTGCGCCTTCACCACGGCGATGGAACCGCCGCCCGCGAAGACGCGCTCCGCGGCCTGCACGGCCTCCTCCACGGTGGTGGCGACGCCGCCGGTGGGGACCGGCACGCCGGCCTCGGCGAGCAGTTGACGGGCCTGGAATTCGTGCACGCGCATGGGGCGCCGAGTGTAGCGGGGCGAGGGTGTGCGGCGGGCGTCTCCGCGGCGCTCAGGCCGCAGGCGGCACGGTCTTGACGCGCGGGGGGATGGAGAGGCTGAGCGCGATGCCCAGGATCACCGTGCCGAGCACGATGGAGAGGCTGGCCACCACCGGGAGCATGGGCTTCTCGAACCACCAGTGCCACGCCATCTTCACGCCCACGAACACCAGGACCAGTCCCAGCGCGGGCTTCAGCAGGTGGAAGCGGTCGACCGCCTTCGCCAGCAGGAAGTACATGGCGCGCAGGCCGAGCACCGCGGCGATGTTGCTGGTGAAGGCCACGATGGGCTCGCGGGTGATCGCCAGGACGGCCGGGACGCTGTCCACGGCGAACACGATGTCGCTGAACTCGATCACCACCAGCGCGGCCAGCAGCGGCGTGGCCACCAGGCGGGCGTCCACGCGGCTGAAGAAGTGCGTGCCGTCGAACTGGGGGTGCAGCGGCAGCACCCGCCGCAGCAGCCGGAACCCGAGGGTCTTGGATGGTTCCACCAGGTCGTCGTCGCCGCGATGCCACAGCATCTTGGCGCCCGTGCCAAGGAGGAAGAGGCCGAAGAAGGCGGAGACCCACTCGAACTGATGCAGCACCGCCACGCCCAGCCCGATGAACGAGGCGCGGAGCACCACGGCTCCCAGGATCCCCCAGAACAGCACGCGGTGCTGCAGGGCGGCGGGGATGGCGAAGTACCGCAGCACCACGACAAAGACGAAGAGGTTGTCCACGCTGAGGGACAGCTCCACCACGTAGCCCGCCAGCCACTGGAGGGCGAGCGCCAGCGACGCGCCCCCGGCAGCCGACCGCACCAGCGCGGGGTCCGCGACCTGAGTGGCGGCGAGGCGTCCGCTGGCCACCAGAGGCGACGGATCCTGGGACAGGAACTCGAGCGCCAGGAAGTACAGCGTGAGGTTGAACGCCAGGCCGAGCGCCACCCAGAACATCACGCCGGCAGCCGCGGCCTTCCAGCCGATGGCCTGGGGATTGCGGTGCAGCAGCCCCAGATCCAGCGCAAGGAGCGCCACCACGGAAGCCACGAACACGGCCACCATCCCCAGATGCTGCTGCAGCGGAAGCAGCGCCTGGGCTGACAGGTCGGATTGGAGCGCCAGCAGGTTCACGCGTCCGCCTTGGCCGCGCGTCCGGTGCGACGGTGCCGCCACCACTCGACGGCGATGGGCAGCAGGCTTAGGGCCACGATGGCAAGCACCACGGCGCTGAAGTTGCGTCGCACCCAGTCCAGGTTTCCGAACCACCAGCCCATGGAGAGGCAGGCCCCCACCCAAAGCGCGGCGCCCAGGATGCTGAACCCCAGGAATCGCCGATAGGGCATGGCGCCCACGCCGGCCACGAACGGCGCGAAGGTCCGCACGATGGGCACGAACCGTGCCATCACCACCGCCTTGCCTCCGTGGCGGCCGAAGAAGTGGCGCGTCTTCTCCAGATGGGCCGGGTTGAGGAGGCGGATCCGGCCGGAGAAGGCCCGCGGTCCGGCAAACCGCCCCAGCCGATAGTTCAGGTTGTCGCCCAGCAGCGCAGCCGCGAAGAGCAGGCCGGCCATCGCCCGGACATCCAGGGTGCTGCCCTCCATGGCACAGACCGCGCCTGCCGCGAACAGCAGGGAGTCGCCCGGGAGGAACGGCGTCACCACCAGCCCCGTCTCGCAGAACACGATCACGAACAGCACCACGTACGTCCAGACGCCGAACGCCTGAGCCAGGTCACGGAGGAAGTCGTTCAGCTGGGTGAAGAGCCGAGGGCCCTCGTGCATCAGCCACGGCCACAGCCCATCGGCGGCGGAGGCCGCATCGGCCAGCGGCAGGGTGTGCAGAAGGCTCATCGCGGAAAGAGCCTAGCCGCAGACGCGACCTTTCGCGGTGTGCAAGGCCCTTTTTCAGGGCCCCGTGCGTCGCCGGGCGCTTCGACCGTCCCGGGGTTCTCCGCTACACTTCCCGACCCGCCTCGCGCGGAGCGCCGGACAGGTGGCCGAGTGGCCGAAGGCGCTGGTTTGCTAAACCGGTATACGAGTGCAAGCTCGTATCGCGGGTTCGAATCCCGCCCTGTCCGCTTCAGGACGAAGGCGCCGCCATCCGCGGCGCCTTCGCCGCTTTTGGGCGTGTCCGCGGGGTGCTTGGGCGCTCAGCTGGGCTGCGAGAACGCCTCGAGGGCCTGGGGCCCAAGGGCGAGGACGCGTTCCGAGACGGCGTCGAAGGCGCGCACAAAACGCAGCATGTCCGCCAACTTGGTTCGGGCGGCGTCGTCCCCGCCCGATTCCGGCGCATCCACGATCGAGGCCAGCGCGGACATGAGGGGCTCCATCTCGCGACGCCGGCGCGCGCGGGTGACGGTGACGAAGAGCCCCCACACGTCCTGGTCGGAGGCGAAGTAGTCCTTCCGGTCCGTGGGGTTGTGGGTACGTGCGGCCAGTCCCCATTCCACCAACGTGCGAAGCGTCATGCTGGCGTTGCCCCGGCTGATGCCCAGCCGGGCCATCACGTCGTCGGTGTTGAGGGGACGACCCTCGATGAAGAGCAGGGCATGGACCAGCGTGAGCGTGCGAGGCACGCCCCAGCGGGGACCCATGTCCCCCCACAGCTGGATGAAGGCCTGTGCGGCGGAAACGGTCTGGCTGGAGTTGCCTGTGAGCGGCGCCATCCGTCCTTCAGATCACGGGTTGCCCAGCGGCGTGGTTCCGAGCGAGATCCAGTCCCACCACATCTGGTAGGGGCCCATGATGCCCAGGCCGTAGGACACCAGGCGCACGTAGGCCGCGTTGGAAGAGCCTTCGGGCACCAGCACCGCGGCGGGCATCATGCCACGACCCACCACGCTGCCGACCAGGTTTCCGGCCGCCGGCACCGATCCGTCGATGAAGCCGAGCGTGAGGTAGGTCCAGCGCTTGGAGGTGTTGTTCCACACGTAGCACATGGCCAGCGTGTTGAAGTTGCCCGCGCCGCCGATGTTGACGCGACCGAAGGCGGTGACGGTGAAGTCGAAGAGATTGTCCGCCTCCCGGGCCGGGATCGAGGCCTTCACCTGGATGTCGGTGATCTGGCCGGCACCCGCGTAGGGCAGCGGCCGTCCGTACCCCACGCCGGTGGCGCCACGGCCGCGCCGCGCGGCCTGGATTCGGTAGTAGTTCTGGTCGAACGTGGCGGTGCTGTACGCGGTACCCGCGATGCGGCTGCCCACGATGGGCGTGATCGTGTAGGCCACGCCCGAACTGAACTGGTCGGCCAGCACCACCGCCTGCAGCACGTCGAGCGACTTGGGGAAGCCGCGGATGTCGTTGACCTGGGCGGGGTTGGGGGCGATGAAGTCGCCCTGCGAGGTGATGAACGGGTTGCCGGAGTTGGTGCCCGTGACGATGCCGGAGCACTGGGCATAGCGGTTGAGTCGCAGCGCCGAGCGCAACGACTGCATGCTGACCGGCGAACCCAGGTAGGCCTTGGTGACGGACTGCACTCGCGCGGCCAGGCCGGCGATCATGCCCACGGCGGCGCTGGTGCCGTTGAAGTTCTGCTGATAGTTCCGGTTGGGGGTTCCGTCCACCTTGAAGAGCGAGCCGACGCCCAGCGTGCACACAGCCGTGCCCCAGCCGGAGATGTCGATGGAACCGTCCGAGGAGTAGTTGCTGTCCTTGTAGCGGCAGTACGCGTCACCCGGATACGACGGGCTGGGAACCGCCAGGTTGTCGTTGATCGGCAGGGGCACCTGACGACCGGGCCAGCAGGCGCCCACGGTGACGCCGTAGGCGCTGTTGGAGCCACCGGTCACGTCGAACGCTCCGTTGCCGGCGGAGATGAAGGTGGAGATGCCCAGGTCCGTCACCGTGGCGAGCAGGGTGCCGTACGTGGCCGAGTTCCAGAACGGACGGCCCAGCCCGAACTCCACCGGCAGGCAGAGGATGTCGCCGGGCTGCAGCGCGTCACCCGCGGCCAGGATGGCCGCCGCCGCACGGCCGCGGCCGTTGATGCTGACGCACGGGAAGAAGATTCCCTTGGTCTCGGGAGCCACGCCCGTGATGCCGAACCCGTTGTCCGCCGCCAAGATCTCGCCGAAGACGGCAGCGCCGTGCTCGGGATCGATGACGCCGGAAGGCTGAGTGAAGATCTGCTGGCCGGGCTCCACGATCACCTGACCCACCAGGTCCTCGTGATCCACGTTGCAGGAGTAGTCGATGAGGCCCACCGTGACGCCCTTGCCGCGGGCGATCGACGAGGTCACGTCGGGGAGCTGGAGCGCCCAGTTCTCGAGTGAGGCGATGTCCAGACCGCCGCCCGAGAACTGCGAGTTCAGGAACCCGTAGGTCTCGTTGAGGGCCACCGGGGTCACGCCGCCGCCGCAGTCGGGGTCAGGCCCCGACGCCTGGCAGTTGATGGCCGAGAGGTCGATCAGGCCGCCCTTGGTGGGATTGGCCAGGTTGATGTACTGCGTGCTGGTGAGCACCACCGGACGGGCGGTGCCGTAGAGCTGCAGGTTGCGGGCGTGCGGGGCGCCCAGATCGTCCACGTCCTTGAACGTGAAGTCGGGCGTGCCGCAGGATGCGGTGTTCCAGTTGGCGCCGATGGCGCCGCTGTTGCAGTAGCCGTCCGGTGCCTGGCGCGCGTAGCCGATGCATGCGTCGTCCCAGGACTGGCTGCAGCACAGGGGATCGATGTTGCACACGTAGACGCAGCAGGTGGGCACGTAGCAGCCCGGCGTGGTGCGGCCCACGGTGAAGCAGTCGTGGGACTGGGTGTAGGGGTAGTTCTTCAGTGCCGGATCCAGCCGCGCGAAGATGGCGTTGTCCGGCAGCGATGGATCCGCCGCCAGCACCTTGCCGCCGATCGCCTTGGTGCCGATGCCGGCCAGCGTGTTCACGTCCAGCTGGCAGGCCACGTCGTCGAAGAAGCCCGACGCGCCCTCGAACTGCAGGAAGCCCAGCGACGGCACATTGGAGGGATCCTCCCAGAGGAAGCCCCAAGGGCGGATGCCGCGGTCCGACACGTCCGCCAGATCGCCCAGGTCGGTGAAGACCACGGCGCCGTCGTACGTGGACGTGAGGCCCACCGAGGGACCGCGCGCGACGAAGCAGGTGTCGTACTGGGTGTTCTTGCCGGCCGACTGGAAGTGGTACTTGTCGCCGGGGGGGACGGGCTCGGAGGTGATGCGGGCCCACTCGTAGCAGTAGGTGGTCAGGTTGTCCTGCGAGGGCGAGGGCTCGGCGAGGAAGCCGATGTTGGAGTACGGCGCGCTGGAGACCGAGACGCAGACGATGTTGGCGATGGTGGCGCACAGCGCGTCCCAGCCCTGGCCCGACCCGCTGCCCACGCACGAGGGCAGGTAGGCCCCGACGGCGTCGGAGCAGCCGCTCTGGGCGCAGCCGTACTGGCAGTCAGGGGAGCCACCGCCCACATAGGTGTCGGGAAAGGACGAGGAGCACCTGTTGCAGCCGACGGCCGTGCAGTCCCACACCGGATGCTGGTCCAGGTACGACATGCCGGGGTCGTCGGTGATGTCGATCGTCCACTCGACGTTGTTGGGGGCGTCGCAGTTGCCGTTGGGATCGACGGGCGGGTTCATGGGGACCCACCAGGCGAAGGTGTTGGCGCGGTTGCAGATGGTGGATCCGCGAATGGTCTGGGTCTGGGCGGCGATGGAGCCGAGGCCGGTGGTGGGAGGCGGCGTGGGCCAACCCACGTCGTTGGCGGAGCCCTGCACGGCGTTCCAGCCCGGGAAGACCGGGCCGGGGGTGCACAGCGCCGGATTGCCGGTGATGGGATCGGTACCCTCGTTGCAGGCGCGAACGTTGGCGCCTTCCTCGCCGGAGCCCTTCTGGAGCGCCTGATCGATGAGGTTGCAGATGGGGCCGCCCTGTGCGGGGATGGGCATCAGCTCCACCTCCGCAAACTCCACCGCGTCGAGCGCGTTGAACGCCTCTGCGGCGCGTGAGACGTCCGCGCCCACGGTGACCAGCATCAAGCCCGCCAGGTCGGGCTGCTGGCGTCGGCTGGTGGCCTCGGCGCGGAGCTCGATGGCGCGCAGCTTGGCGGCGGTGAAGGGAATGGCCTGCTCCACCCGGCCGCCATAGTTCTTCAGCATGGCCACGGCTTCCGCCAGTTCCGTGTTGGGATCGATGGTGGTGACCAGCTTGCCGGTTCCGGCCACGGTACGGATGGGGGCTTCGCTTCGGACCGGGCGGTTGGCGTCGCCGGTCACGCGCACCTTGAGGTCGTCACGGAACTTCACGAAGATGCGGTCGGTCCGGATGCCGCGATTGCCCAGGGCCGCGTCCAGGCTGCCACGACCTGCGGCGCGCCACTTCTCGACCGGCGTCCGGGGCTGGACGGGGGCCGTGGGATCCACGTCCGCCAGGATTCGGCGCACTTCGGGCTGCTCGTCCGTCTGCGTGCCCACGTCATCCAGGCCGGGCATGGCGCTGCCTGCCGGGCGGCCGGCGTTCTGGACGGGGGTGGTGGGACCACCGGCCACCATCAGGCCGATCGAGAGGAAGGCGATCGCGAGCGTGGCGAGCGAACGAAGGGGACGCAGCATGAACGGGTCTCTCTCGGGACGGATCGTGGGGTGACGGGGACTCAAAGCGAGTCCGGGCGAGTGTAACCGAAGGTTGCGTCCAAAGGCCCCGATCGGGCCCGATCCATCAGGCCGGACTGGCCGTCCGGAGGACCCGCATGCCGATGTCCCGGCGCAGGAAGGCCCCGTGGAACGAGATCCGGGTGGCGGCGGCGGTGGCGGTGTCGCGGGCCTGCTGCAGGTCCGGCGCGCAGGCTGTGGCCGCCAGGACCCGGCCTCCCGAGGTCACCACGCCACCGTCGGCGCCCGGGCGGGTGCCGGCGTGGAAGCAGACCACCCGCTGGCCCGGGCCGGCGGCGGCTTCGGCCAGACCGATGCCCTCGATGGCGTCTCCGGTCCGAGGCTTGCCGGGGTAGCCCTCGGCGCACACCACCACGCAGCAGCTGGAGCCCGATGCAAAGCCGATGTCGGCGCCATCCAGGGTGCCGGCGGCGGTGCGCCAGAGCGCGTCCAGCAGGTCGCCCTGCCAGCGGACCATCAGCGCCTGCGTCTCGGGGTCGCCGAAGCGGGTGTTGAACTCCAGCACCTTGGGGCCGCCGTGCGTGAGCATGAGGCCCGCGTAGAGGACGCCCCGGAAGTCGATGCCTTCCCGCCGCAACGCGTCCACGGTGGGGACCAGGATCTCCCGCTCCACCTGGCGAAGCAGCGGTTCGGTGGCCAGGGGCGTGGGGCAGTAGGCGCCCATGCCACCGGTGTTGGGGCCGGTGTCGCGCTCGCCAACGCGCTTGTGGTCCTGGCAGGCCTCGAGCATCCAGATGGTGCTGCCGTCCACCAGGGCCAGCACGCTCACTTCCTCGCCCTGCAGTCGCTCCTCGATGACCACCGTGGCGCCGGCGTCGCCATGGATGCGCCGCACACCACCACGCCCTTGCCGGCACAGAGGCCGCTCGCCTTCACGACGAGCGGATCGGGCCGGCTGCGCACGTAATGCAGCGAGGCGTCGAGCTGGTCGCGACCGAAGGTTCGGGCCTCGGCGGTGGGCACGTTGGCCGAGCGAAGGACCTGCTTGCACCAGGCCTTGTCGGACTCGAGCCGGGCACCGGCCCGCGTGGGGCCGAAGACCATGCGGTGCGGGGGCTTGTGCAGGTCGTCGGCCATGCCCTGCTCCAGCAGGGCCTCCGGCCCGACCACCACCAGACGGATGTCCTCGCGCTCCATCCAACGCTCCAGATGGAAGCGGTTGCGCGGCTCCAGCGACTGCGGACAGGCTCGGCCCAGCGAGAGCAGTCCGGCGTTCGCGGACGGGTCGACCCACAGGTCGCCCAGGCGCGGGCTCTGGCGAAGCTTCCAGGCCAGCGCGTGCTCGCGGCCGCCGCTGCCGGCGAGCAGCACGTTGCAGCGATCGGGGGCGCCGCCCTTCACGCCGCGGCGCCGGCGAACTGCAGGTTGTGGGCCTCGGCGACGGGCTGGTTG
>CAZKHO010000106.1:5216-8387 GCA_964552505.1 uncultured Bifidobacterium sp. | reverse complement strand
GCAGCTGATGGCCACGAACATGTCGCGGGCCGGCGTGGCCACGAAGAAGTCGCCCTTCATCTGCGGCGCCAGCGTGCGGTGCAGCGTCTCCAGCAGCAGCCGTGCGGCGTCGTAGCCGTCCAGCACGCTGACGATGGCCGCGCGCCCGCCGGTCTCGCTCTCCACCATCTTCACCTTCAGCTCCGGCTGGTAGCGGGCCAGGTTCTCCCGGGCCAGCAGGTCCAGGTCCTCGGCGTCCACGCCCCAGCGGACCATCTGCTCCACGGTCACGCTCACCGTGACCTCCGGCAGGTCCACCACGAAGACGATCACGGTGTCGTTCACGAACGGGACGTGCGCCACCTGCGTGCGGTCCAGGTGCTCGAAGATGGAGAGCGGCTGGATCCGCGGCATGATGCGCGGACGCACCAGCGAGAACGGCATGCTGGAGTTGCCCATGGCGTCGCCCTCCAGCAGCTTCTCCAGGTAGTGCTGCACCACCTCGTCGGCGCGCGCCGGCTCGGCGGAGGCGATCCGCCAGAGGTTCTCCAGACCCAGATGGCGGCCTTCCACCACCAGGTCCATGGGCCCGGCCACTTCCACGGAACGGTCGGGCCAGTGCCTGCGGAAGACGCGCTGGACGTATGCGGCGAACGCTTCGGGACTTTCGGGGAATGCCTCGCTCATGCCCTGCCTCCTGCCGGCCACTACGGTCAAGCCGGACTGCTGCTAACTTCGGTTCCGGAAAGACGGCTCCAAAGGCCTTTCCCCGATATTTATCGGGATTCGAACGCCCCGCAGGCCCACACCCCATGCCCCACGCCCAACGGATCCTGGAGGACTTCTTCGCCCACCCGCGACGGCGCCTGCTGCTCATCGCGGGCCCCTGCGTGCTGGAGACGGACGAGACCAACCGACGCATCGGCCTCACCCTTCGGGACGCGTGCCGCTCGCTGGGGATCGACTTCTGCTTCAAGGCCAGTTTCGACAAGGCCAACCGCTCCAGCGGCAAGAGCCCCAGGGGCCCGGGCCTTGAGCGCGGGCTGGCCCGCCTGGCCGCCCTTCGCACGGAGCTGGGATGCCCGGTCACCAGCGACGTGCACGAGGCCGAACAGTGCGAGCCGGCGGCGCGCGTGCTGGACATGCTGCAGATCCCGGCGTTCCTCTGCCGGCAGACCGACCTGCTCTCCGCCGCCGCGGACACCGGGCGCCCCGTCAACCTGAAGAAGGGCCAGTTCATGAGCCCGGGCGAGATGGGCAACGCCCTGCAGAAGCTGATCGACGGCGGGTGCCGCCACGTGATGGTGACGGAGCGCGGCACCACCTTCGGCTACCACCGGCTGGTCAACGACTTCATCGGCATCGGCGACCTGGTGGACGCGGGCCATCCGGTCTGCTTCGACGCCACGCACAGCACCCAGCTGCCGGGCGCCGAAGGCGTGCGCACCGGCGGCCGCCCCGAGCGCGCGCCCCTGCTGGCCCGTGCGGCGGTGGCCGCGGGCGTGCACGCGGTCTTCCTGGAGTGCCACCCCGAACCCGCCAAGGCCGCCAGCGACGCCAGCACCATGCTGGCGCTGGACGCCGTGCCCACCCTGCTGGCCCAGCTGGTGGCCCTGCGACGCGCCATGGCCGAGAGCGGCTGCTGGCAGGCCTAGAATGCGCCCCGCATGAAGTGCGATCACTGCGACAAGCCTGCGGTGGTGCATGAGGTGGTGATCAAGGGCGGCGCCACCAGCGAGGTGCACCTCTGCGCGGAGCACGCCGCCGAACGCGGCTACGCGCTGCCCACGCTCCCGGTGACCCAGCTGCTGGCGCAGTTCACGGGGCAGCCGCGCCGAGCCGGCGTGTGCCCTTCCTGCGGCCTCACCTTCGCGGACTTCCGCCAGAGTGGCGTGCTGGGCTGCCCCGGCTGCTACGAGGCGTTCATGCCGCAGATCGCCAGCGTGATCGAGCGTGCCCAGGCCGGTGCGGTGCACCACGTGGGCCGCGGCCCCAGGCGCGTGGAGGGACTGGCCGAACGTGCGGCGCTTCGCACGCGCCTCATGCAGGAGCTGGACGCGGCCGTGGCCGCCGAGCAGTACGAGCGCGCCGCCAGCCTGCGCGACCAGCTGCAGTCGCTGGGCGGCGCCGGGAGCGCAAGCCCGTGAGACTGCGCGAGGAATCGAGCACGGTGCAGGTTGGCCCGGAATCGGACGTGGTGGTCAGCTGTCGTGTGCGGCTGGCGCGCAACGTGGCGGGGTTCCCCTTCGTGGGTCGCTCCACGGACGCGCAGCGGCACGAGGTGATGCGACTGGTGGCGCAGGCCCCGCTGGCGCCAGCCTTCCCCAAGGGACTGGCCTGGATCCAGATGGCGCAGACCTCGGCGCAGGAGCGGCAGCTGCTGGTGGAGCGTCACCTGGTGTCCAGGCACTTCGCGGAGAGCGCCATCCCCCGCACGCTGGGCGTGGACCCCGACGAGGTGCTCAGCGTGATGGTGAACGAGGAGGACCACCTCCGGATCCAGACCATCCTGCCTGGATTCCGGCTGGCCGAGGCGTTCGAGGCGGCACGGCGCTTCGACACCGCGCTGGAGTCGTCGGTGGACTTCGCCTTCTCGTCGCGCTGGGGCTACCTGACCGCCTGCCCCACCAACGTGGGATGCGGCGTGCGCATGGGCGTGATGCTGCATCTGCCGGGCCTTCGCTACACGGGCGAGATGGAGCGCGTGAAGCGCGCGGCCAAGGAGATGCACCTGGCCATGCGAGGCTTCTACGGCGAGGGCACCGAGACCATCGGCAACTTCTATCAGGTGAGCAACCAGCTCACGCTGGGCTTCGGCGAGGACGAGCTGCTGCGCCGCTTCATGGAGGAGACGGTGCCCAGCCTGGTCCACTACGAGCGTGAGGCGCGCCGCGTGCTGGCCGAGTCCAACCGCGCGCTGCTGGAGGACAAGGTGCACCGTGCCGCGGCGCTGCTGCGAGCCGCTCGGCTGCTGGGTGCGGAGGAGGCCACCAAGCAGCTCTCCAGCCTTCGGCTGGGCATCTGTCAGGGACTCATCCCCGACGTCTCGCTGGAACTGGTCCAGCGCCTGCTGCTGCAGGTGCAGCCCGCGCATCTGGCCCGGCTGGATCCCTCGGCCGTGGACGAGGACAAGGGCCGCATCGCCCGCGCCGCGCTGGTTCGCCGCGCGCTCCGGACCTGAACGGTCCCGCC
>CAZKHO010000106.1:0-5116 GCA_964552505.1 uncultured Bifidobacterium sp. | reverse complement strand
ACCACCCGGTCCCGAGCGGTCGATCTGGAGAGTCCTCACGCCGTCGCGCGGGAGAGCCGGGGGTCGCCCAGACAGGGATCGGTCAGCCCTGCGGCAGATCCGGCGATGCCGGAGGCGGCACATGCACGGCGGCCATCCGGTCCGCGTCCGCCGCGAAGCCGAAGTCCTTCTCCGTGATGCCGCCCGCGTCGTGGGTGCTCAGGGTCAGCGAGACCTTGTTCCAACGCACCAGGATGTCCGGGTGGTGCTGGACCTTCTCGGCGGCGGCGGCCACCTCGTTCACGAACTTCATGCTGGTGACGAAATCCGCGAACTGGAAGGTGCGCTGGATGGCGCCGCCGCATTCCGCCCACTGGTCCAGCTTGGCCAGGCGGTTGGTCACCTGGCGTGGCGTCAAGGCCTTCATGACCCCTTCAATCTACCCTCCCGGGCATGCTGGCACAGGGCGGCATCTCGCGGCTTGCGCCCAGCCCCACCGGGGCGCTGCACCTGGGCCACGCCTTCAGCTTCGTGCTGAACTGGATGCTGGCCCGGCGCCTCGGATGGAAGCTGCTGCTCCGCCTGGACGATCTGGACGCGCCGCGGGTGGCCTCCAGCGCGCACGACACGCCGGCGGAGCTTCGCCTGCTGGGCGTGGACTGGGACGGTCCGGTGATCCGCCAGTCGGAGCGCATGCCCCGCTATCTGGACGCCATGCGCGCGCTGGCGGCCAAGGGGCTGGTGTACGAAAGCCCGCACAGCCGCGCCGAAGTGCGCGAGGCGGCCGAAGCGGTAGGCGCACCGCAGGAGGGCGCTGGGCACGCCGTGTTTCCTCGCTCGCTGCGGCCGACGGACCGCTCCGCCTGGACCTTCCAGGGACGGGCTGTCAACCATCGGCTGGCGGTGCCGGACGGCGTGGAGCGGGTGCAGGACCTGCTGCACGGCGAGTGCACCTTCGACCTGCCCCGCACGCACGGGGACTTCATCGCCTGGACCAAGGCGGGCGTGCCCAGCTACCAGCTGGCCTGCGCGGTGGACGATGCGGAGACCGGCGTGGACCGCGTGGTGCGTGGCGCGGATCTGCTGGAGAGCGCGGCTTTGCAGCAGGTGCTGCATCGCCTGATGGGCCACGCGTCGCCGTGGTGGTGCCATGTGCCGCTGGTGCGAGACGCGTCGGGGAAGCGGCTGGCCAAGCGCGACGGCGACGAGGGACTTGCCGCGCTGGTGGCCTCCGGCGTGACGCCCGATCGCCTGCGCGGACTGGTGGCCTCCTGGCTCGGCCTCTGCCGGCCGCGCCCGCTGGCCGCGGCCGAACTGCTGCAGGCCGCGGACCCGGATCGTGTGGAACGCGGTCTTCGCGCGCTGCACGCAAGCGGCGGCCCACAGGTGGACGCGGCTGCGGCGGCGTGGCTGCGGGGTTCGGAGGAGGCCGCGGCTACACTCGCGCGCCATGCTGGAGGAAGCGCCGCCCCCTGAATCCGCGCGTGCGGTCCGCGTGGCGTTCGTGGCCACGTCGGGACGTCTGGAGTGGATCCGACGGCACGCCGCCGCGGTGGTGCGATGCATCCCGGGCGCCCGCGTGGTGGCCTGCGTGCCGCTGGAGGCCACCGCGGCCCTGGAGGGGATCGACGCGGCGGTGGTGGCGCTGGATCCGCAGGACAGCGCGCGCGGCCTGGCGGCCGCGCTGGATCGGCTGGACCGGGACGCGCTTCCCAGGCTGATGCTGACGCACGGTCCGGAGTCGGACGACGGCTCGCTGCCGCTGGAGGCGGAGCCCGCGCTGGTGGCGGCCACGCTGCGCGGAATGCTCTCGCGTCAGCCCGATCTGGACCGTCTTCGCGGCGAGGTGGCCGGCTCCGCACGGCTGGTGGGCGGACTGCGCGGCGATCTTGCGCGCATGCACGAGGAGCTCCAGCTGGCCGCGCAGGTGCAGCGCGAGTTCCTGCCCAAGTCGCTGCCGCAGCTGCCGCGGGCCAAGGTGGCGGCGCTGTGGCGTCCGGCGCACTGGGTGAGCGGCGACATCTACGACGTGCGACGCCTGGACGAGCACCATCTGGGGCTGTTCGTGGCGGACGCCGTGGGGCATGGCGTGCCGGCCGCGCTCATGACCATGGTGGTGTCGCGCGCCCTGCCATCCAAGGAGATCCAGGGCAGCGCCTATCGCATCGTGCCGCCGGGCGAGGCGCTGGCCCGCGTGAACACAGAGCTGCTTCGGCGGGAGTCCCGATCCACGCGTTTCGTGACCGCGGCCTACGCCGTGCTGGACACCCGCACCCTCCGCGTCCGACTGGCCAGCGCGGGTCACCCTGCGCCGGTGGTGCTGCGCGGCACCTCCACGCTGGAGGTGCTGCACGCGCCCGGCGGCGTGCTGGGCGTCTTCGAGGACGACGTCTGGGAGGAGGTGGAGGTGGATCTGCGCGCGGGCGACCGTCTGCTGATCCACTCGGACGGCTTCGAGGCGGCCGTGCCGGAGGATCCCTCCGCCAGGGGCGCCACCACCACGGAGCGTCATCTGGGTGCGTTCAGGGCCGTGATGGACGAGCCCGATCCCGCCGAGATCCTTCGAAAGCTGGGCGAACGGATCGACCGCAACCCCCCGGACGCGTCCCTGCTGGACGACATCACGCTGCTGGCCCTGCGCGTGGACTGAACGCCGGGTCTCAGCCGCGGCCCAGCTGGCGCCGCACCTGCTCCGCCACCATGCGGGCCAGCACGTCCGGTTCCAGGTTGACGCGCGACCCCGCCGCACGGAGCCGCAGCGTGGTGCGCTCCAGCGTCTCCGGGATGAGCGCCACCTCGAACCAGTCCGGACCCGTGGCCGCCACCGTCAGGCTCACGCCGTCCACCGCCACGCTGCCGCGATCCACCAGCAGCGAGAGCACCGGCGCCGGCGTCCGGATGCGCGTGCGCCAGCCGCCGCCGGCCCGATCCACGCCCACCACGGTGCCCACCGCCTCCACGTGTCCCTGCACCAGGTGCCCGCCCAGCAGCGCGTCGGCGCGCAGCGAGCGCTCCAGATTCACGCGGTCGCCGGCACGCAGCGCGCCCAGCGTGGTGCGGTCCAGCGTCTGCGGCACCACGTCGAAGGACAGCCGCGCGCCTTCCGACTGGACCAGCGTGAGACAACAGCCGTCCACCGCGATGCTCTCGCCCGCCTGCGGATCGCGGAGCCAGCCCGACGCGTCCACGCCAAGCCGCATGCCCGCTTCGGAGCGCTCGGCTCGGGCCACCGTGCCCAGATGCTGGACCAGTCCGGTGAACATGGTCAGGATCCCCGCTCCGCGCGTGGCGTGGCCTGCGAGGGCGCCGCGGCGCCCGGCGATCGCTGCACCGACGCGCCCGGGTAGTAGCGCAGCAGGATCTCGCGGTAGCCGCGGCCCACCTTGGCCATGGCCTGCGCGCCGTACTGGCACATGCCCACGCCGTGGCCGTGGCCGCGACCCTCGAAGGTCACCTTGCCGCCACCCACCTGCACCGTCACCAGCGAGCTCTTGATCAGGTCCTTCGATCCCTCGCGCAGCGCGCGCCGAACGTCCTCGGCCTCCCACACGGCGCGATGTCCCGCCCCGTCCGTGATCCGGAAGGCGGAGGGCCGCCCGGCCGCGTTGGATTCCGCCACGGTGACCGACTTCACGGGCCCCAGACCGGCCAGATCACGGCGACCCTGCGCCACGGCCCAGGCGTTGAGCCGCGTGGCCATCTCGGCGCACGAGATGCTGACCTTCCACTTCGCGGTGGGCGCCTTCTCGCAGCAGCCCTTGGGCCGCGCGTCCCTGGCGCTGTCCACCTGCAGCGGGGCGATGTCCACCCAGGTGCCGTCCAGGATCGAGTCGGTGGCGTTGGCGGGCACGCCGCCGCAGGCGCTGCTGAAGTAGGCGGGCACCACGCGGCCGTCGAAGACCAGGTACTCGCCGCGGGTGTCGCGCACGGCGTCCAGGCACACGGGATCGCGCGTGGCGCCCACCCACGCCTGGCTGCTCTGGTCCGCGTTCACGTCGAAGTGCCGGCGGCCGCTCCACCAGGCGTGCTCGCACGCGGCGTAGCTGCGCGCGGCCACGGCCTGCGCACGGTGCGTCTCCGGCGCCCATCCCTTGATGAGCTCCTTGGAGATCACGCCCGGCAGATAGGTCTCCATGGGCACCACGAACACCAGGTCCGCCGCCTCGGGACCGGTGGCCACCAGCTCGGCGGCGCCGGGCCACGCACCGCCTCGGAAGCGGATCTCGCCGGTGGCGCCCGCCGGCGAATCGATGAACACGCGGTCGCCCGGCGGAAGCGACTGCCGCTGGGCGCCTGCGGAACCCGCGCCCTCCAAGGCGATCCAGCCGCCTCCGCTGCGGCGCAGCTCCACCGGCGTCCGCAGCGCACGCGGCGCCTGCGCGGCGGCGGTGCGCAGCGCCAGCTGCCCGGACGGATGGCTGAAGGTCAGGGCGTCGCCCTCCGCCTCCGCCACGCGGATGCGCATGAGCGGCTCATCCACGGGCAGCACGGGGCGCTGCGTGGGTGGAGCAGGCCGCTGGCGTCGCACCACGGCTTCTCCGGCGTCGGGCTGCGTCGCGGTTCCCTTGCCCGCGCCGCTGCCGTCCAGCGGACTGGGCGGCAGGCCCGGCGAGCGCGGCGCGCGCGAAGCGCTCTCGCAGCCACCCGGCAGGAGCAGCACGGACCATGCAAGAACGCACGTGGCCACCGCCCAGGCCAGCCACGGGCCCCGCCTTGGCGCTTGCCAGCCTGCGCGATCGCCCATGCGGGCCCTCCTGCCGCCGCGGCGGCGAGACTCAGTCGAGCTGGCGCAGCGTCAGGCCATGCGCAGCCAGGACGGCCTTGAGCTCGTCCAGACTGGTCTGGCCGAAGTTCTTGACGCCCATCAGCTCCGCCTCGGTGCGGGCCGCCAGGTCGCCCACGGTCTGGATGGCCAGCAGCTGCAGCGCCTTGCGGGCGCGCACGCTGAGCTCGATCTGCGCGAGGTTCTTGTTGAGCACCTCCTCGCTGACCTTGCCCTTCAGCTTCTCCAGCATCTCCGTGCGGATCTTGTCGTAGTGGCCGCGATCCAGCTGCTGGCCCAGGCGCAGGCCCTTGGCCGTGAGCATGTTCTTGATCTCGACCAGGCTGGTCTCGCCGAAGTTCTTGTAGCTCAGCA
>CAZKHO010000105.1:0-8565 GCA_964552505.1 uncultured Bifidobacterium sp. | reverse complement strand
ACCGCAACTTCCGCAACGAGGGCGTGGACCGCAGCCACAACCCCGAGTTCACCGCGCTGGAGGCCTACGAGGCCTTCGGCGACTGCTGGACCATGCTGGAGCTGACGGAGTCGCTGGTGCACGAGGCCGCGGCGGAGATGGCCAAGGACCGTCAGGACGCGGGCCCGGGACCGGTGCTGCCGTTCGGCCCGCTGCGGGTGGACTACGCCAAGCCGTTCGTGCGCGTGACCTTCGGGGAGCTGTTCGAGCGCGGCGCGGGCTTCGGGATGTTCGACGAGGCGAAGGTGCGCGCCGAGGCCCTGAAGCGGCACGTGTCCGACGCCGCGAAGCTCGACCACTGGCTGCTGGTGGAGGCGCTCTTCGAGCTGGTGGGCGAGCCGCTCCTGGATCCGTGCAAGCCCACCTTCGTCACGGACTGGCCCGCCGCCATCAGCCCGCTCACCCGGCCGCGCCGCGACGACCCGCGCCTCTGCGAGCGCTGGGACCTCTTCATCGCCGGCATGGAGGTGGGGCCGGCCTACACGGAGCTGAACGATCCCGACATCCAGCGCGAGAAGTTCACCGCGCAGCTGGCCGGCATCGACGACGAGGAGAGCACCTTCCGCACGCTGGACGAGGACTTCCTGGACGCGCTCAAGGTGGGCATGCCGCCCGCCGGGGGCATGGGCCTGGGCATGGACCGGCTGGTGATGCTGCTCACCGACTCGCCCAGCATCCGTGACGTGATCCTGTTCCCGCTGCTCAAGCGACTGTGAGCGACCGGTGAACCGCCTGCGCCCGACGCTTCCCTTGGCCGTGGCGCTGCTGGCGGCGCTGCTGGGACTGGCGGCGCCTGCCGACCGCACCGAGCGCTGGTACGAGGTGAAGGTGGCCGGCCGGCCCGCGGGATGGACGCGTTCGGTGGAGTCGCGCGTGCCGGAAGGCTGGCGAACGGAGAGCGAGACCCGGTTGCGGCTGGCCCGCGGCGGCACCACGCTGGACATGGTCACCACGGGCTGGATCGTGGAGAGCCCGGACGGCCGTCCGCTCAGCGGCGGCCGCACGCAGGGCGGCAGCGGCCAGGTGCAGCGCGTCACGTGGCGCTACGAAGCCGACGGCGTGGTGGAGCGAACCATCGACGGCGACCGCGTGAACGACCGCCGCCTGCCGGCGCCCGCGGCCGAGGCGTTGCCGCCGCACGCCGCCGACGTGGCGCTGGAGGCGCAGCGGCGCTCCAGCGCCACCGAGATCCGCCAGCTTCTGTTCGAACCCTCGCAGGGGCCCGCGCCGCAGCCGGTCCGGATGCAGCGCGAGGGGCCCGAGACCATCTCCGTGCGGGGCGCGCCCGTGCAGGGCACGCGATGGCTGCTTGCGGGACCCATGGTGCCGCCCGGCACGCGTGAGTGGCGCGGCGCGGACGGCGAGCTGCTGCGCAGCCTCTCGCCCACGGGTCTGGGCGCCATCGAGAGCGTCCTGAGCACGGAGGAGCGTGCCAAGGCCATGCTGGACCGAAGTGTCGCGGCACCGGAGGTGATGGTGGCCAGCTTCGTGGAGAGCGATCGACCCATGACGGACCCCATGCGGCTGCGAAGCGCCACGCTGCGCGTGCTGCCCCGCGAGGGCCCCATCGAGGCGCCGCCGTCCGCGGGGTTCCAGCGCGTGCAGCCGGCGGGCGCGGGCTTCGAGGTGACGGTGGACCTGGACGCGCCGGCTTCGGAGGCCACCGCCGAGGAGCGGATCGACCCGGTGTTCCGAGCGGCTTCCCCCATGATCGATGCGCGCGATCCCCAGATCCGCGCGCTGGCGCAGGAGGCGCTGTCCGACGCGCCCGAGGACGCCGCCACGCGCCGCGAGCGGCTTCGCGTGGCCACCTGGAAGCGGCTTTCGCGCAAGAACCTGGGCAGCGCGCTGGCCAGTGCCAGCGAGGCGGTCCGCACCCGTGCCGGCGACTGCACCGAGCACGCGGTGCTTCTGGCCGCGCTGCTCCGCTCGCAGGGCGTGCCTGCGCGGGTGGCCGCCGGGCTGGTCTGGTGCGACGAGTTCGCCGGGAAGAAGGACGTGTTTGGCTGGCACCTGTGGACGCAGGCGCTGGTGCACGGACGATGGATCGACCTGGACGCCACGCTGCCGCCGGGCGGACCGTCCTTCCATCCGGGGCATGTGGCGCTGGTCACCACCGCGCTGGGCGATCCCGCCGCGGATCCAAGCTGGTCACGGCTGGTGTCGGCCATGGGCAATCTTCGCATCGAGGTGGTGCATGGAGCGCGTTGAGCAGCTCCCGCGGCTTCCGCCTCGCGCGCCCGAGGGGCACAAGGGCACCTTCGGAGCGGTGCTGGTGATCGGCGGGCACGCGGCCAACCCGGTGATGCTGGGCGGCCCCGCGCTGGCCGCGCGCGCGGCGCTGCGCAGTGGCTGCGGCCTCTGCACGCTGGCCATGCCGGCGCCGCTGCTCTCCTCCGCCCTGGCGGTGGCCAGCAGCGCCACGGGGTGTGCGCTGCCCGTGCAGCCGGACGGTTCGCTGGATCCCAGCGGATGCGCGGAGGCGGTGGATCCGCCGCTGGCGCGGGCCGACGCGGTGGTGATCGGTCCGGGCATGGGCGCGGGGTTCCCGGTGCAGCAGCTGGTGCTGCGGGTGGCGGGCGCCGCGGCGGTGCCCGTGGTGATCGACGCCGACGGTCTCAACGCGCTGGCCGCGTCGCAGGCCTTCGCGCTGGACCTGCGTGCGCCCATCGCCCTCACGCCGCATCCCGGCGAGTTTGCGCGTCTGGCGCAGGCGCTGGAGCTGGATCTGGATCCCGTCGATCCCGCCTCGCGCCCCCACGCCGCCGCCACGCTGGCCGCGCGGCTGGGCTGCGTGGTGGTGCTCAAGGGCGCGCACACCGTGGTGAGCGACGGCATCCGCGTGTGGACCTGCGCCGCGGTGGAGCCCGCGCTGGCCACGGGCGGCAGCGGCGACGCGCTGGGTGGCGTGCTGGCGGGCCTGGCGGCGCAGTTTGTGCGTGCGGACGCGGCGCAACCCATGCCGCTCTTCGACGCCGCATGCCTGGCCGTGCAGCTGCACGCCGACAGCGCCGCGCGATGGGCCGCGGTGCATGGACACGCGGGCATGCTGGCGCAGGAGATCGCCGACGGCATTCCCGACGCCATGGCGGCGCGGCGCGGATGAGCGCATGCGTCCCGGATGCGTCGCGGCGTCCGGCTAGACTCGACGGATGAGCTCCGCCAGGACCGACGGCACCGTCATTCCGCACATGGACATCCGGGACTTCGTGCCCAACACCTACGTGAACGGCACCTATTCGCTGGTGAACCCCCAGATGGGCGTGACGCGGGCTGGCAAGCCCTTCTTCAAGGCCCTCATCCGCGACGCCACCGGCGAGGTGCCCGTGCGCGTGTGGACCTTCGACGAGGGGCAGATGCCGGAGGTGGCGCGCACCGGTTTCGTCTTCGTGAGCGGGCAGACGCAGGCCTACAACGGTCAGGTGCAGCTCATCGCCGAGACCATCCGCGGCGTGGACGTGGAGCAGAAGGACCTGCAGCGGCTGCTGCCGGTGACCAAGCGCGACATCCGCGACATGATGCAGGAGCTGTCGGGGCTGCTGCGGTCGCTGCAGCATCCGGGCATGCGTGCGCTGGCCGAGCAGTACCTGGGCAGTCCGCAGCTCATGGACCGGTTCCAGCACGCGCCCGCCGCGGTGAGCGTGCACCACGCGTTCATCGGCGGCCTGCTCGAGCACACGCTGCAGCTCATGAAGCTGGCCGACGCCATGCTGCCGCTCTATCCGGCGCTCAATCGAGACCTGGTGCTCATGGGCCTGTTCCTGCACGACCTGGGCAAGACCGCGGAACTGGAGTGGGAGAAGGGCTTCAGCTACACCACCGAAGGCAATCTCATTGGTCACGTGGTGCGTGGCGCGGTGTGGCTGGAGCTGATGGCCAAGAAGGCCGCCGCCGAACGCGGCGCCACGCTGCCGCCCGACGCGCTGCGCGTGCTCATGCACATGGTGATCAGCCATCACGGCATGCTGGAGCACGGTGCAGCCAAGCTGCCCAGCACGCCGGAGGCGCTCTTTGTGGCCAACCTGGACAACCTGGACGCCAAGGTGGCCGCCTCGCTGGTGGCCGCCGCGCGCGAGAAGGGCGACACCCATCAGCCGGGCCACGAGTTCAGCGACAAGGTGTGGGCGCTGGACGTGCGCATCTACCGGCCCGATCCGCTGGCCCCCGGCGCCGAGCGGACCGCCGAGCAGGCCTGAGCCCGCGCGTCAGCCGGCGCGGTGCTCCAGCGCGTCGCGCAGGGCCCTCAGGCGGGCCGGATCCAGCAGGGCGAAGCACCAGGTGCGGCGTGCGGCCAGTTCACGCGCCAGTCGCGCCGCGGCCGCCGACACCTCCGCGCGCTGCAGCGCCGCCAGTTCGCCGCTGAGGCGCAGCCGGGACTCGTTCCGCTCCGCCAACAGCGTTCGATACGCCTCCCTCCGACGGGCGTCGCCCTGGGGGAGCGCGGCGATGGAGTCCAGCGCGCGCCGACGCTGCGGACTTGGACCGCGGCCGCCGGTGGTCAGCAGGGGCGGGTCGCACCAGGCCATGCGATACGGCAGGAGGGCCTCCGGCGCGCGCTCCGGCATCTCCAGCGACAGCCGCACGCTGGCGCTGGCCACGTCGTGCGGCGGTGGAGTCCAGCCCGTCCAAGCCTGCATCCATGCGTCGGTGACGCGCTCGTAGACGCCGCCGCCCAGCCCGTGCACGAACCGGTCGGCCAGCGCGGTGCGCGCCAGCGCGCTCATCAGGAAGGCGCGAGGCAGCACGGGCGCGTCCGTGGCCAGGGCCTCGGCCACCTCGTGCGCGGTGGCGCGCCGTCGTTCGCCGGAGGCGCCCGGCAGCCACACCGGAAGTTCGGCCTGTGCGCCACGGCCTCGCAGCAGCCGCGCCGCGCGTGGGGCCACGGCCAGAGCCGTGTTGAACGTGTCCACGCAGGCGTCCGGATCGCGGAGCATTCGCTCCAGCAGATGGCGCGCCAGCGCGGTCCGCATCAGGTCCGAGGCGCGGACCAGCCGGGGAGCCGGCATCCACGGCGACGCCAGCGAGAACAGCGCCTGCGCGCCCTGCGTGCCGGCGTCCGTCGCGCCCGCCTCGCGCGCCCGCTCCAGCGACGCCTGCAGGTTTCGAAGTCCGTCCGCCACCGCGGGCGTGGTGCCTTCGCCGGCCTCCACCGCAGCCGGTCGGAAGGCCGCGCAGCGTCCGGCGCACGCGTCTCCGCCCGGTCCGAAGCGATGGCCCCGCACGCCCCACCAGCCGTCGGGTCTCCGCCAGGGCCACTCCACGGGCATGCCGTCGAAGGCGTCCTGATCCACCACCAGATGCACCGCCTGCGCACCTTCGCGTGCGGCCAGCGCCTGCGCCCAGAGCGACTTGGCCAGGATTCCCGCGTGCCAGCACTCCGTCTGGTGCCCGGCGGCGATCACGGGCGCGTCCTGCAGGCCCAGCGCGGCGCGTGCCTGGCTCCGCCACCACGCGAGCGGCCTTCCGTCGATGCGCGTGACCGGCGCACCGTGCGCGGCGCCGCGCTGCACCACGATCTCCACGCCCTCCGCGGAGCGGGTCATCCGGCCAGCGAGCCCCGGGCGTCGATGCCGCGAAGGCCTGCGAGCGCCACGGGCGAGAGCCGACTGCGGCACCGGTGCAGTTCGCGATGCAGCGTCTCGCGGTAGACGCGCAGGCGTCGCTCCGGATCATCCAGCTCCGGGCCGAAGCTGCGGTTGAGGTCCTTGTAGATGCGGCGCACGGGGATCTCGCGCACGCGCAGTCCGTTGGCCGCGGCCTGCACCCAGAACTGCAGGGGGAAGTCGTAGCCGTCCACGGTGAGGCGCAGGTGTCGCACGGCCGCGGTGCGATAGGCCTTGAAGCCGCAGAACGCGTCGGTGAGGCCAAGATCCAGACGATCGTTCAGCTCGCGCGTGATGGAGGCGTTGACGCGACGCCGCGCCTCGGGGGCGGCGTCGTCGGCGGCGTCGGGCTGCAGGTAGCGGCTTCCGCTGATCACGTCCGCGTCGCGCCGCTCGATGGCCCGCACGAAGTCGGGAATCTGCTCGGGTTCGTGCTGCTCGTCGCAGTCCATGGTGATCACCCAGGCGTAGCCGTCGGCGTCGGCGCGCCGCAGGATCTCCTGCATGCCGCGACCGTATCCGCGGTTCTCGGCATGGCGGATCACCTCCACGCGGTGCGCGCCCAGCGCGGTGGCGGTGCCGTCGGTGCTGCCGTCGTCCACCACCAGCACGTCGCGCGCAAAGTCCCGCACGCGGCGGAGCACGCGGTCGATGGTGGCCGCCTCGTTGAAGACGGGAATGGCCAGCAGGATGGAGGAGCGATCGCAGCCCATGGCGGAGTCAGGGTAGGGGATTCGGCGCGGCGCTCGACGGGATTCGCGGGATCACGGTTCCAGACCCTTCTCCCGCCATCGCCGCTGGATGTCGGCGGGGGAGCTGGGATCCATGCAGGATCCGTCGGCCTCTCGGCGGCGGAGAAAACGACCCTGCTCGTCGTACCACTCCTGCGAGGGGGGCGTGTCAGGCGTGTTCCGCACGGAGAGGCACCACTGTCCGGCAGCTGCCGGGTCCTTCGCCCAGTGCACCAGCCGCTGGCACAGGCGGCCGGTGGCGGGGTCGTACGCGTAGAACGCCAGGTCGGTGGGCGCGGTGCCGTCGCGTGGCAGCAGCCTCCCCAGCACCATCGACAGCGCCTGCGGCAGGTAGGCGGTGGGAGGGCGTGTCCACGTCTGGGGCTCGCCCATGCCGGTGCCGGCGTCGGTGGCCACCATCAGCGTGGGCAGCCCCGTGGTGCCGCCGGCGCGCGGCAGCATGCCCACCTGCTCCAGGCGACGCTGCGGTCCCGCGCCCTTCTGTTCGCTGCGCGAACTCCACGCCTCGCTGCCCAGGTCCCAGGCCAACCAGTAGCTCACGCGCGTCTCCATGCGATCGGTGCCGTCGGCGTTGAGCGTGCGCGCGATCACCGACACCAGCAGACCGTCCTCCTGTTCGTCAGGGTTCTTCATCAGCGACGGCCCGGCGCGGCCGGCCTTGTTGCGTGGTCCGTGCGCCACGCGAATCTCCACCCAGCCGATCTCCTCCTCGGCACCGTCGGCGTCCAGGCGCCAGAGGCGGCGCACGCTGGAAGCGCCGTCGGCCAGCGCCTTGAGCGGCGCGCCGCCCAGCGAGGCCACCAGCGCCTGGCCGCGCTCGATCGCCGCCTCGCGTTCAGCCTGCGTGACACGCGGATCCTTCAGCTGCAGCGTGGCGAAGCTTGCATCCAGCAGCGTCTGCAGCGCCGCAAAGTCCTTGGGCGCCGCCGCGATGGCCACGCTGAAGAAGATGCCGTCGCCGGTTCGAACCAGCAGCCATCCCGCCAACGTGGAGGTCTCGCCCCGGGTGGCGGTGGCCCACACGGTGCGGCTCTCGCACCCGGCCAACGTGCCCGAGCGCTCGCTGAGCACCTTCACGTCCGTGCCGCCGGCACCCAGAGTGCGGAGTGCGGTCCTGGCCTGGGCCGCGCAATCGGCATTGGGATCGGTCGCCCAGGCCTGCTCCACACGAAGTCGCCAGGCGGGTGCGTCAGGATTTCCGCTGACCACGCGCCACGCGGGGAACTCCTCTTCCATCAGGCGCTGAACCGAGGCGCCCTGAGGAAGTCGGAGCGAGGCGCCGATGGCGGCGAAGGAAGTGGGGTCTGGGGCCAAGCCGTCGGAAGCGGCGGCGGGCGGCGCCAGGGGCGGCGGCGTCGGTGGAGGCGCGGGCCGTGGGGACGGGCGGGGGATTGGGCGGGGCATGGGGCGGGGGGTTGGGGAGGGGCCCTGCCCCCCTGAAGTGCTCTGGGAGATGGAAGGGGTCGTTCCAAAACGTCCTAGAACCAACCAGTTATCGATACCTGTTGGGTTTGGAACGGACGGCACTGCGGACGCAAGGCACTTCCCTGAGGCCATTTGCACTGATACGCAGAGCAACCAGATCGATCGCGTGAGCATCCGGGACATGAGGATCACTCTACCCGGAAGAAGGCACCTTGACGGTGGCGAGGATTTGGGTAACTTTGTCCGTTCTCGCCATTTCCGGAGCGCGCGGCACGGTGCCCCGCAGCGGAATGGCACTCACTCGCGATCGCAAGAGGCAGCAACGCCATGACAGGCGGCAAGATTCGAATCCGCATGGAGGCCTACGACCATCAGGCCCTCGACGCGTCCGCGCGCGAGATCGTCGATCACGCCAAGCGCACCGGCGCCCGCGTGGCGGGTCCCGTTCCGCTGCCCACTCGTCGCGAGATCTACACCGTCAACCGTTCGCCCTTCATCGACAAGAAGAGCCGCGAGCAGTTCGAGATCCGCACGCACAAGCGCATCATCGACATCACCGAAGTCAACCCGCGCACCGTCGATGCGCTGAACCGCCTGGTGGTGCCCGCCGGCGTGTTCATCAAGATCAAGGCCTGATCCGAAGGAAGCATGACCATGCCCGCCGCAGCGATCCTTGGCAAGAAGATCGGCATGACCCGCTGGTTCATGGAGGATGGCACCAACATCCCCGTGACCGTGATCGAGGC
>CAZKHO010000104.1:0-8778 GCA_964552505.1 uncultured Bifidobacterium sp. | reverse complement strand
CTGATGTCGTCACTCGCCAAGGAACTCGTGGAGTCGGGCATCCACTTCGGCCAGCGCCGGAGCAACTGGAACCCCCGCATGGCCCCGTACATCCACTCCACCCGCAATCAGGTGCACGTGATCGACGTGCGCGAGACCATCAAGGGCCTCCTGCTGGCCAAGCGCTTCATCCAGAAGCTGGTCTCCGAGGGCAAGGACGTCTGCTTCGTGGGCACCAAGCGTCAGGCCCGCGGCGCCATCGAGGCGCGCTGCGCCGAGGCGAAGATGCCGTACGTGACCGAGCGCTGGCTGGGCGGCACGCTGACCAACTTCCGCACCATCCGCGACCGTCTGCGTCGCCTGGAGGAGCTGGAGTCGCTGCAGCAGTCGGGCGAGATCCGCAACTACTCCAAGAAGATGGAGAGCCAGCTCACCCGCGAGCAGAAGAAGATCTTCCGCAACCTCAACGGCATCCGCGGCATGACCAAGCTTCCGGGCGCCCTCGTCGCCATCGACACCACCCGCGAGGTGAACGCGCTGAACGAGGCCAGGAACCTGGGCATCCCCACCATCTGCCTGATCGACACCGACGGCAATCCCGAGCTGGCGGACATCCCCATCCCGGGCAACGACGACAGCATGCGCGCCATCGACATCGTGGTGCGCGAGCTGTGCGCCGCCGTGACGGAGGGCCGTTCGCAGCGCGCCGAGACCGCCGCCACCAGCGGCGACCGCGGCGACGAGGCGGGCCTGCGTGGCGAAGCCAATCCGGACACCGCGCCGGCCGGCCGCCGTCGCAGCAGCCGCAGCCAGTTCCGTGCCCGCGGCCGCGCCGACGAGGCCGACACCGGCACGCCGGCCCGCAGCGAGACCGCTCCCGTCGAGAACGCCTGACCCAGCCCAGCGGGCGGCCGTCTGTCCGGCGCGCCCGCGCCTGCAAGGAGACATCGCATGACCACCGTGCAAGTGAACCCGAAGGACGCCATGGCCCTGCGTCAGCGCACCGGCCTGGGCATCATGGACTGCAAGGACGCGCTCGCCCAGAACGGCGGCGACATGGCCAAGGCCGAGGCCTGGCTTCGCGAGAAGCTCAAGGGCAAGATGGACACCCGCACCGACCGCGCCGCGGGTCAGGGCTGCATCGCCGTCTGCCTGGAGGCCGGCCGAGCCAGCATCTGCGAGGTGCGCGCCGAGACCGACTTCACCGCCAAGAACGACGAGTTCCGCGCGATGGCGTCGGCCGTGGCCAAGATGGCCTGCGAGCAGTCCGGTGAGGTGAAGGCCACGGCGCCCATCACCGCCCGCATCGACGAGATCCGCATCAAGACCGGCGAGAACGTCTCGCTGGGTCGCGGCGTCTGCCTGCAGGGCGGCAACTTCGCCAAGTACGTGCACCACGACGGCCGCCTGGGCGTCCTGCTGCAGTACGAGGGCGCCATGCCCGAGGAGCTGGGCCTGGGCCTGTGCCAGCACATCGCCGCCAGCGTGCCCACCCCGCTGGCGGTGGACGAGACCGGCGTCTCCGCCGACACCCTGGCGCAGAAGCGCGCCGAGGCCGAGGCCGAGGCGAAGGCCAGCGGCAAGCCCGACCAGATCGCGGCCAAGATGGCCGAGGGCAAGCTGCGCAAGTTCCTGGAGGAGGTCACCCTGCTGGGCCAGCCCTACGTGCGCGACGACAAGAAGCGCGTGAAGGAAGTGCTGCCCGCCGGCGTGCGCATCCTCAAGTTTGTGCGCATGACCGTGGGCGCCTGAGCCGCCCCGGCGCTCCGGATGGATCCACCAGGGCCTTCGTCGCGATGGCGGCGAGGGCCCTGTTCGTTTCTGGGCCCGACATGGCGAACGTGGCCCCATCCGGCGCATGTGGCCGCCAACGCGCGCCCCGCCGCCAAACTCTTGCATCGCCCTCAGTTGTCGAACTAGTCTCCACCGCAGCGGCTTGTGAAGCGCACCATCTCGATCCCCGGAGAACAGCATGCTCCTGCAGACTCGCCCTGGCCGCTTCGCCGACCGCATCATCCGAATCCTGCTTGCCGCCCTTGCGTTCGCCGTGACCGGCACAGCCTTGGCGGGCGCCACCTTCCAGGACATCGGCGCGCTCCCGGGCGCCATCCCCAGCACCCTTCGCCCCACCGGATCGTCCAGCCTTCGCGTGAGCAAGGACGGCACCGTGGTGCTGGGCGTGCATGTGACCGAGGCGGACCAGGGCGCCAGCCGTCCGCATCGGCCGTTCCTCTGGACGGCGGCTGGAGGCGAGCAGGCGCTGCCGCTGCCGGATGGCGTGACCTCCGCCATCGCCACCCTCCTCTCCGCCAACGGCCAGGTGGTGGGCGGCGAGTACATCGATGCGCAGGGCGATCACCTGCCCTGCCGATGGACCAGTTCCGGCATCAGCGCGCTGGGCGACAGCGGGCTCATCGCCGGAGCGGTGCGCAGGACCATGCGCGTCACGGACATGAGCGACGACGGAAGCGTGATCGTGGGCGTGGTCGCCTACGAGATGGCGGACGGCCCGGAAGAGGCCCGTCCGTTCCGATGGAACTCCAGTTCGGGCGACCTGCAGGTGCTGCCGGCTCCGCAGGATGTGGATTACACCTATCCGGTCGTTCGCTCGGTTCGCGTCAGCGGCGACGGGACCACGCTCTGCGGCGAGGCCAGCATCCAACTCTCCTTCGGCGACATCAGCCGCGCCTTCCGGTGGAAGGCCGGCGCGTATCAGACGCTGGGACTCCAACCGGACTTCGATTACTCCACACCGACCGTCATCAGCCAGGACGGATCCGTGATCGCGGGCCTGTTGTGGCATGGCCTGACGAATCCCGTCTACCGGGCCGTGCGTTGGGTGGACGGGGTGCCCGGCGCCATCCCCGACGTGTTTGGAGTGCCCGCGCTGACGCCGGTCCTGATGAGCGACAACGGAAACGTGGTGGCCCTCATGCGTGGCCTGCCGGACTTCCTGTACGACTCCTTCGACGGAACCGAGAGCGACGACATCCACGAGGGCAAGGCGTATCTCTGGAAGGCTTCCACACCTGGAGCGCCGATCGCGCTGCCCACGCCGGTCGGCTATCCGGACGCCATGCCCACCGCGATGAGCGACGACGGATCGGTGGTGGTGGGCGAGTGCCAGACAACCTTCGTGCAGGGCGAGCGACGCTGGTCGCGCGCGGTCAAGTGGTCGGGTTCCCCGGCCACCGTCACCGTGCTTCCCGCGCTGCCCGGGATGGACGAGTACAACGTCTACGCCACCAACTCGGACGGCACCGTGGTGGTGGGCAACCACGCGATGGATTCCGACGGCGCGGGGCAGCTGCTCCTGACCACCGCGTGCCGATGGGTGGGTGGAACGATCGAGTCGATCGCCGCAGGACCGGACCTGCCGTTGGGCGGGACGGAGGGCCGCGCGCTGAGCGAGAACGGTCTGGCCATCGTCGGGATCAGCGGAGACGACACCTTCGGGCAAGCGTTCATGCGCCCCTTCCTGTGGACCAAGGCGGGCGGACTGAGGCGCATCAGCGTGCCTCCCTCCTACGGGTCGGCGGAGGCTTCGCTCACCAGCGCCGACGGTGCGCGGGCAGTGGTGCACTTCACGGACAGCCAAGGTGGCGGCTCGGCCGCGTTCGTCTACGACGCGGCCACCGCCGGCCTGACGGCACTGGGCAACCTGCCGGGCAAGAACGCCACCATCGCGACCCATGTCAGCGCCAACGGCGGAGTGGTGGCCGGCACCTCCTACACGGACGGAACACAGTGGAACTCCGAACGCGCCTTCCGCTGGACCTCCGGCGGCATGCAGGACCTGGGCCTGCTTGCAGGCATGCAGACCGCCAAGGTGAAGGCGATGAGTTCCGACGGCAGCGTCATCTTCGGCGACAACGAGTTCGCCAGCGACACCGCGTACAAGTCCCGCGCCTTCCGCTGGTCGGCGGGCACGCTGACCAGCCTTGCTCTGCCCTCCGGATCCACCGACGCACAGCTGCTGGTGGCCAATCGGAGCGGAACGGCGGCCGTCGGCATCTGCTGGAACGCCAACACGGACGCGCCGGACCGCCTCTTCCGCTGGAAGAACGGGGTCGCGACGGCGATCACCGTTCCTGTCCCACCCACCGGCGCTTCGCAGGACGGTCTCGTGGTGGCGATGAGCGACGACGGCGACTGCTTCGTCGGCTGGATCGTCGTCACGGACGACAGCTCGGGCGTCACCACCCTGAAGGCCATGCGCTGGACCCCCACCACCGGCCTGGTGCAGATCGGCGAATTCACGCCGACCAGCATGACCGCCGACGGTCTGGTGGTGGCTGGAACCACCGCGCTTCCGAACAACTCGGACGCGGGCGCTGACGCCGTGATCTGGACCACCAAGAGCGGCGGCACGGTGTCCACCCTCAAGTCGCTGCTCCAGGCACAGGGCGTGGACACCTCCACCCTGCATCCCAACAGCGCCTATGTGAATCCGACGGGGAGCTCGATCGCCGGCTCGCACAGCCAGCTGTCGGGGCAATGGGGGCAGTCGTACGACCGCCGGGGAATCTTCCTGGTGCAGAACCTCTCGTTGGTGACGCCACCGGCCCCCACCATCACGGCCGTCACGCCTTCCTCCGGCTCCGTCCTGGGCGGAACCGACATCACCATCACCGGAACCAATCTGGCCACCACCACCTCCGTGACGGTCGACGGGGTGGCCGCCACCAGCGTGGTGGCCGGCGCCACCAGCGTCACCGCAAAGACGCCTGCGGGCACGGCAGGCGCCAAGAACGTGGTGATCACCACGGCCGGCGGCACCGTGACCAGGACCAACGCGTTCACCTACGTGGCCACGCCGAGCGTTCTTGCCATCAGCCCCATCGCCGGGCCTCTCTCAGGCGGCACCCTGATCACCATGACGGGTACCAACCTGACCGGCGCCACCGTGAAGGTGGGCGGCAACGCGGCCACGGGCGTGACGGCCACCGCCACCACCATCACGGCCACCACGCCGGCAGGTTCCGCGGGAGCCAAGGATGTGGTGGTCACCACGGTGGGCGGCAGCTTCACGCTGCCCGGCGCCTTCAGCTACCTCAACGCCCCCACCCTGACCTCCGTCAGCCCGGGCTTCGGCCCGCTCGCAGGCGGCACCTCCATCACGATCACCGGCACCAACCTCTCTGCCGCCACGGTGAAGGTGGGCGGCGTCGCGGCCTCGGGCGTGGTGGCCACCGCTTCCAGCATCACGGCCAACACGCCGGCCGGATCCATGGGCGCCAGGGATGTGTCCGTGACCACGGCCGGCGGGACCGCCACCAAGGCCGGGGCCTTCACCTACCTTGCCAGTCCGACCATCGCGGCCGTGACACCGGCCTCCGGCCCGTCGCTCGGCGGAACCACCGTGACGGTCACGGGTGCCAACCTGCTCGGCGCCTCGATGACCGTGGGCGGCGTGCCGGCGTCCATCCTCTCCACCACCGCGACATCGATCTCCGCCACCACGCCGGCCGGCACCGCCGGCGCACGCGACGTGAGGGTGACGACGGTCTCGGGAACGGCCACCAAGACGGGTGGCTTCACCTATGTCGACGCCCCGATCGTGGCCAGTGTGACGCCCGCAGCGGGTCCGCTGGCTGGCGGCACCACTCTCACCGTGACCGGTTCCAACCTGGCGGGAGCCACGGTCAAGGTGGGCGGCGTGTCGGCCACCGCCGTGGTGGCGACCGCGTCCAGCCTGACCGCCAAGACTCCGGCCGGCACCGTCGGCGCCAAGGACGTCACGGTGACCACCGTGGGTGGTTCGGCCTCCAGCGCGGGTGCGTTCACCTACGTGGCGGCACCCACCATCGCAACGGTCAGCCCCACCAGCGGCCCTCAGGCAGGCGGCACTTCCATCACCGTCACCGGCACCAACCTCTCCGGCGCCACGCTCAAGGTGGGCGGCGTCACCGCCACCGGCGTGATCTCGTCGGACAACAGCCTCACCGGCACTACGTCGGCGTCGGTGACGGCGGGCGCCAAGATCGTGGAGGTCTCCACGGCCGGCGGAACGGCCACCAAGGCGGGCGCCTTCACCTACCTGCCCACCCCCACCATCACCACCATCACGCCGTCCTCCGGTCCGGTGGCGGGTGGCACTTCCATCTCCATCATCGGCACCAACCTGACGGGCGCGTCGCTGACCATCGGCGGCGTGGCGGCCACCAACGTGGTGGCCACGGCCACCGGCATCACCGCCAAGACGCCGGCCGGCACCGAAGGGGCCAAGCCCGTGGTGGTGACCACGTCCGGCGGCACCGCCACGAAGGCGACCGGCTTCACCTACATGTCCCTTCCCACGCTGACGGACGTGAGTCCTGTCTCAGGACCCGTGGCCGGCGGCACCACCATCACCATCACAGGCACCAACCTTTCCGGCGCCCTGGTGCAGGTGGGCGGCGTGAACGCCTTGGTCACGGCCACCTCCGCCACCAGCATCACCGCCAGGACCCCCGCGGGCACCGCCGGTGCCAAGAACGTGCTGATCACCACCGCGGGCGGCTCCGTCACGGGCACCGGCGCCTTCACCTACGTGGCGCTGCCCACCATCACCGCCGTCAGCCCGCCCTCCGGACCGCTGGGTGGCGGAACCACCATCACCATCACGGGCACCAACCTGTCCGGCGCGTCGGTGAAGGTGGATGGAGTGGCCGCCACCGGCGTGGTGGCTTCCGCCACCAGCGTGACGGCGACCACGCCTGCGCGCACGGCCGGCGCCAAGACGGTGGCGGTCACCACCGCGGGCGGTTCCGCCTCGAAGCCCGCGGCCTTCACCTACGTGGCGGCACCCACCGTCACCAGCGTGACGCCCTCGTCCGGCCCCGCCGCTGGCGGAACCTCCATCGTGATCGCAGGCACCAACCTGCTGGGCTCCACCGTCACCGTGGGAGGCTCGCCCGCCACTTCCGTGGTGGCCACCGCCACAAGCATCAGCGCCAGGACTCCCGCGGGTTCCGCCGGTGCCAAGGACGTGGTGGTGACGGCGCCCGGTGGCTCGGTCACCAAGGCGAACGGTTTCACGTTCATCCCAGCTCCCACCATCTCGAGCGTCAGCCCCGGATCAGGACCCCTGGCAGGCGGCACCACCATCACCATCACGGGCACGGGCCTCAGCGGCGCCACCGTCAAGGTGGGCGGCGTGGCTGCGGTGGTCTCCGCCACCAGCGCCACCAGCGTCACGGCCAAGACGCCCGCGGGCTCCGCGGGCGCCAAGGACGTGCTGGTGACCGCCGCAGGAGGCACCGCCACCAGCGCGGGCGCCTTCACCTACGTGGCGGCCCCCACCATCACCACGGTCAGCCCGGCATCGGGACCGATCGGCGGCGGCACTTCCATCGTGATCAACGGCACCAATCTCTCCGGAGCCGCGGTGACCGTGGGCGGCAGTGCGGCCACGGTGATCTCCACCAGCGCCAGCAGCCTGACCGCCACCACGCCCGCTGGAACGCTGGGTGCCAAGGCCGTCGTCGTCTCCACGGCGGGCGGCACGGCCACCAAGCCGAACGCTTTCACCTACACGGCTTCGCTGACCGGCGGCCCCGGCAGCATGCCCTCGATCGGTGGACCCGGTGCGCTGGGTGGTCCGTCCGGCCCGCCCGATCCGGGCGCCGACCCGCTGCCGATCACGCTGGAACGCTGCATCGCGCTCATTCAACAGTCGACGGCACCCGCTCCCGAGTGCGACGGCACCGCCTGCGAACCGCTGCAGTCGGTGGCGGTGGATCCCGTCACGGACGGCCCGCAAGGACCGGACCTGGACGGAAACGGGGTGCCGGATCTCTGCCAGCTGCGGTGCGGCGATCTGGACTTGAACGGTCGTGTCGATGCTGGCGACGTGGCGATCATGCTCTCGCTGATGGGCGAGCAGTCCACGCTGGGCATCGGCGACTTCGACGGCGACGGCACGATCGGCGAGACCGATCTGGTGGAGCTCCTCGGCCGCATGCCCAGTCAATCGGGCGATGGCGCTCCCACCGGGGGGTCCGCCGGCAGCTGATGCGCCCCGGCGTTCAGGATGGATCCATCAGGGCCTTCGTCGCGATGGCGGCGAAGGCCCTTTCGCCGTCCTCCACGCTTGCCGGCGCACGCGCGCCCGACGCCACCGCGCGATAGAGATCCGCCAGCGCCCAGGCCTTCGTGGCGTCCTCCACCTCATGCCTGGGCACCAGATGCAGATGCACCTGCCGATGCGCTTCCGCGAAGGCGAGCAGGTAGACCCGCTGGCATCCGGTGACGGCGCGGATGGCCGCGCTCACGCGCTGGACGTGCTCGCCCATGAAGCGGCTCTCCTCCGGGGTCAGCGCGTCCAGCGTGGCGCAAGGACGCGCCAGCTCCAGGATGCACCACCCCGCCACCGGACACGGCGCCGCGTGGGGCTTCAGGAACCAGCCTCCGGGCAGTTCCGCGCGCGGGCTCACTTCACGCCCTTCGGACCACCGTCGGCGCCCAGGTACTTCTCGCGCACCGCCTGCTCCAGGTCCACGCCGCTGATGTTGGCCAGCGTGGTGAGCCACGCCAGCACGTCGGCGAACTCCTCGCGCAGGTTGGCGGGATCAGGCTTGCCGCGCGCGGCGTTGGCCAGCGCGTGGGCCAGTTCGCCCACCTCCTCGCTGAACCACAGGAAGGTGCCGGCGGCGCCCCGGGCGTTGTCGCTGGCGAAGTAGCGGTCGCGGATGTGCTGCTGGAATTCGGCGATGCGCATGGGGCCGAAGGGTACGGCGCCGCCCACCTGCGATGAAACGAGACGCCCCGGCCACTGGGGACCGGGGCGAAGCGTCCTCGGCGCGACTCGAACGCGCA
>CAZKHO010000103.1:0-8789 GCA_964552505.1 uncultured Bifidobacterium sp. | reverse complement strand
AGCTCATGAACTCCACGATGGGGCGAAGCCCCTGCATGGCGGCGCCGATGGCCAGGCCGGCGAAGCCGCTCTCGCTGATGGGGGTGTCGATGATGCGACGCGGGCCGAACTCGTCCAGCATGCCCTTGCTGACCTTGTAGGCGCCGTTGTACTGCGCCACTTCCTCGCCCAGCAGGAACACGCGCTGGTCGCGGCGCATCTCCTCGGTCATGGCCTCGCGCAGGGCGTCGCGGAACTCGATCTCTCGCAGCGCGCTCACAGCACGTCTCCCTTCGGATCGATGGCCTTGAAGCTGGGCGTGTTGGGGGCGCCGCCCATGAACGGCGGCTGGCTGGAACCGGGGTACGGGCCCCACGGCTCCATGTACACGTCGGTGTAGAGCTCACCCGCCTCGGGGACGGGGCTGGCGTCGGCGAAGGCCACGCAGTCGCGCACCTCGGCCTTCACGTCCTTCCACATCTCCTTCACCTCGGCCTCGGTCATCACGCCCTTCTCCAGGACGAACTTCTCCAGCTTGCCGACCGGGTCGTCGCTCTCCCAGGCCTCCTCCTCGTCGCGCGTGCGGTACTTGCGCGGATCGCTCATGGAGTGGCCCTTGTAGCGGTAGCAGCGCAGGTCGATGAACCAGGGGCGGCTGCGCTCGCGGGCGTCGTCCACCACCTGCTTCATGCCCCAGTAGCACTCGAGCACGTCCATGCCTTCCACCACCGCGGCGTCGATGCCGTAGCCCACGGCCTTCGACTTGAGGTCGTGGGCCATGGTGGTGCCACGATGGATGCTGGTGCCCATGCTGTAGCCGTTGTTCTCCACCACGAACACCACGGGGATGTCCATGAGGCCCGCCAGGTTCATGGCCTCGTGCAGAGCGCCCTGGTTGAGCGCACCGTCGCCCAGGAAGCACAGCGTGACGCGCTTGTTGCGGCCGCTCTGCATCACCTCGTCCTGGTACTTGGTGGCGAAGGCCAGACCCAGCCCCAGCGGCGTCTGCGCGCCCACGATGCCGTGGCCGCCGAACATGTTGTTGGGCTTGTCGAACATGTGCATCGAGCCGCCCTTGCCCTTGGCGCAGCCGTCGATGCGGCCGAACATCTCGGCCATGCAGGCGCGCGCGGTCATGCCGCGGGCCAGCGCGTGGCCGTGGTCGCGGTACGCCGTCACCAGCGGATCCTCGGGCTTGGTGGCGGCCACGCAGCCCACCGCCACGGCCTCCTGCCCGATGTAGACGTGGCAGAAGCCGCCGATCTTCTTGTCCTGGTACGCCTGCATGCAGCGCACCTCGAACTCACGGATCAGCATCATGTCGCGCAGCCACTTCTTCAGCGTGGCGGGCGGCGGCGGGGTGCGGTCGGCGGACAGTCGCGGCGCGCCCTGGCCGCGATGCACGTCAAACAGGCGACGGGAGTCGGTGGAAGGTGTGGACATGGTGTGCAAGGAAGCCACCTATCGGCTTTCAGCCAAGCGCACCGTTATAGGGGGAAAGCGCCCCCGGGGCAATGCCGCCCCCCGTTCTCCGCTCAAAAACCGCCTTCAGGGTGCCTGCGCGCCCTTGGGAGCCTGTTCCGCGGAAGCCCCCGCCACCGCCGTCACCGCGCCCGGACGGAGCGCGTGCGCCCGGAGGGCGAGCAGCGCGGTCTCGAGCTGCGGATCGGCGCCGGTGGTCAGGATCTCGGAGGCGTCCTTCCGCGGTTCCTTGGCGTCCGCGCCGGGTTCCGGCAGCGTGTCGACGGTGCTTCGAAGTTCGGCCAGCTGCTCCAGCTGCTCGGGCGTCATCTTGACGCGGAGGTCGGGCACCACCCCCCAGTCCTGGCTGCCGGGGCTCTTGTGCACCAGTCGGCCCTTGGCCTTGCCCGGCTCGGGCGGCAGCACGTAGTGCTGCGTGGTGACCTTCACCGCCGCCTCGCGGGTGCGGTCCTTGAGAGGGGTCACCTCCTGCACGCTGCCCTTGCCGAAGCTTCGCTCGCCCACGATGACGGCCTTGTCGTAGGCCTGAAGGCATCCGCTGACGATCTCGCTGGCGCTGGCGCTGCTCTGGTTCACCAGCACCACCACGGGCAGGTCCTTGAGGGCGGCGCGGTTGGGCTCGGCGCGTCGCTCGCTGGTGGTCTCGCCGAAGCGATTCTCGGTGCTCACCAGCACGCCCTGCGGCACCCACAGGTTGCAGAAGTCGGTGGCGCTGGTCAGCAGTCCGCCCGGATTTCCTCGCAGGTCCAGCACCAGGCCGTTCAGCGGACGCTCGCGGCGCATGGCGTCGACCGCCTTCATGAAGTCCTCGAAGGTGTCCTCGTTGAAGCTGGTGAGCCGCACGTAGCCGATGCCCATGGCCGGGTCCACGTACCAGTCCCAGGTGGGATCGCCGTGGTCGTCGCGACCCGTCTTCCGCCACCCCACCACGGACCGCATCTTGATGCTCTCGCGGACCAGCGGGAACTCCATGGGCTTGTCCTCACCGGCCCGGCGCACGGTCAGCGTGACGGTCTCGCCGGCGGGCCCCGTGATGGTGTCCACGGCCCGGTTCAGCGACCACCCCGTGGTGGACTGCCCGTTCACGGCCACCACGCGGTCCTCGGGCTTGACGCCGGCACGCGCGGCGGGCGAACCCTCGAGCGGGTTGATGATCATGATCTCGCGCTTCTCGTCGTGGCGGATGAGGATGCCCACGCCCACGAAGTTGCCCTCCACCTGCTGCTTGAAGCGGCGGAGACGCTCGGGCCAGATGATCTCCGAGTACGGATCCTCGAAGCGCCGGGCGATCACGTTGGTGGCGCCCTCGCCGAACTCGTGGAGCAGCGCGGTCTCCGGGATCGCCACGGTGGCCTCGTTGGCCTTCACCAGGCCGTTCATCACCTCGCGATAGAGCACCGCGTTGGCGGCGTCCGCCGGCACGCCGTCCACCCGCGCCTGCGCGTCGGAAAGCGCCTTCAGCCACGCCCCGCGCTTGGCGTCGTCGCCCAGGCCGGGAAAGGTCTCGCGACATTCCGGCGTGCTGGCGAGCAGCTTGAGCGCGGCCAGACCGCCCTCCAGGAGCGGCTTCCAGCCTCCGTTCTCGATGTGCTCCGTGGCGGCCTTGCGCAGACCCTCGCGAAGCAGGTACTGCGTGATCCCGTCGAACTGCTCCTTCCAGTCGTCCGACGCGGCGGCGTTGAACTCGGGGAACGGCTCGTCGGGATCCTCGGTCTCGGCGTCCGGCTTCTTCGCCTTGGCCTTGGCCTTCGCCTTGTCCTCGGCCGTCTGGGAGGCCTTGAAGCGTTCGCTCTGGAGCTTGCGCAGGTCGTGCAGGGCGCGTGGGGCGTACTCCGCCATCAGCGTCACGCGACGCGTGGCCTCGTCCAGACGGTCGTCCAGCTCGCGGAAGCGCGCGGTGCTGCCGCTGTCCTCGTAGAGCGCACGCAGGCGGAAGAGCATCTCCTGCGCCAGCAGCCAGTCCTTGGCCTGTTCAGCCTGCGCACGGCGGGCCTCGGCCGCGGCCTCCAGCTGGCGCATGGCGGGAGAGGCCAGCTCCGAGGACCAGTCCTTGGCCTCGAGCAGGAACTTGATGTTGGCGGCGGAGATGAGCGCCCGCGAGACGTTGCCCTGCTTGAGCTCGTCCTGGAGTTCCACGCGATGCTTCTCGATGGAGGCGGCGCGGGCCTTGTCGGCGTCCGCGCGGTGCGCGTCGCGGGCGACGATGGCGTCACGCACGGCCTGCACCGCGGCACCCTCGGCCGGCGGCGCGTTCCGAAGCGCGGCCTCGAACGCCGCCGGGTCGCCGCGGCGCGCGGCGTCCCACACGCCGTCGCTCCAGCCGGAGACGTCCGCGCGGACGGGCGTCCACGCCATGACCAGAGCGACCAGGCTTGCGGCGATCGGACGGAGGAGATGCGCGTGGAGACTCTTCATGGGGTGGAATCCGTTCCTCTTATACTCGCATACGGTTCGGGCGATTCACCCGTGAACCGCCCGGGTTCCGGACGCCCATGCCAGACCCCCACTCGCTGCCCCCCACCCCGCCCGTGCAACCCCGGCCGTTTGAGCGGCTTGCGGCGCTGGCGTCGGACCTTCCCAAGGGGTGCCTGGCCATGATTCCGGTGGTCTCGGGCATGGTGCATTGGGGCCTGCTGGGGGTGGTCCTGACCATGCTGTGCGTGCTGGGCGGCTTCTGGCGCGTGCTGGCCCTGCACGGCATCTCTCGCGCGGGCTCGGCGGATGTCCTGACGCGCGGCTGGCTTGGAATTGCGGTGACCGGGTCGCTGGCCGGGCTCGCCGCCTTCGCCGGCCGGGTGGGCGGCCAGGACGGACCGCTGGCGGAGTGGACCAGCGCGATGGACATCGCGTGGCGGGCGTCTTCGCTGCTGGAGCTGCTGCTGGCCGTCTGCTGGATCGGCGTGGGCGCCGTGCAGCGCGGCAGCCGCTGGATGCTGCTGCTTCTGGGCCTTGCCGGCATCGCCATCGTGTGCAGCGTGGGATCGCAGGCCGTGCTGGCCTGGCGCGGCCAGACGCTGGCCGACCAGCCCGCGGTGGTGGCCCTGCTGGCGCTGCTCGCCCTGGGCGGCGGCGTGGCGGGACCGGCCATCGTGGCCGACGGCTGCGCGCGACTGCTGCAGAGCATGACGGGCGAGACGCTGGACGAGGAGACCGACGTGGACCGGGACGGCTGAGCGGTCAGGTGCCGCGGAAGGCCTGCTCCGCCAGATCGATGGCGCGCCCCAAGGCCGCGGCCTTGTGCATGGTCTCGCGCCACTCGGCGGACGGATCGCTGTCCAGGACCACGCCGGCGCCGGCCTGCAGGTGCACCGTCCACGGCGCACCCGTGCGGCCCGCGGTGGGCACCACCATGGTCCGGAGCGCGATGGCCATGTCCATGTCGCCGTCGAAGCCGGCCACGCCGATGCCGCCGGCGTAGGGACCGCGACGCACCGGCTCCAGTTCGTCGATGAGCTGGATGGCGCGGATCTTGGGCGCCCCCGAGACCGTGCCCACCGGCAGGGTCGCTCGCAGCGCGTCCCAGGCGTCCAGTCCCGGGCGAAGCGTGCCGGTGACGGTGCTGGAGAGATGCATCACGTGGCTGTACCGCTCCACGTCCATGCAGCGCTCCACCTGCACGGATCCCGCCTCGCAGACACGCCCCAGATCGTTGCGGCCCAGGTCGACCAGCATGGCGTGCTCCGCGCGTTCCTTGGGATCCGCCAGCAGCTCGCGCTCCAGCGCGGCATCCGCCTGAGGAGTGGCGCCGCGCGGCCGCGTGCCCGCCAGCGGACGGTTGGTGACCGTGCGCCCTCGGACACGACAGGCGATCTCGGGACTGCTGGCCACCAGGATGCAGTCCCGCGCCTGCAGGTACACCTGGTAGGGACTGGGATTCACGATGCGAAGCGCGCGATAGACCTCGAACGGATCCATCGAGGTGCGGCGCTCGAGCCGCTGCGAGAGCACGATCTGAAAGGCGTCTCCCGCGGCGATGGCGCCCTTCGCCCGCACCACGGCCTCCTCGAACGCCTCGCGGCTCATGGAGCCGGGCATGGGTGGCGTGGGCGCCGCGGCCGGATCCAGCGAGATCTCGCCGGTGGGGAGCGGCGGACGCTCGTGCAGCATGGCGTGCACCATGGCGTCGATGGCGGTGTCCGCGGCGGCGCGCGCGGCAGCCTGACTGCCGTGCAGCTCCACGGGCTCCGAGGCCACGCAGTCGATCACGCGCAGCGCATGGTCGAACACGGCCACCTGCCGGTAGAGGCCCAGATGCATGTCCGGAAGGCCGCGGTCGTCGCGTGGGGCGTCCGCAAACGGGAGCGCGCCCGGCTCCAGCCAGCGGACGGCGTCGAAACCCACGAATCCCACCCAGCCGCCGTGGAACGCCGCCGGGACCGCCCCGCTTCGGACGGGGCGCCAGGCGCCTGAGATGCTCCGCGGCACCTGCAGCGGATCGTCGCGATGGCCGCGCTCGGTGACGTGACCCTGGTGCAGGACCTCCACCTGGTGGCCGGTCGCCACCACCTCCACCGCGGGCCGCGCTCCCAGCATGGAGTGGCGCCCCACCGCGCCGCCCTGCTCCACGCTCTCCAGCAGGAAGCTGGGCGCGTGACGCTGGTCCGGCGCCACCAGCCTTCGGTAGGCCAGCACCGGCGTGAGCTGATCGGCGGGGATGCGCCGACCGTGCACGATGAGATTGCCCGCACCCATGCGGTCAGCGTAGCGAGGCACGCCGTGCGGCGCAGAGCGCGATGGCCACCGCGTCGCTCACGTCGCTGGGGCCCTTGAGCGCGCGAAGGCCGCATTGCGTCATCACCGCGCGGCGGACCTGGTCCTTGGTGGCGTTGCCGCGGCCGGTGACCGCTCGCTTCACCTCGGCCGGCGCAAGTTCGGTCACCGGCAGTCCGCGCCGGCCCGCCGCCAGCAGCACCACGCCGCGCGCGTGGCCCATGATGATGGCGGTGCGCACGAAGCGGGCATTGGAGAACAGGCTTTCCACGGCCATGCTGCCGGGGGCCAGATCCTCCAGCACCGACTCCAGTTCGTCATGCAGCTGTCGCAGCCTTTCCGCCAGCGGCCCCGTGGCGCGAAGGCGAAGCACGCCGGCTTCCACCAGCTTGGGCTCCAGGCTGCGGGCCGGGACCTCCACGCAGGCGTAGCCCGTGCGCCGCAGTCCTGGATCGATGCCGAGCAGACGCATGACCGGATGCTACGGAACCGCGCGGAACACCAGCGTGACCGGCGTGCCTTCCGGAGGCATGGACGCCGTGCGCGCGGTGAAGTGCGCGGGCTCCACGCCCACCCGGTCCGGCAGCACCTCGCACAGCGCCAAGGTCTCGTCGCCGAAGGTGACCAGCCCCACCACGCTGCCCGACTCGTCGGCCAGATAGCGATCGCCGGCCGGCCCCGGCACGAATCGACTGCCCGCAAACACGAAGCGCGGCGCTGCGGCGTCGGACCCGCGCTCGTCGCGCAGCCAGTCCGCCACGGGAACGGGCGCCGCGCCCCCCGGCACGACCACCAGCACCTGCACCTCCGGCCCGGTGGGCGCGTGCAGTTCCACCGTTCCACCCGAGGCTTCCTTCCATGAGCCGGGCACGCCCGGCCGCAGGCCGATCGCCAACAGACCCGCATGCACCACGCTGGCCGGCGCGTCGATCACCAGCAGCGATTCGTGCTCGCGTGAACCCTTGCCACAGGCCACCTGCTCCAGGAAGCCGCGGGTGCACGAAACGCGGGCCCCCACGCGGAGCTCGCGCGACCCGCGTTCCACGGTCACCGCGGGATGCAGTCGGACGGGTGCTTGGTCCGGTGCCGCCGCGCATCCCGGAATCGCGCCGGCCCAGAGGCACAGGAACACGAAAAAGAAAAGAGGCCCGGCGGAGACAAGTCTCACGCCGAGCCCTTCCGGGGGCTTGGTGATGCGCTCATTCTAGTGTCGTGCATGTGTTCGGCAAGGCCTCTGGAGTGGATTCAGTGTTTTTTCTTCTGCGTAGTCCGCGAATGATTCCCGCATCAACTGCCGGCCGCTCGCGACCACTCTAGTCTTCACCTTGTGGAACTTACCCGCACCGTCCGCGTCACCCTTGTGCCTGCACCCGGCGGCCTGCCGCGGGTGGAGCCGTGGAGCGCGCACGCAGGCTGGCAGGCGGCGATGGAATTCGAGGTCCGCGTGGCGGGAACGCCGGACGCGACCACCGGCTACCTGGTGGGCATCGACCGGATCGACGCGTGCGTGCGCCGTGCGTTGGAAGGCGCATTGCCGCAGGCCTTTGCGGACGGCGCCTCTCCTGCGACGACGCTGGTGACGCTGATGCCCCGCCTTGCCGTCGAACTGGGGCTTCCGGTGCGAAGCGTCGCCTGGAGGCCTCATCCGTTCCTGCAGGTCACCGTGGAGGAAAGCATGCTGCAACAGGCGCTCATCACGCACCGTTTCGATTTCGCGGCCAGTCATCGACTGCATTGCCCCAGCCTGGACGATGCATCCAACCGCAGAATATTCGGCAAGTGCAACAACCCGGCCGGCCACGGGCACAACTACCGGCTGGAAGTGGAGGTCCGTGTTCCGATGGAAGGGCCGGAAGCGCTTCGTGGCCAGGAGATCGCCCGAATCGTCCGCGAGCACGCCGTGGACCGTCTGGACCACAAGCACCTGAACGCCGACGTGGCGGAATTCCGCGACCGCAATCCCAGCGTGGAGCACATCGCTCAGGTCTGCTTCCAGTGGCTGCAGCAGCCGCTGCGGTCCAGCGGTGCGGAACTGGCGCGCGTGCGACTGTGGGAGACGGAGAAGACCTCGGCGATCTACCCCGGCTGAGGCCCCGGCTGGGGCGGATCAGGCCTTGGGCGCCTCGCGTCGCTGGCCGTTGTCGTCATAGACGAAGGTCTGGCCCTCCGCCTCGTCCTTGCAGGCCTTGTGCGTTCCGTCGCAGAACGGAAAGCGCTTGCTCAGGCCGCAGGCGCAGACGAAGACGGGCTTGTCGGAGGGTTCCACCTTCACGGGGCCGGTGGCGGTGTGCTTGACGAGTCGTGCCATGGGAATTCTCCGGGGTTGGTGGAGCGTCAGACGAGGTCTTCCTCGCCCAGCAGTCGGAATCGCTTGCGAAGCAGGATCTGCCCCGCCAGGGTGAGGTCGTCCACGGCCAGCGCCACCGTGGGGCTGCCTTCCTTCTGGAGCATCACCGGATACGCGAAGCGGATGTTCAGTTCAGCACCCAGCAGGTGCAGGCAGAGGTTGGTGAGGGTGCGTCCCTCGTTGAGCTCCACCACCAGCAGGTCCACCTCGCTGAACGTGTACTGGTGACTGCGGAGCACCACGCGCGCGGCGTCGGCGTTGTTGAAGATCA
>CAZKHO010000102.1:0-8812 GCA_964552505.1 uncultured Bifidobacterium sp. | reverse complement strand
TCGGCGTGCCCAAGACCATCGACAACGACATCGTGGGCACCGAGATCAGCTTCGGCTTCCTCACCGCGGTCAACACCGCCACCGAGGCGCTGGACAAGCTGCACTCCACCGCCGACAGCCACCACCGCGTGATGGTGTGCGAACTGATGGGCCGGAACGCCGGCTGGATCACCCTCACCGCGGGCGTGGCCGGCGGTGCCGACGTGATCCTCCTGCCGGAGATCCCCTTCGAGCTGGAAAGCGTGGCGCAGTACGTGGACCAGCGCATGACCAAGGGACCCGGCTTCGCCATCGTGGCGGTGGCCGAGGGCGCGCGCATGCGAGGTGGCGAGCAGGTGGTGGCGCACCTGGTGCACAACAGCCCGGACCCGGTGCGCCTGGGCGGCATCGGACAGCGCGTGGCGGACGGCCTCTCCAAGCTCTGCCGCGTGGAGACCCGCACCACGGTGCTGGGCCACATCCAGCGCGGCGGCACGCCCATTCCGGCCGACCGCATCCTGGCCACGCACTTCGGCTACCACGCCATCCAGACGCTCATGAACGGCGGCCGCAACCGCATGGTGGTGCGCCAGAACAACATCTTCGGCGACGTGGACCTGCTGCACTCGGCGGGCAAGCAGCGTCTGGTGCCCGAGGACCATCCGCTCATCGGCGCGGCACGCGCGCTGGGCACCTGCTTCGGCGACGGCGTGCCACACAGCCACTACCCCGATCCCAAGCCGGCGGTGGTGGTGTGAGCCTGCCTCGCGCAGCCGCGGACGCGGCCGGCGCGGCGGCGCGGCGCGCGGTGTTCCTGGACCGGGACGGCACGCTCATCCTCAACGACGGCGACCTGGGCGACCCGGACCGTGTGGAGCTGCTGCCGGGCGTGGCGCAGGCCATGCGCGCGCTCCATCAGGCGGGCTACGCGCTGGTGGTGATCACCAACCAGGGCGGCGTGGCGCGCGGCAAGTACGACGAGGCCGCGGTCCACGCCACGCACGAGCGCCTGGAGCGCGTGCTGCGCGAGCGGACCGGCCTGTCCGCCGTGGTGGACGCCTTCTATTTCTGCCCCTTCCATCCGGAGGGCACGGTGGAGCGCTATCGCCGCGAGCACCCGTGGCGCAAGCCCGCGCCAGGCATGCTGCTGGAGGCCGCGCGCCAGCACGCGCTGGACCTGGCGTCCAGCTGGATGGTGGGCGACCAGGAGCGTGACGCGCAGGCGGGCGCGGCCGCAGGCTGCCGCTCCATCCTCATCGGCGCCCCCAGCGCAGACAGCGCCGCGGACTTCTTCGCGCACGACCTGGCCGAGGCCGCGCTGCGCATCGCGCACGAGGACGCGCCCAAGGTGATGGCGGCCACGGTCACACTCCACGCCGCCGCGGAAGTGGATCTGGGGGAGCCGCGGCTGCGGCAGGCCCTGACCACCGCCGCCCAGGCGCTGGCCGAACGCACCGGCGTGCGGCTGCTGGCGCTGGAGTGGAACACGCGCTCGGTGGCCGCCACCGTGGAGGGCGGCGAGATCGTGGCGCTGGGCTTTGCGGCCGAACTGCGTCGCACCGGCGAACGCTGGTGGCGCGCGCACGGCGGATCGGGTCCACTCTGGGCCGGCGCATGAGAAGCCCCCTGGACAGCGTGGAACGCCTGCTGGTGGTGCTCCCTTCGTGGGTGGGCGACGCGGTGATGGCCACGCCCGCGCTGCACGCCCTTCGCCAGTCCCTGCCGGAGGCGCGGATCCAGCTCACCGGCCGCCCGGGACTGGAGGCGGTGCTGGCGGGCCTGCCCTGCTTCGACGCCTTCCACACGCATGCCATGCGCGGTTGGCTGGGCCCGTTCACAGGCGTGGGTCGCTTCCGAGCCGAACGCTTCGACGCGGTGCTGCTGCTGCCCAACAGCCCGCGCAGTGCGCTGTTCGCGCTGGCCACCGGGGCCCCGCTGCGCATCGGCTGGTCCCGCGACGCCCGCGGATGGCTCCTCACGCACGGCCTGCCCGCACCGCGCGACCGCGAGCCGCGCAGCGCGGTGGACTGGTACGCCGACCTGGCGGCCTGGGCCACGCAGCGCCCCGTCACCGACCGGGCGGTGCGCCTGGCCTGCACCCCCGAGCAGCGCGCGGCGGGCGAACGACTGCTGGACGGCCTGCCCAGGCCGATCACCCTGCTGAATCCCGGCGCCAATCGCGCGGACAAGCGCTGGCCCGCCGAGCGCTTCGGCGAGCTGGCCCGCCGCCTCCTGCAGGCGCGCGGCGGCAGCGTGGCCGTGACCGGCGGACCGGCGGAAGCGGACGTGGTGCGACAGGTGGTGGACGCCTCCGGCGGCGCCTGCGCCAACCTGATGGAGCGCGGCGTGACGCTGGGCTCGCTGAAGGCCGCACTGGGATCCGCCGACCTGCTGGTCACCAACGACACCGGCCCCCGACATCTGGCCGCCGGCATGGGCACCCCGTGCGTCAGCCTCTTCGGTCCCACCGATCCGCGTTGGGCCGCGCTGCACGAACCCCCGGAGCCGCTGCGCGAGATCCGCCTGCTTGCGGAGCCCTTCCTGCCCGAGCGCCTGGTGGCCGATCGCGTGGCCCGTTTCTGCGGCATGCATCGCATCTCGGTGGGTGACGCGCTGCACGCCTGCCTGCGGCTGCTGGACGCGCGCCGCTAGCATCCCGCGCCATGCAGGCGCTCTCGTCGCTGGGATGGCCGGTCTGGATCGCGCTCGGGTTCCTCTCGGGCAGCGTCCCCTTCGGCGTGATCCTTGCCCGCGCGCACGGCGTGGACCTTCGCACCGTGGGCAGCGGCAACGTGGGCGCCACCAACGTGGGTCGCGCGCTGGGCCGCCGATGGGGCTTCGTCTGCTTCTTCCTGGACGCGCTCAAGGGCGCGCTTCCGGTGCTGGCGGCGGGATGGGCGCGTGGCGCGCTGGGCACGCCGGTCACGCAGCTGTTTCCAGAGGATCTCTGGTGGTGGAGCGGCACCGTCTTCGCGGCGCTGCTGGGTCACGTGTTCAGCCCGTGGATCGGGTTCAAGGGCGGCAAGGGCGTGGCCACCGGCTTCGGCGCCATGGTGGCCATGTGGCCGGTGCTGACGTGGCCGGTGCTGCTGGCGCTGGCCGCGTGGATCGTGTGCATGAAGGCCACGCGCATCGTGAGCCTCTCCAGCATGATCGCGGGCGGCTCCCTTCCGCTGTGGTGCGCGCTCACGCTGCCGTGGCCCGATCAGGGCGCCGACGCGCCCGGCTCGCCGTGGCGTCCCATGGCCGTCACCGGCGGGCTGGCCGTGGCCGTGCTGCTGACGCACCGCGCCAACATCGGACGCCTGCTGGCCGGCACCGAGCCTCGCGTGGGCGCGAAGAAGGCCCCGCCCGCCGCTACCATCGCGCCGTGAGCGACGCGCCCCGCGCCACCGATCTCTGGCAGAGCGCCCTCGCCTCGCGCTTCGCGAGCGAGTCCATGCGGCGCACCTGGGGCGACGCGCGCCGCTTCGGGCTCTGGCGCCGCATCTGGCTGGCGGTGGCCCAGACGCAGCAGGAACTTGGACTGCCGGTGACCGACGAGGCCGTGGCGCAGATGCGCGCCGCGCTGGACCGCATCGACTTCGAGAGCGCCGCGCGCCACGAGGCGCGCCTGCGCCACGACGTGATGGCGCATGTGCACGCCTTCGGCGAGGCCGCACCCGCCGCGCGCGGCGTGATCCACCTGGGCATGACCAGCCAGGACGTGGTGTGCAACGCCGACGCCATGCTGCTGCGCGAGGCCCTGGGCCTGGTGGCTTCGGGGCTGGCCCGGCTGGTGGACCGCTGCGCCACCTTCGCGGCCGAGCGCCGTGCGCTGCCGTGCCTGGGATTCACGCACTACCAGCCCGCGCAGCCGGTCACGGTGGGCAAGCGCGCCACGCTGTGGGGCCAGGACTTCGCCTTCGCGCTGGAGGAGGTGGAGGCGGTGCACGCCAAGGTCCGTCTGAAGGGCCTGCGCGGCGCCACTGGAACGCAGTTCAGCTTCATGGCGCTGCTGGGCGATCCCGCCAAGGTGGACGCGCTGGAGCGCGGCGTGTGCCGCCGTCTGGGCTGGCCCGAGGACGGCACCTGGCCCGTGTGCGGACAGACCTATCCGCGCGGCTTCGACGCGGCGGTGCTCAACGCCCTGGCGCTGGCGGCCAGCGCCGTGCACAAGTGCGCCAACGACCTTCGACTGCTGGCCAACCTGCGCGAGGTGGAGGAGCCCTTCGAGAAGGAGCAGGTGGGCTCCAGCGCCATGCCCTACAAGCGCAATCCCATGCGCTGCGAACGGGCCACCGGCCTGGCGCGCTTCGTGATGGGCCTGGCGCCGGTGGCGCTGGACACCGCCGCCGAGCAGTGGCTGGAACGCACGCTGGACGACTCCAGCGCGCGGCGACTGGCGCTGCCCGAGGCCTTCCTGGCGCTGGACGCCGCCATCGAGGTCATGACCAACGTGCTGGGCGGCCTGGTGGTGAACCAGGCCACCATCGCCGCGCGCCTGCGCCAGGAACTGCCGTTCGTGGCCACCGAGGACCTGCTCATGGCCGCCGCCAAGGCCGGCGCCGACCGCCAGCACGCGCACGAGGCCATCCGCACGCACGCGCTGGCCGCCGCGGAGCGCGTGAAGAACGGCGAGCCCAACGACCTGGCGCGGCGCCTGGCGTCGGATCCGCTGTTCCGGGGCGTGGACCTGGACGCGGCGCTGGATCCGGTTCGGCTCACGGGCCGCAGCGCCGAGCAGGTGGACCGCTGGATCGCCCAGGTGGCCGCCCCGGTCCGCGCCCGCCACGCCGCCGCGCTTTCGCACCAGCCCGTCCTGCGAGTCTGAACCCATGCCCACCCCACGACTGCGCCCCGAAGAGACCGTGCTGCTGGTGGTGGACATCCAGTCGCGCTTCGCCGGATCGATCCAGGGCTGGGAGTCGCTGGTGGCCAACGCCGCCGTGGTCTGCCGCGCCGCCGCCGCGTTGGGCGTTCCCGCCATCGTCACGGAGCAGAACCCGCGAGGGCTGGGCCACACGGTGCCGGAGATCGCCGCGGCCGTGGCGCCGGGCACGCCGGTCTTCACCAAGACGCGCTTCAGTTCCGTCACGCCCGAGGTGCAGTCGGCGCTGGGCGCGCTGCATCGAGGCTCCGTGCTGGTGGTGGGCATCGAGGCGCACGTCTGCGTGATGCAGACCACGCTGGACCTGCTGGCGGGCGGCCGTCAGCCGTTCCTGTGCACGGACTGCATCTCCGCGGGACAGGCCTCGCAGGTGGCGCCCGCGTTCCGGAGGATGGAGCGCGCGGGTGCGGTGCCCACGGGTGCGCTCTCGGCCATCTACGAACTGCTGGGCGACGCCGCGCACCCGCAGTTCAAGGCCTGCCTTGAAATGGTGAAGGGGCTGCGGGCCTGAAGCCAGGCCGGCGCAGCCCCATGGGGCCCCGGAAGCCTCGATCGCGGGTCAGCCGTTCGAAGGGGGCGTGCGGCCCACCTCGAGCACCTTGACGCGGATGTCCTGGCAGACCGCCTTGATGTCCTGCATCGCCTTGCGGACGCGGGTGCCGGCGGCCTTGTTGCCACCGAACGCCTTCGCCATGTCCTCGGCCACTTCCTCAACCTTGCGCTTCAGCAACTCATACGTTTCCATCGTTGGGTGCCTCCTCGGGTTGGTGTGGCGGGTCCCCCCCGCCGATGGGCCGGATGGTAACGGAAATATGCGAGGGCGTCGGATATGCGGACCCCCCTGGCCGGGTTGGGCTATCTTCCGGCCCCCTCCCGGAATCACCTCGTGGCCAGCGAACACCTCTTCGATCTCAACACCATCGACCTGAACCGGGTGGACATGTCCTACGAGGAAGTGAGCAAGGTGCTGCCGCAGACCGGTCCCATGCGCATGCTGGACCATGTGGTCTTCCTGGACAAGGCCAACTTCGTGGGCCTGGGCGTGAAGAAGGTGCGCGCCGACGAATTCTGGGTGCCCCACCACATCCCGGGCCGGCCCCTGCTCCCCGGCGTGCTCATGATCGAGGCCGCGGCGCAGCTGTGCAGCCTGGTGCAGACCATCGGGCTGGACATCAAGGGCTTCCTGGGCTTCACCCACTGCGACTCCACCAGTTTCCGCGGTCAGGTGGTGCCGGGCGACACGCTCTACCTGCTGGCGCGCCAGATCGAGCGCAACCGCCGGCGCTTCGTCAGCCACGCGCAGGGCATCGTGAACGGCAAGCTGGTCTTCGAGACCCGCATCACCGGCATGACCTTCTGAGAGGGCACGCGATGGAACCGCTGGCACCCATGCTGCTGCGGCCGATCGCCAAGTCGCGCGCCTGGGGCGGCGGCACCTTCGTGCGATGGGGCAAGTTCCAGGCGCCCGCCGCGGGAGGCGCGCCCATCGGCGAGAGCTGGGAACTAGCCGACCTTCCGGATGCCGTGACCGACGGCTGCAGCGTGGTGGAGGCCGGCGCGTTCGCGGGCCGATCGCTGCGAGAGGCGCTGCACTCGGACGAACGCGGCATCATGGGGCGAGCCCGCCTCTCGGCGCAGGGCCGCTTCCCGCTGCTGGTGAAGTTCCTGGACGCGGCGCAGAACCTGTCGGTGCAGGTGCATCCCACCACCGAATTCGCCGCGGGCCGTTCGGACGCGCACCTGAAGTCGGAGAGCTGGATCGTGCTGCACGCGGACCCCGGTGCGCGCATCTGGCGCGGCGTGCGACCCGGGGTGAGCCGCGCGGAGTTCGAGCGCTGCCTTCGGGGAGGCGGCGACCTGGTGCCGCTGCTGGTCGAGGTGCCGGTGCGCGCCGGCGACCGCGTGGATCTGCCTTCGGGCCTCTGTCACGCGCTGGGTGGCGGCATCACCGTGGCCGAGGTGCAGACGCCCAGCGACACCACCTTCCGACTCTTCGACTGGAACCGGAACGATCCCGCGCGTCCGCTGCACCTGGACGACGCGCTCGCCTGCGTGGCCTTTGGCGCCACGCAGCAGCTGGAACGCTTCCCGGTGGAGAACATCGCCGAACTCCCGGCGGTGCAGACGCGGCAGTTCCGCACCACGCTGCTGTCCAGGTCCGAGCACTTCCGGATCGAGCGGCTGGAGGCCACGCAGGACGCCGAACTGCCGGTGGTCACCCACCAGCGCCCGTGCGCATGGATGGTGCTGGCCGGCCGCGTGCGCCTCGCGGGCGGCACTCCCGTGGAGGCCGGCCCCTGGCGCACGCTGCTGGTGCCCGCCGCGTCCGAGGGCCTGACCGCCCGGCTGGATGCGGGCACGGTGCTGCTGCGCGCGGCCGTGCCGGACCCCATGGACCGCTGGCTGGCCTGACGGGCGTACGCTGCCGCCCATGATCGCGCTGCTTCCGCTGCTGCTGGCCCTGGCGCAGGCACCCGCCCCCGCGGACGCCGCGCCCCCGCTGCCCGTGATGGGCACCACCGCCAACGGCGGCCGCATCTTCCGCATCGCGCTGGGCCTGCGGTTCGAGAGCATCGTGCCGCAGCTGCGGCCGGGCGACGAGCTGGTGCTCGATCGCGGCGTGCACGAGAGCTTCACGCTCACCGACCTGCACGGCGAGCGCGACCGCCCCATCGTGATCCGCGGCGAGGTGGGCGAGGAGCCCGCCCGATACCCGTACGTCAAGGGAGGCACCACCGGGATCCACCTGGTGCGGCCGCGGCACGTGCTGATCCGGGACCTGATGGCCGGCAACGGCACCGGCTCCCTGCTCACCATCGAGGGCGAGACCGATCCGGCCAAGCCGCCGCTGGACGCCAACGTGGTGGTCACCAACGTGCGCCTGATGCAGACCAATGCGGAACCGTCGCAGGTGGCCATCCGCCTCCGCGGCGTCTCACGCGTGGACATGCGGGAGATCTCGATCAAGGGATGGAACGACTCGGCGGCGGTCTTCGACAACGCCTCGCAGTGCAGCCTCAACGCGTGCATGCTGGACGTGGAGCGTGAACTGCCGCAACGGACCGGCGTACGCGTGATGCAGGGCTGCTCGCAGATCGCGCTGGGCGGGCTCAGCTTCGCGCCCGGCGTGGGCACGGCGTTCAAGCTGGGCGACTGCGCGGTGGCGGGACCGGATTCGCCGCCCGCAAGCCGCGTGCTGGTGCGCCGCTGCTGCGTCCCGGAGGCGCAGGTCTTCGCCTGGCTGGGTGCGGTGGTGGACGTCTACGTGGAGTCCAACACCGTGCTGGATCCACGCCGCGCGGTGCTGGCCGGCACGGACGCCTGCGCGGTGCCGCGCAACGTGCTGCTGCAAGGGAACCTGGTCTCGTGGATGCCGGGCACGCTGGACCGCCTGGGCGACTTTCCTCCCACCGTGCCGCCCGAGTCGGTGCGCCTGATGGAGAACCTCTGGTTCAGCCCGGAACTTCCCGGCGCCTTCGAGGTGGTGGGCCGACCGTTCGGCAGCGAACTTCAGCCGCAGGTCTTCACCGTGGATCCCAGGGTGGAGCCCCGCGAGGCCGAGCCGCGCAATGACGCCGCCAAGAGCTTCGGCTGGAAGTCCGCCACCACGCGCGTGCCGCCGCCCCGGCCCAAGGGACCCAAGCCGGCGCCGGAAGCACCCGCCAGCGAGGGTGGAGCGCCCGCCAAGCCGCCACCAGCCTGAATGCAAGGCCAGGCGCAGCAACACGATAGAGCCTGAGACGCTCAACGTCGGGGCCCTCGCCCTGGTCCAGGCCTGCGGCGCACGGCCGGTGCGGCTGCCCAAGGCGTCGTTGGCGGCAAACCCCCGTCACGGCTATCTTTCGTCCTCCCTTCACCAGCCGGCATGTGCCGCCCGGGAAGGGTCCAGAACCCCACTCCCCAGAGAGTCTTCATGGCCACCACAGGCAAGGTCATCCAGGTCATCGGCAGCACCTTCGACGC
>CAZKHO010000101.1:6646-9065 GCA_964552505.1 uncultured Bifidobacterium sp. | reverse complement strand
ATCAACGCCACCGCCGACACCATCCACGCCAGCATGGCGCGCTGGAGCGAGGCCGACCGACTGCTGTCGCGGACGCTGGTGCTGGAGCACCTGCCGCCCACCCTGGTGAAGACCGTGGGCGACCGACTGTGGAAGGACCTGCCCGGCCCCTACGTGGAGTGGCTGATCAGCAAACGGCTGGCCAGCACCATCGTGTACCGCGAGGGCGTGGACTTCCTGAGCGGCATGGAGCCCGAGGCGGCCGCGGCCACCGCGCTGCGCTATCTGCAGCGCGAGCAGGACACGCGCCGGCTGGTGGCGGCCCTGAAGGCGGGCAGCCTGGGCGAGGCCGATCGGCTGGCGGCGGCCAAGCTGCTGGAGCGCAGCGGCACCCGCGGCGCGCTGCTGGACTGACCTGCGGCGTCACGCCCACCAGGGCTTCTGCGTGGGCTGCTCGATCAGGCAGCCCTGCAGGAACTCCACGGCCCGCACCAGGCCCTCCTCCACGCTCATGAGCGCGTCCTCGTGCTCGATGCTGAGCACGTGGTCGTAGCCCTGACGCCGAAGCATGCTCACGAAGGGCCGCCAGAACTCCGTGCCGTGTCCCCAGCCGCAGGCGCGGAAGCTCCAGGAGCGCTCGTTGAGCCGACCGTAGTGGCGCGCGTCAAGGTAGCCATTGCGCGGGCCCTCGTGCGGATCCAGCTCCGTGTCCTTGGCGTGCACGTGGAACAGCAGGCCCGCCTCACCGATCATCTTCGCGGCAAGCACCGGGTCGATGCCCTGCCAGAAGAGGTGCGAGGGATCCAGATTGGCGCCAAGCCGCGGTTTGCCCTTCAGGCCGGCGGCCTTGCTGGCCAGGTCGCTCAGCCGCAGCAGCGTGTCCGGGTTGTAGACGCAGAAGCCCGGATGCGGCTCCCACGCGCAGCGCACGCCGTGCTTCGCCAGCGTCTTCACGGCGGCGCCCCAGTACGGCACCAGCACGCGGTCCCACTGGTACTTCAGCACGTCCAGGAATTCGGACGGCCATGGACAGGTCACCCAGTTGGGCTGGCGGTCCTTGGGGCTGCCGCCAGGGCATCCGCTGAAGGTGATCACGATGTCGGTGCCCAGCTTGGGCGCCAGCTTGACGGCCGTCTCCCACGCGGTGTGATGGTCGCGCGCGATGCCGCGGTCCGGGTGCACGGGATTGCCGTGCACGGACAGCGCGCTGAGCGTCAGGCCGTGGTCGCGCAGCACGCCCTTGATGCGCTCCTGCTCGCGGGCGCTGGCCAGCACCTTGGCGGGATCGAAGAAGGGGCGACCCGGGTACGCGCCCACGGGCAGCTCGATGGCCTCCAGTCCGTGCATGGCGCAGAACTCGCACGCCTGCTCGAGGGTGCGACCGTGGAAGAGTGCGCTCATGACGCCGAGTTTCATGGTGGAAAGGGCTCCTTCGGGCGCGAAACCTATCCGAGCCCGCCCCGGGCCGGGTGGCGACGGCACGGCGAATGGGGCACAATCCCGCCTTCATGCCCTTCACCCTCACCATGCTGGCCGCGGCGCTGCTGTGGATGACCGATCCGCCGGCCGCGGCGCCGCCGGAGCCGCCGCCCATTCCGCCGGCCGGCGCTCCCGCATCCGGCAAGGGCGACGCACCCGTGGCCCCGCCCTCCGGCGCCGACGTGGCACCGGGCGCCACCAGCACGGCCACGCCGTCCTCGGCACCAGTCACCGCGCCGCCGCGCCGCCTGTGGGTGATCCTGGACTACTACAAGGAGTTTGGCGGCACCGTGCTGCGCGAGGACGAGGCCTCCATCACGCTGGTCACCCCCGAGGGCGACGAGCGCAAGGTGGACCGCAATTCCATCATCAACGCGGTGCCGCTGCTGGACGATCCCGAAGGAACCAAGGTGGTGGTGCGCATGCGGGACGGCGGGGTGCTCCGCGGCGAACTGGTGTCCGACGGCTTCCAGGCGGTGAAGGTGCGCATCGGAGGTGTGAGCACCACGCTTCCCAGGAACGCCGTCTTCGCGCTGCAGCGCGAGCTGCCCTTCGAGACGCGACTGGCCAACTTCAGGAGCCGCATCGCGGCGGACGACTGGGGCGGACGACTGGAACTGTCCCGCTGGCTGCTGTCCGAGGGACGTCCGGATCTTGCGCTGGAGGAACTCCGCACGATCCGCAAGAAGCTGGATTCCGAGGAGGTGGACGACCTCATCCGTCAGGCGGAGACGGTGCTGAAGCTGCGAGGCGACGGCCCCAAGGAGGCTCCTGCCCCCAAGCCCGCTCCCGTGTCGCGTGCCGAGATCGTCCGTCGGCTGACCGACGACGACGTGAATCTGGTCCGCGTGATGGAGGTGGACCTGCGGAACCCGCCTCGGCTCCGGGCGTCGGACGGACTGGCGGCGCGCCTCTGCGAGGCCTACCCCGATCACCCGCTCATGCCGCCGGCGGCGGAACG
>CAZKHO010000101.1:0-6546 GCA_964552505.1 uncultured Bifidobacterium sp. | reverse complement strand
CGGACCGCCTACACCAACCTTCTCATCCTGCTGGGCTATCGCACGGCCGACGGGCGGCCGCTGCTCGACTTCGAGGATCCCGCCAAGTCCGCGCTCCTGGGCTACGCAGGCCCTCGAGGCGACACCACCTCCCCGCACCCCGCGGTGCAGGGCTGGCGAGCCACGTCGGCGAATCAGCGCCGCGCCCTGCAGTCCGACGCGGCGACCTGGATCCGGGGCATGCACGTGCCGCCACGATCCACCTACCCGGTGGACTTCACGATGCCGGGAGCGGCCAACCAGCCTCGCTCCGGAGGCGACGACCGCTGATTTCGACCGCCGCTAGACTCCCCGTCCCATGTCCATGCCCTGCTGGAAGATCCTCGCGTCCGCCGCCGTGATCCTGGTCGCCGCCTGCGGCGACGGAACGGCGCAGGACCCTCGGGTGGAGGCCGCCGCCAAGTTCGACAAGGCGCTGGCCGCCGCGCGCAAGGCGCTGGCCGAGGTCGCCGTGGCCGAGCCTTCGGCCAACCGCGCCAGCGCGGAAGCGCTGCGGTCCGCGGCCAACGGATGCAAGGCGCCTCAGGGCGCGGGCGCCGACCAGAAGGGAGCGTTCGCCGTGACCTCCGCCGAGCTGCTGCGGGCGGCCGCACGACTGGACATGGTGGAGATCGAGCGTCTGCAGTCGCAGCAGCGCAACGCGGCCATCGAAGTGCTGATGGACGCCTCCACCGCGCCCGCGCTGCGGGATCTGGCCAAGGGCGCCAGCGCCGGTGGCGGCGAGTCCGCGGCACCTGCGGAGGGCGTGGCGGCGGAACTGGCCAAGGACGAGGCGGAGCTGCAGGCGGCGGACGCGGAGGTGGAAGCGCTGAAGGCTGCCGCGCACGAGCAGTCCGCCAAGGCGGAGGCGCTGGATCGCGCCGCGGCCCCCAAGCGCACGGCCGCCGCTCTGGCACGCCCGGCGGACGCGGAGCGGCTGGTTCGCGAGGCCTCCAAGCTGTCCGAGCAGGCGATCGACCTGCGACGAGCCGCCGCCAAGGCGGAGCACGCCGCGCAGCCCCTGGCGGCTCAGTCGGCGATCCTGCGCGTCCGCGTGGACCTTCGAAAGGCGCTGCTGCAGCGGCTGGAGCAGGACCGCGAGGTGCAGGCCAGCATCGAGAGCCAGCGCGCCAAGGCGCGACAGCAGATGGCGGCCTCCGCCGACGCCGCGTTCCAGCGCCTGGCGTCGTCCGCGGCCGCGCTGGAGAGGAGCTCCACCGAACTGAAGCCGCTGTTCGCCTCCGCGGGCGAGACGCTGGACCAGGTGGCGTCGCTCCTGCAGCAGGGAGGCAACGTGTCCGCGCCGGCCAAGGGCGGCGCGCGCATGTCGGCCGCCGCGGTCCATCTGGCGCAGCTGACGCTGGCGGAACGCGCGTTCATCGGCGCCTCCATGGAGGCGGCGGCGTTCGAGGCGGCCGCCAAGGCCACCTCTGACAGCAAGTGGAGCCGCCTGGCGGAGGGCTCGCGCTCGGAGTCGCAGGCGGCCATCGGACGAGCGATCACCGCGGTGGAGGCGGCGCAGTCGGACATCGGCGAGGACGCGTCGCCCGCCGTGGCCACGCTCCGGGCACGCGTGGAGGAGTCGAAGAAGCGCTACGACGCGATGCGCCCGGCCAAGCCCGCCGAACCTGCGGCGACGGAGGCGCCCAAGCCGGCCGAAGGCGCCGCCACCGAGGCCAAGCCTTCGGACACCGGTTCCGACACCGGCGCGCCGAAGTCCGACGAGACCAAGCCCGCGGATCCCAAGCCGGACGAGCCCAAGCCCGATCAGCCGAAGCCGGAGGAACCGATGCCCTCCGACCCCAAGCCGGAGACGCCACCCGAGACGCCGGCACAGGGCCAGCCCTCGTCGGATCCGCCGCCCGCTCAGCCGCCGGCCCGCTGATCGGCCAGCAGTCCGCGCGCCAACGCCCGCAGCCACTCCGGCTGCGACGCGTCCTGGACGCATCCACTCAGAAGAGACCGCGCCTGCGCGGATCGTGACTGCATGCCTGCCAGCAGCAGCAGCGCGTTGCGCTTCCACGCCTCCACCGGCGCGCGGCGCAGCACTTCGCTGAAGCCCTGCGCGTCCGCCGTGGCCTGACTCCACTGCAGCACCTCCGCCAGTTCCACCGTGCTGCGCGTGGCGTGGTAGGCCGGGTGGGATCCCATCCGCCGCGAGCGCGCCGTGGGCTGCGAGTGCGGACACGCCTCGATGCACGCGTCGCAGCCGAAGAGCCAGTCGTCGGCGCGGTCACGGAACCACGCGGCCGGCTCGCCCGCGTGCTCGATGGTGAGGTAGCTGATGCAGCGGTCCGCACGCACCGACCAGGGTTCGATCGCCTGCGTGGGGCAGGCGTCGATGCAGCGGGTGCACGCACCGCAAGGGTCACCCTGCCGGGCGCCGGTGGGCGCCAGAGGCACCGTGGTGACGATGGCGCCCAGCACCAGCCAGCTGCCCGCCCCCCGCTCGCCGATGAGGAGCGTGTGCTTGCCGATGCGCCCCAGCCCTGCGCGCACGGCGTGATCGCGCTCAGCCAGCGGCGCCGTGTCCACGCAGACGCGGAACCGCTGCCCGGGATGCCGATCCCGCAGCTCCTGCGCCAGGGGTTCCAGCCGCTCGCGGATCACCTGGTGGTAGTCGCGTCCACGGGCGTAACGCGCCAGCCGGCCCGTGGGAGGGCCGTCGCGCCACGCCCCCTCGCGTCGACCATCGTGATAGCGGTCCGCCACGCAGACGATCGACCGGGCTCCCGGCACCAGCACCTGCGGGTCCAGCCGTGTGGCCAGGTGCTCCGCCAGGTACTCCATCTGGCCCGCATGTCCGGCGTCCAGCCATGCGCGGAAGGCCGCAGGACGGTCGACGGGCGCGGCATCGCACACGCCGGCCAGGACGAATCCCGCCTGCCGCACCCGCTCCAGGATCTCCGCCGTCAACGCGTGATCGATCGCATCGCTCATCGCAGGCCCAGCACGCGGGCCAGGAACGAGATGGGCAGGTCCGGCTCCAGACCACCCTGCCCCGTGATGGCGGCGGCGGCCGCGTAGCCGCTGCGCACCGCGCCCTCCATGGTGGCGGGCCAGCCGGTGTCGCACCAGTCGCCCGCCAGGAAGAGATTGTCCACACCGCCACGCGCATCCGCACGCGGGCCGGGCCGGCGCGCCGCAAAGCCGGGCGTGGCCGCGAAGGTGGCGCGCCGCTCCTTCACGCTGCGCACCTCCAGCGGCGCCACGCCGGCCGCCGCGGGACACGCCCACTGCACGTCGGCATGCACGCGCGCGGCGATCTCCGCCTCCGACAGGTCCATCCACGCCTCCGCCCCGCTGATCACGGCGTGCACGTGCTGTCGCCCCTGCGCGTCCACGCCCTTGTCGAACAGCCACTGCGTGCCACGCCCGGGCAGCACCAGATGCGGCGTCTCCAGCACGCAGGACGGGTAACGAAGATGCACCCCCACGATCGGGCTGACGCCGATGCCGTCCAGATTCCGCAGTCGACGGTCCGTCCTTCGCAGCGCGTCGCTGCAGAGCCGCGAGAGCCGATCGAAGGGCACCGCGCACACCACGGCCGCGGTCTCCACCAGTCCCTCGTCGGTCACCACGCCCGTGACGCGACGTCCGTCGAACGCGAGGGCCAGCGCGCTGAGCCCCAGGCGGACGACGCCACCCGCCCGGGCCACGATGGCCTCCGCAGGGTCGTACAGATCCACCAGCGGCACGTCGCTCAGACCCATCGCGCTGGCGAAGCGATGGCCCAGGAAACCCTCCTGGAAGACCTGCATGGCGAAGGGCGCGTCCACACGGTCGCACGGCAGGTTGCAGGCGCTCACCACCACGGGCTCCCAGAACCGCTCGATGGCGCGCGCCGGCTGACGGGTCTGGGTCAGGAATTCCGCAAAGGTCCGTCCGCGCCAGCGCTCGCGCCCGGCCAGCCCCATGCGGATGAGACGCCCCATGGCCAGTCCCACGCGGAGCTTCTCGCCCGCGGAGAGGATCCGCATGCGGAGGAACGAGAAGGTGAAGTGCGCAGGCGCGGGCAGCGCGCCAGGCCGCATCACATCCGGGGCGTGCGGCGGGTTGGCCCAGAACGTGGCCGGGTGCCACTGAATGCGCTCCAGCACGCCCAGCCGGCGGTAGAGGTCCAGCAGGTTGGTGCAGCAGCCCATCACCACGTGCTGGCAGTTGTCCAGCCGCTCCCCGGTGCGCGGATCCACAAAGCTGGTGGCGCGACCGCCCAACTTTCGGCGCGACTCGATCAGCACCGGGCGGTGGCCCGCGTCCGCCAGCCGCACGGCTGCGGCGATGCCCGCCAGTCCCCCGCCGATGACCGCCACGTCGCTCATGCCGGCACCGCTCCCCGCAGCCGCGTGGCCCGCCAGGCGATCCAGGCCTTGCGCACGCTCGACAGCCGCGCACGCCCCTCCACCACGATGCGCGGTCGCGCCTGGATGCGGCCCAGGATGCCGCGGTAGATCTGCGTCATGGCCCAGAGCGTGGGCAGGCACGCCGGATCGATCATGCGGTCCAGCGGCTCGCTGCGGCGGTAGTGGTCCATGGCGCGACCGCACTGGGCGCGGACGAACTCAGCGCAGGCGTCTCCCGTCTCCCACGCCAGCAGGCGCTCCGGCGTGAGCTCCATGGCCGCGTATTCGCGCAACGGCAGGTAGCAGCGGCCCGCCTCCAGATCCTCGCGCAGATCGCGCAGCACGTTGGTCAGCTGGAACGCGATCCCACGATCCACGGCCAGGCGCGGCGCCTCGGGATCCCGGAAGCCCCACACGCGGATGCAGACCAGACCCACGGTGCCCGCCACGCGATAGCAGAACTGGCGCAGCTCCTCCCACGTCTCGAAGCGCGCCGCGTCAAGGTCGCCCAGCTGCCCGGTCAGCATGTCGTGGAACTCGTCCGCGCGCAGCTGGAATCGCTTCACCGCCTCGGCCAGCGCCACCATGCACGCGCTGGACCCGTCGGCGTGTCCCTGGAACGCACGGTCCGTGTCCGCCCGGAAGCGCGCCAGGCGCCGCTCGCGTTCCGCGCGGTCGGGACCGGCCGCGTCCGCCAGGTCGTCGGCCTCCCGCATCCACGCGTACACCGCGTACATGGCCCAGCGACGGTCGGAGGGCGTGAGCCGCAGACCGTAGTGGAAGTTGCGCGCCCGCTCGCGCGTGACGCGTTCACATGCGGCCACCGCGGCGTCGAAGGTGAGGCTCACGCCCGCGCCCTCCGCGCCTGGAACCACGCACGCGCCACCAGCGTCAGCTTCTGCACGGCGCCCAGCGTGGGTCGGCGGATGCAGGTCTCGTGGTCCCACGACCGGATGCGGCCCAGCACCGCCCGCCCACCCGCGGCGAAGAGACCCACCACCGGCCTCGACGAGGCCGCCAGCGACGCGAGCAGCGGCTCGCCACGGTCGAACAGCGACTCGGCATGGTCGCAGAGGCCTTGGATCACCTGGCGGTACGCCTGCAGGAACTCGCGGTCCGGCGCCCAGCCCTGCGTGGCCGTGGCCCGGAGCCGCGCCTCGAAGTCGGGGACCCCGGCGCTGGACTCCGCCGGGATGTAGATGCGGTCGCGCTCCAGCAGGTCGCGGCGCACGTCCTGCCAGTGGTTCACCAGCTGCAGCGCGGTGCAGATGGCGTCCGACTGCGCGAAGGCCTGCTCCGAGCGCGACTCGCCCAGCGTCATGAGCACCAGACGTCCCACCGGATCCGCGCTGAGGGCGCAGCTCTGCAGCAGCTGGTCCATGGTGGCCCACCGGCTCCTGCGGTTGTCCCACTCGAACGCCTGGATGAGACGATCGAAGGGCTCCATGGGCAGGTCGTGCCGCGTCACCGTGGGGCGCAGCGCCGTGAAGACGGGATGCCGCGGCTCGCCGGCGAAGCACGCCTGCAGCTCGCTGCGCCACCACGAGAGCAGCTCCAGTGCGCGTGCAGGGTCGCCAGCCTCGTCGCCCAGATCGTCGGCCCAGCGGCAGAAGGCGTAGAGCGCCGCGAAGTCCTCGCGCACGGCCTGAGGCAGCAGCGTCGTCAGCACCGGAAAGTTCTCGTAGCGCCCACGGGCCAGCGTCACGCACCAGGCGCGCGCCTGAGCCTGGTCCATGCGCTCGCACCGCTCGGGCCCCAGCCGATCGAGCAGGCGCGTGATGGGCGCCTCGGAGACGCTCATCCGCCCGCCCCCCCGCCGTGCCGGCGACGACGACGCGCCGGCTGGATGCCCAGCTGCTCGCGGTACTTGACCACCGTGCGCCGCGCGATGGTGACGCCTCGGGCCTTCAGGCGGGCGGCCAGCGCCTCGTCGGAGAGCGGATGCGCCTTGTCCTCGGCGTCCACCTCCTCCTGCAGCATGGTCCGCACCGCCTCCCAGCTCACGCTCTCGCCGGCCTCGGTCTCGGTGCCTCCGGTGAAGAACTTGCGGAGCTCCACCAGCCCGCGGGGCGTCTGCAGCCACTTGCCGCTCACCGCGCGGCTGACCGTGGCCACGTGCACGCCCAGGCGGTCGGCCACCTCGGTCATGGGCAGCGGCTTCATGTGGCCCGTGCCCTGGTCGAAC
>CAZKHO010000100.1:0-9093 GCA_964552505.1 uncultured Bifidobacterium sp. | reverse complement strand
AGGCCCTCTTCGACTTCTGCAACGACACGCTCAGCAGCGTGTGGTGCGCCGCCGCCAAGGACCGCCTCTACTGCGATCGCGCCGACGCCCCGCGCCGCCGCCGCACGCAGCGCGTGATGCGGCTGGCCGCCGAGACCCTGTGCCGGCTGCTGGCGCCCATCCTGCCGCACACCGCCGACGAGGCCTTCCGAAGCATGCACGGCCCCGACGCCTGCGTGCATCTGTCCAGCCACCTCAACTTCGCCTTCACGGCCCATGCGGGCTGGCCGGCGGCCATGGCCGCGCGCGCGGCGGCGCTGAAGGCGCTGGAGGAGGCGAAGGCCGCCGGCGTGGAGAATCCGCTGGACGCGGGACTCGCGCTTCCGGATCCGGACGGCGCGCTGAAGCCGTTCGCGGCCGACCTGGCCGATCTCTGCGGCGTCTCGCGCGTGAAGCTGGATGCGGCCGCGAAGGTGGTGGCCGTGATCGACCTTCGCCAGGCTCCGCGCTGCGAGCGCAGCCGACGCCGCGACGAGACCGTGCGACCGCGCGCCGACGGCGTGGCGCTCAGCGACCGCGACGCCGAGGCCGTGGGCGCCGCCTGAACCGTCTTCCTCACTTCCCCTCACCGGAGCCACCATGAGCGAGCCGCTTCCCAACATCGCCTACGACCTGTTCGCCAAGCTGGACCTGCGCGTGGCCACCATCCGCAGCGCCGAGCCGCACCCCAACGCGGACAAGCTGCTGAAGCTCAAGCTCGACGACGGCACCCCCGAGGGGCGTCAGGTGTGCGCCGGCATCAAGGCGTGGTACGACCCCGCGACGCTCGTGGGCAAGCAGGTGATCATCGTGGCGAACCTGGAGCCGCGCACGCTGCGCGGCGAGGTGAGCGCGGGCATGGTGCTGGCCGCGAGCGACCTGAAGGAAGGCGCCACGCCCGGCGCCGACGGCAAGTTCGCCGACGACGCACGCAACGTGATCGTGCTGAGCGTCGAGAAGCCCGTGAAGGCCGGCTCGAAGGTGAGCTGACGCGGGGACTCAGCCGGCCTTGGCGGGCTCGGCCGAACCGTCGTCCTCGTGGTGCTCCTCGCGGGCGGGCTTGAAGCCGGCCCGCAGCTTGAGCGCGTCCGGACCGAAGCTCTTCACCAGGTTGTCCGTGGGGGCGCCGTCGTCCATGAGCGAGGCTCGGAAGCGCGGATTGGCCGCGGCCTCCTGATAGTCCTCGCGCGCCACCGGGAACAGCTCGCGCACCTTCACGGCCACCAGGGCCATGCGGTCCGGAGACGTCAGCACGAAAGTGCGTTCGGCGTCGGGCACCTTGGACAGGTCCGCGGGCAGCGCCAGCGCGCGCCGCAGGATCTGCCTGGTGAGCTCGGGATCCTGACCCACGCCCGGCAGGGCGGTGGGGATCTTCAGGCCGAAGCGCATCATGTTGGCGTCCGCCTCGCGGATGCCCGGCGCAAACTCCACCTTCACGCCGTGCGCGGCGGCCATCGCGGCCAGGTCGGCCTTGGCGGCTGCCTCGATGGCGGCCCGATCCTTCTCCAGCACCTCGAAGCGCATGGTGCGCACCGCGTCGTCCGCCAGCTGACCGCGGATCTCCTCCAGGTCCTTGGCGTCGTGCGCCGGCACGGTCTCCAGGATGCGGAAGGCGAACACGTCCGTGGGCACGGTGCCCTGACCGCGCAGCGCGGGGCCGGTGACGCCGGCCTGCACCGGGGCCTTCACCTGCGCCGGCTTGAACTCACGCGCCTGCTCCACCACGTCCACCACGCTCATGGCCTGCGTGCCGAAGCGGGTGGTGGAGGCGGAACCCAGACCCGGGGTGGCCGCCAGCTCCGTGGGTGCCATCAGCGAGGTGCGCTGCACCTGCGGCGCGGGCATGCCGAACTGCGAGGCCAGCGCGGTGGCCAGATCGGCCAGCGACGGCACGCCGGCGCCACCCTCGGGCAGCTTGGCGTAGATGCCGTCCTTGGGGAACTTGCGCAGCGCCATCATGGTCTGGTCGTCCACGAACTTGGCCACCTCGTTCATGCGGTCCGCGGTCAGGCGGTCCAGCTCGGCGGCCTTCACCTTGTCCTTGAAGGCCTCGAACGTGGCGTCGGCGGCGGCGCCGTACTGCACCGGGTTCTTCAGGAACGCCTTGCGCAGGTTGACGCCCGAGAGCGACGGATCGTTCTCCAGCGACGCGCGCACCGCGGACGCGGGCACCGTGAGCCACTCCAGCGAGACGCGGTCCGGCTGGCGGTAGCCCATGCCGGCGCGGCCCTTGCCCGGCTCCACGGACGCGAACTCCTTGAGCAGCGCCTGCATGCGCTCGGGCGTGGGGGCGGGATCGTCCTTGGGCAGGGGCTGCGAGGCGCTGATCACCGCGATGTCCGCGGACACGCCGCTCATGGCCTCCGCGGCCTTGTTCTCCTGGCGGACGTCGCTGAGACGGGCGGCGTTCATGGTCATGGTGAGCATGCGGCCCACGCCCTGCAGCTCCGCCAGGGTCTCCAGCACCGCGGGAGGCTGCATGCCGCTGATGGCGCAGAGCCGACCCACCATGTCGTTCACCTTGGCGCCGCCGCCCATGCTCTCCAGCAGCCGCTGGCCGTCGCTCATGCCGCCCACCAGCCCGGCCTGACGCGCCTCGCGCACCAGCAGGAACCACATGGCCGGGTCCTTGCCGCCGCCCAGGTTGGCCAGCAGCGGCACGTTGAGCGCCTCCAGCACCTTCATCTGGCGCTGCAGCTGCTGCATCTGTCCCATGGTCACCACCTCACCGTCGCCCAGGGTGGCCCAGGTGGCGTTGGTGGCGCCGGAGCGGCGCGCGAACTCGGTCACCGCGCTGGGCACCAGCCAGGTGAGGAGCAGGACGGAGCCGAAGCCGGCGAGCAGGAACTTGTTGTACTTGCGGAGGAACTTGAGCATGGCGAAATCGCGGGGGTTCAGGGGCAACCCGCCGTCCGCGACTCTTCGCCAGCCCAACCGCCGGGCGAGACCCGCGGGCGGGCGGGACGACTCAGCGGTAGAACTCGATGATCAGGTTCGTGTTGACGTCGAAGGGGATCTGGTCCGAGGTGGGCAGGCTGGTCACCTTGGCGGTGAGCTCGGCCGGGTTCACCTCGATCCAGCCCGGCACCACATGGCCGGCCATGCTCTCCATGTTGTCACGGATGAGCTTCTGGGTCTTGTCCTTGATGGTCACCACGTCGCCGACGGCGATCACGTAGCTGGGACGGTCCACCTTCTGGCCGTTCACGCGCACGTGACCGTGGGCCACGATCTGACGAGCCGCCCAGATGGTGCGGGCGAAGCCCGCGCGGCGGAGCAGGTTGTCCAGGCGACGCTCGAGCAGCTGCAGCAGCACCTCGCCGGTGTTGCCGGTCATGCGGCCGGCGGTGGCCAGCGTGCGGCGGAACTGGGCCTCCAGCACGCCGTAGTGGTACCGAAGCTTCTGCTTCTCGTCCTTGCGCACGCCATAGGGCTTCGGGCGCTTGCCACGGAAGCCGTGCATGCCGGGCGCCGTGAGCTGGCGCTTGGCGGTGTGCTTGGGCGTGTCCGCCACGGGCACGCCGACGCGACGGGAGAGCTTGACCTTGGGACCGGTGTAACGAGCCATTCGGACTCCTGGAGCCAGTGATGAACGCGCTGCCGAACCCGGCAGCGCAGGGTCGACAAGTAGAAGCGAAAGCGCCCCGACGGTCAAGGGGAAGGGGGGTTGGGGGGCGGGGGCCTTGACCGGCCGGCCGCGGGCCATCCGAGCCGCCCGGACGCCCATTTTCCGGGCCGCAGGGCGGGTCAGTACGCCCGGGCGTCCTCGCGCCGACACCACTGCAGGAAGGCCGTGTTGAGCACCCGCAGGCCGCCTGGAGTGGGGTAGACGCCGTCGAAGTACCACGCCCCGGAGTGGTTGGGCATGGCCTTTCGGAGGCCGTCCAGCCCCTGATAGACCACCTTGAGCGTGCCTCGCCAGGCCAACCCCGGGGGCAGGATCAGCTCCGCCACGGCCGCCTCCAGCGTCTCATGGTCCACGGCGTCGTAGAGGCGCCCCACATGGTTGTTCAGTCGATCGTCCGGCAGGTCCTGCTGGGCCAGGCAGCGCCGCTCGGTCTCGTCGATCAGGTCCTGCTGGCCGCGCCGGCGCAGCACCTGGATGGTGGCCTCGAAGGCGATGAAGCGCCCCAGCTGGCTCATGTCGATGCCGTAGCAGTCCGGGTAGCGGATGGGCGGACTGGAGCTGGCGATGACGATGCGCGCCGGCTGCAGACGCGCCAGCATGGTCACGATGCTTTCGCGCAGCGTGGTGCCGCGCACGATGCTGTCGTCCACCATCACCAGCGTGTCGGTGGGCTGCACCACGCCCAGCGTGATGTCGTACACGTGGGCCACCAGCTCGCGCCGCGCCTCGTCGTGGGTGATGAAGGTGCGAAGCTTCTGGTCCTTGTGCGCCACCTTCTCCGCGCGGATGCCCGTGGACATCGCCTGCTCCAGCTGCGCCGGCGTCAGCGTGCCGGCCGCCAGACGCGCGGCCAGGTCACGGCCGCGGGCCAGCCGGGTCCGTCGCTCCACCTCCTCCACCAGGCCCAGATAGGCGGTCTCGCTGGTGTTGGGGATGAAGCCGAACACCGCCTGCTCCGCGGAGCCGCCCAGCACCTCCAGCACGCGCGGGGCCAGTTCGCCGCCCAGCCGCTTGCGCTCGCGGTAGATGTCCGGGTCGTTGCCGCGGCTGAAGTAGATGCGCTCGAAGGTGCACTCGCGGCGCGGACCCGGCTCGCGGAAGGGCCTGTCCACCACGGTGCCGTCGCGTCGGATCACCAGCGCATGGCCCGGCTCCAGCGCGCGCACCTGCTCGGGCTGCAGGTCGAACACCGTGGTGAGCGCGGCGCGCTCGCTGGCCACGGCGACCACGTCGTCGGTCTCGGCCACGAACGCCGGACGGATGCCGTTGGGATCGCGGCAGGCGAAGGCGTCGCCGTTGCCCGCCAGTCCCACGAAGACGTAGCCGCCGTCGAAGTCCTCCGTGGCGCGCTCCAGCACGCGGTGCATGTCGATGCCGCCGGCCACCGCCTCGGCCAGGTCCAGGCCGTCCAGCCCTCGGAAGCTGTCCGGGCCGCTGGCCGCGCGGAGGCGGTCGTGCTCCAGGTCCAGGAAGTGCCCCATCTTCTCCAGCACCACGCCCGTGTCGGTGTCGCCCACGGGGTTCAGCCCCATGGCCACCAGCGCGCGGAAGAGCTGGTTGCTGTTGGTGAGGTTGAAGTTGCCCGCCAGCACCAGGTTCCGGCTGGCCACGCTGTGGCGCCGCACGTAGGGGTGGCAGAAGGCCGCGCCGCGGCCGCCGTAGGTGCCGTAGCGGAGGTGGCCCATCATGGCCTCGCCCAGCATGGGCACGCGTCGCTTCAGCTCGATGGGATGCGCCGCGCGGAGTTCCATGGGCGTCAGCTCCGAGGCCGGCCGCATGGCCTCGTCGAAGAGCCGCTCCACCGGGCTGCGCTTGGCGCTGCGGAGCCGGGTCAGGAAGGGTTCGCCCGCGGGCATGTCGAACTTGAGGGTGGCGATGCCGGCGCCGTCCTGTCCGCGGTTGCGCTGCTTCTCCATGAGCAGGTAGAGGCGGCGCAGGCCCCACAGCAGGTCGCCGCGGCGCTCGCGCAGCGCTTCCAGCGGCTTCTTCAGCCGCACCAGCGCCACGCCGCACTTGTGTCCGATGAAGTCGCTCACGGAGCGGCGAGCCTAGCCGCGCGACGAGACCACCGGATGCGGGCTTTTGCGCGTCTCCGCGGGGCGCGGGCTGCTCGGCGCGCGAAGGCCGCTCACGCCGTGACGGCGCGGCCGGCGTGGATCTCCACCGGCTCCGCCGGTTCGCGTCGGGGCGCCACGCGCATGCGCGGCGCCAGGGCGGGGGCCTGTCGATGCCAGAGCTCGCGCACCAGGTCCGGATGATTGCACTGTTCGCTCAGGTGCAGCAGGGTCACGTGCGTGGGACAGGCGTTCAGGGCGTCCAGGTCGCGGACCAGCTGCAGCGCCTGCATGTTGGAGAGGTGGCCGGAGCCGTCCATGATGCGTCGCTTGAGGTGCTCCGGGCGCGGGCTGGCACGCTGCATGTCCGGGTCGTAGTTGCTCTCCAGTCCCAGCGCCTGCACGCCGGCCAGGAACGCGGCAAGGCCGTCCACCACCCGCCCCAGATCCGTGACCCAGCCGATCGACGCGCCGCCGAAGTCGATCCGGAACGCCGTGCTGCCCTCGGCGTCGTGCGGCAGGGCCAGGGCCCGCAGCGAGAACGGCCCCAGTTCCAGCTGGTCGTGGATCCAGCGGGTGGGTGCGTGCGGCAGGCCGGCGCGGGCGGGGACATGCCCGTGCGCGGGACGCAGCACCATGGGCGGCGCCATCAGCGAGGGCCAGGCGCGGGCCCACCCCGTGTGCAGGTGATCCACGTCTCCGTGCGTCAGCAGCACGGCGGACAGGCTCTCCAGGTCCGTGCCTTCCGCCCGCAGGAGTCCGCCCAGCCGGCGCGGCGACAGCCCCAGATCCAGCAGCAGGTCGTGGCGGCGGCCGCCGTCCAGGGCGGTCACCAGCGCGGCGTTGCCCGAGCTTCCGCTGGCCAGCACGCGCAGGCGGAGGCGCATGCCGTCAGTCCGTCTGCGAGGCGGTGCCGCGCATCACGGTGCCCTCGGCGGGCACGATGCCGCGCTTGGCGCTCTCCAGGAACGCGATGTACTCGTCCACGATGGGCTCGCCGGCGCGCGTCTTCAGCTCCGCCAGTCGCGCCTTCATGGGCAGGCGGCTCCGCTGCAGCGTCCTGTAGACCCAACGCACCGCGTCGATGTCGCTGCGGGGCATGCCGCTGCGGCGCATGCCGATCATGTTCAGGCTGCCGGCGATGTTGATGCCCGTGGTCATGAAGAAGGGGGGCAGGTCCAGGCTGAAGCCGGTCAGGCCGCCCACCATGGCGCCACGGCCCACGCGGCAGAACTGGTGCACCGTGGCGTTGCCGCCCATGATCACGCGATCCGCCACCTCCACGTGCCCGGCCAGCAGCACTCCGTTGGCGAAGATGTTTCGATCACCGATCACGCAGTCGTGGCCGGCGTGCGAATTCACCATGAAGTAGTTGTGGCTGCCGATGCGGGTGGGGCTCTGCGTCTTGCCACGGTGGATGGTCACGCCCTCGCGGAAGACGTTGTCGTGACCCACCACCACGCCGGGTCCCGCTTCCGAGGGGTTGAATCCCAGATCCTGCGGCGGCAGGCCCACGGTGGCCCCGGGGTAGAGCGTGTTCCGTTCGCCGATGGTGCAGGGGCCCTGGACGGTCACGCGGTGCAGCAGGCGCGTCCCCGAGCCGATGGTGACGGGTCCGGGGCAGCCTTCGATCACGCAGAAGGGGCCGATCTCCGCGTCGGGGGCCACTGTGACCTCGCCCAGGACGACGGCCGTGGGGTGGATGCGAGCCATGGGAAGGCGATTGTAGGGGGCACCGCGCGGGCCGTCGCCCCTTACGCTGCGGGCATGGGCGCCCTGGAGGTGCATGACCTGGGTCGGATGGACTACGCGCGGGCGCTGGAGCGCCAGCGCCAGGCGCACGCCGACCTGGTGGAGCGACGCGACGCGCGGCCTCCCATGCCGCTGCTGCTGGTGGAGCACCATCCGCCGGTGATCACGGTGAGTCGCCGGCCCGGCGCGGAGCGGCATGTGATCGCCGACGACGCGCGTCTGGCCAGCCTGGGCGTGCAGAAGGTGGAGACCGACCGCGGCGGCGACGTGACCTGGCACGGACCCGGTCAGCTGGTGGCGTATCCCATCCTGGACCTGCACCGTCTGGACCTTCGGATCCACGGCTACATGCGCTTCCTGGAGCAGGCGGTGATCGACACGCTGGCGGACTTCGGCGTGGAGGGCCTGCGGGACGAGACGGCCACCGGCGTCTGGGTGGGCCAGGGGGCGCCGGTGCGCAAGATCTGCGCATTCGGTGTGCGGGTCAGCCGATGGGCCACGCTGCATGGGCTAGCCCTCAACGTGTGCCCGGACCTGACGCAGTTCGGACTGATCGTGCCGTGCGGGCTGGTGGGTCGCCCGGTGACCAGTCTGGCCCAGGAGCTGGGCGCGCGCGCGCCCAGCATGGAGACGACGAAGGCGGCGCTCGTCGGGCACCTCTCGGGTGCCGTGGAGCGCCGCCTCCGCGAGACCGGCCGCTGACGCGGGTCAGTCGGCCGAGAGGTTCAGTTCCTTCATCACGTCCGCCGTCAGGTCGATGGACTCCGGCGCGCGCAGGAAGGTTCGGGCCTGCACCTGGATCATGGCGGCGCCCAGGTCGCCGGACTCGAAGGGCTGCGCGGTGGGAATGCAGCGGTACACCAGGTCGATGTGCCGGCGCTCGCAGATGGTGTCCACCGCGTTGGTCATCTCGCGGTAGGCCTTCTCCACCTGGTCGGCCAGCAGCTTGCCCTGCGCGGCCTGGATCCCGCCGTTCCACTTCTGGTAGCGCTCCACCAGCGCCTGGAACGCGGCCTGGCCCTTGGGCATGTCCGGGTCGTCCTTGGCCTTGTTGCCGTATTCGGCCTTGAGCGCCTCCATCTCCTTCTGGAACTCGGCGGCCTGCTTGTCGGCCTCCTCGCGGAAGCGGGTGAGCTCGTCGGTGTAGCTCTTGTTGGTCAGCAGCTTCTTCAGAACCTTGTCCACGTTCACGGAGCCCACGCTCCACGCCTTGGAGGTGGGCTCGTCGCCCCAGGCCGGGCGGCCGCCGCTGTTGACCAGCTTCATGGGGCCGTCCTTGCCCTCCAGCAGCACGGCCTGCGCCGGACCAAGGTCGGTGGCCGGCACGGCGCGCGCGTCGGCGACGCGCGGGGAGGCGAGATGGGCGGCCAGGAACATGCCGGCCACGATGGCGGCCGAGGCAAGGAGTCGGGGTGCGTTTGGCATCCGACCAGTCTAGAGCCGGTCGTGCAGGGCCGCCGAAGGTGCCGGTCCGGGCGATCCGGAGGGCTCAGTCGCCCTGGTCCAGGATGGCCATGAAGGCCTCCTGCGGGATGGTGACCATGCCCACGGTCTTCATCCGCTTCTTGCCTTCCTTCTGCTTCTCCAGCAGCTTGCGCTTGCGGCTCACGTCGCCGCCGTAGCACTTGGCCAGCACGTTCT
>CAZKHO010000099.1:0-9174 GCA_964552505.1 uncultured Bifidobacterium sp. | reverse complement strand
CCGGTGCCGACCCACGCGGTCTGCCCGCTCAGTGCGGCGCTGGAGTAGGTGTCGAAATTGGTCGAGTAGATCAGCGCAGCCTGGCTGGACGCGCAGACAGCCGCGGCCGCGGTGGCGGCGAGGGAGAGCTTCATGTTCGTGACTCCTGGGAAAGGGAAATGGGAAAAAGGAAGGGAAGCGGTTGGGAAACCCGCTCGAATCAACCTATTGCGAAGTGTCGTGTTTGCAAACAAATGGAAGTGAAAACCGATCAGGTTTTCACTTTTGCAGATTGTGAAACAGGCTCAGCGGCCCAGGATGGCCACGCCCAACCGATCGGCTGCCGCCAGCACGGCCGGGCGATCGACCAGGATCACGCGTCCCGCGCCCAGCGCGATGCAACGGCAGCCGGCGGCCGCCACGCGTTCCACCGTGGCCACGCCGACGGTGGGCACGTCCGCCCGCCGGTCGTGCGCCGTCTTGGCGGTCTTCAGGAGCGTCCACCCGCGGGCGCGACACAGCGTGCCCGCTCGGTCGATCATGGCGTCGGTGCCCTCGATGGCTTCCACCGCGATCACGTCTCGGTCGCGCACGGCCATGGACTGGCCGATGTCCAGTTCCACCGCCTGCAGCAGCAGCGGCCAGGCGAAGTCCACGTCCGCCAGGCTGCCGGCGTCCGGCTGCACGCGACCCATGACGCCGGCGCCGGCCAGATGATCGGTGATGAAGGTGGTGGAGTCCATCAGGGGCACGCCGCACTTGGCCAGCTCGTCGGCCACCGCGGCAAGCACCGCGTGGTTCCGGCGGTCGTGACGGAGGCGACGGTACCACAGCCACGCGGCGCGAAGGTCGGGCACCTGCCGGAACAGCTTCCACCGGTCGTGCATGCGGGTCTTGCGCACGCCGCCCACCATGATCGCCTGGCGCGCTCCGCCGCGCCGCAGCAGGCGCACCCAGCGGCCGATCTGCACCAGCCCCGCGCTGTCGAATCGGTCGCAGAGCGCCGGCAGGCGCGGATCGAAGGCCCCGTGGATGCCCACGCAGATCACCGAGCGGCCCGCGGCGCGCGCGCCTCTGGCCACCAGGATGGGCAGTTCGCCGCTGCCCGCGATCAGGCCCAGCGGCGTCCCGTTCATCCCTTGCCCATGGGAAGGAAGCGGTCGGGATCGATGTCGAAGGGCGTGGCCTTCAGCACGCCGTCCAGCACGTCGTCGGGCTTCTCGTGCACGTGCAGAAGGTCGTGCACGGCGGGCTTGATGAAGCGGTGCTCGATGCCGTGGTCGATGAGCGTGATGAGCGGGTCGTAGTAGCCGCCCAGGTTCACCAGGCCGATGGGCTTGCGGTGCTCGCCCACCTGGCGCTGCACCAGCACCTCGAAGAACTCCTCGAAGGTGCCCAGTCCGCCTGGCAGGGCGATGAACGCCTCGCCGTGCTGCGCCATGAGTCGCTTGCGCTCGCTCATGGTGTCCACCACCACCAGCTCGTCACAGCCGTCGTAACCCTGCTCCAGCGCCAGCAGACGCTTGGTGATGATGCCGTGCACGCGGCCACCGGACTTCTTGATGGTGCGGGCCAGCTGGCCCATGAGGCCGATGCCGCCGCCGCCGTAGACCAGCTCGATGCCGCGGGTGGCCATGGCCTGGCCCAGGCGCGTGGCGGCGTCGAAGAACTTGGGATCCAGGCTGGTGCTGCTGCTGCAGTAGACGGTGATGCGCTTCATGCGTGGGAAACCCTAGATTAGAGGCATGCCGTGGCTTGCGCCCACCCTGATGGCGGTCGGCTTCGCGCTCTCGGTGCCCTGCACCTGGCTGGCGATGCGGTGGGGCTTGCGGCGTGGCGCCCTGGATTCGCCGGGCGCCGAGGGTCACGCCAAGGTGCTGCGGGCGGTTCCCAACACGGGCGGCATGGGACTGATGGCGGCCTGGATGCTGCCCATGGCCGCGGCGCTGGTGGCGCTGCAGTGGTGGCCGCATGCGCTGCCTGGGGGCGGGCCTTGGCAGGAGCGCGTGGCGGCGGGACTGGGCACGCACTGGGCCATCCTGGCGGCGGCGGGGTGGCTGCACGTGACCGGATGCATGGACGACCGCCGCGCCATGGGCGCGCTTCCCAAGCTGCTCACCCAGGCGGTGCCCGCGCTGGCGCTGGCGTGGCTGGCGGACCTCCGGCCATTGACCCTGCTGGATGCGCACGGGCCGGCGGGTCACGCGGTCAGCGTGGCGCTTGGAGCCGCGTGGATCCTGCTGCTGATCAACGCGATGAACTACCTGGACAACATGGACGGACTGTCCGCGGGCGTGGGCGTGGTGGCGTGCCTGCTCTTCGCCTGCGCGCTGCAGCTGGTGCGGCAGTGGTTCGTGGCGGCGCAGTTCGCCCTGCTGGCCGGCGCGCTGCTGGGCTTCCTGGTGTTCAACTACCTGCCTCGAGGCGGCGCGCGCGTGTTCATGGGCGACGGCGGCAGCCAGCCGCTGGGGCTGCTGCTGGCCGCGCTGGCGGTGCGTGGCGTGTACGTGGATCCCTCGGATCCCGCCTACGCGCTGGGGGGCCACTGGTACGGCGTGCTGGCCCCGTTGCTGATCCTGGCCATTCCCATCTACGACCTGCTGGCCACCAGCTGGATCCGCATCCGCGAGGGGCGCAATCCCTTCGTGGGAGACCAGCGGCATCTCTCGCATCGGCTGGTGGCGCGCGGTTTCTCGCCGCGCGCAGCGGTGGCGCTGATCTGGGCGCTGGCGGCGGTGGTTGGGATCGGTGGCGTGGGGCTGGGATCGTTGGCGCCGTGGCAGGCCGCGCTGGTGGGGGTGCAGGCGCTCCTGGCGCTGGGCGTGCTGGCCGCGGCGGAAGGGGTGCTTCGTCGATGAGCGTGGAACGGCGCACGCCGCAGGAACCGTGGCTGCGCCGCCATTGGCCCGCGCTGCTGGGTGCGGCGCTGGGCGCGCTGGTGTGCCTGCGTGCGCTGGTGGCGTTCACCGATCAGCCGTGGTTCGACGTGGATCCCGTCTCCGATCCGGGCCGCTTCGCCGGCCTGGGGCCTGCGGGAAGCCTCCGCATCGACGCGGCCATGGCGGTGGTGTCGGGGCTGATGCTGCTGGCCTTCGCCGGACGCGCCGCGGCGCTGCTGGCGGCCGGCGCGCTGGCGGTGACGGTGCTCCGGCTGGGCAGCGAGTCCAACCTGGGTGCGCTGGGATGGCGGGGCTGGGACTGGATCGGCGCGTGGACCGCGTGCGCGGCGGCGGTGGCGGTGGCGCGCAATCCGCGGCAGCAGGCCCGGCTGGCCTGGAGCGCGCTGGTGGCCACGCTGCTGGCGGTGTGCGCGCTGTGGCTGGCGCGCGGTGCGTGGCAGTGGTTCCGCGAGCACCCCAGCACCGTGGAGTACTTCCACACCCAGGGTCATGATCAGGCCTTCTTCCGGGAACGTGGCTGGGACCCGCAGGGGCCGCAGGCGCTGGGCTATGCGCGGCGGCTGGAGCAGCGCGAGATGACCGGCTGGTTCGGGCTGGCCAACATCTTCGCGGGCGTGCTGGCGGTGGCCGCGGTGGCGCTGGCCGGCGTGCCGCGCGAACGCGGCCGGGACGGGATGTCCTGGGGCGTGCTGGCGGCGGCGTGCGCGGCCGCCGTGCTGGCCAACGGCAGCAAGGGTGCCGTGGTGGCGCTGGCGATCGGGTTCGCCGCGGTGGCGGCGCTTCGATGGATGCGGCCGCGGCCGGCGTCGCTGGCGGCGGCGTCCGTGGGTGCGGTGGCGCTGTCGGCGCTGGCGCCGTGGCTGCGTTCGGTGGTGTTTGCCGGCGCCATGCCGGGCGAGCGAAGCCTGCTGTTCCGCTGGCACTACCACCAGACGGCGTGGAAGGCCTGGCTGGAGCGGCCGTGGATGGGCACCGGCCCCGAGGGATTCCGCGACGCCAGCGCGCGACTGCGTCCACCGGACGCGGTGGAGATCGTGCAGAGCGCGCACGCCGCCTTCGTCGACTGGGTGGCGCAGCTGGGCGTGGGCGGTCTGGTGTGGATCGCGGCGGCGCTGGCCGTGCTGGTGTGGGCGGCTCGCGGCGCTGCGCTGGAGCCCACGCCGCTGCCGGCACCTCCGGCGCGCGACGGCTGGGCGCAGCGCATCACGCTGGGCGCGGTGGCGTTCGCCATGCTGGCCTCGCTGGCCGCGGAGTGGCACACGCTGGACGAGGCGGGTCTGTTGGCGCGACTGGTGGGCGGCGCGGCGTGGGGTGCGGCGGCGGTCACGCTGCTGCCGCGGCTGTGGAGCGCGCGCAGCTGCGGCGCGCACCTGCTGTTCCCCGCCGCGCTGGTGGCGCTCTGTCATGCGCAGGTGGAGATGACGCTGTGGAATCCTGGCTCCGCCGCGTGGCTGCTGGTGGTGCTGGGCGCCGCCGTGCCGCCGCACGCGCTGGATCCGCAGTCCGCCGAGATGAGCGCACCGCCGCGACGCCTCCCGCGCGCCGTGGCGGGATGTGCGGCCTTGCTGGTGGCCGTGGCGTGCGCGCTGGGCGCGGCCGCGGCCCAGCGCACGGAGGACGCGCTGGAGGCGGCGGCCACGCGGTTGGTGCGGGAGACCGCCGCCACGTCCGGCGTGGCCCCGGCACAGGCGCGCCGAAACGCGGCCGAGGCGCTGCGTCCGTACAGCCGCCTGCTGTCCAGCGACCAGTGGCTTCGCGCGGCCGCCATCAGCGGCGTGGGATCGCCCGCCGGGCGGGCCGACCTGGCGCGCGCCGCGGAGGACGCGGACGACGCGGCGACCCACGGCCCGGGACGCGTGTTCGCCTCCAGGCTGGACGCGCTTCACGCCGCGGCGCTGGCGTGGGAAGTGCGTGCGCTGGGTTCGCAGTCACGGGAAGACCGGGCGGCGGCGCTGCAGCGTGCGCTGGCCGTCACCGCCTTCGACCTGCGCGCCGCCAGCGCATGGCTTCGCGCGGCACGCATGGCGCAGGCCCTGCAACGGCCGGACGCCGCCACCTACGCGCGGCTGGCCGTGACCGCCGACGACTCGTTCGGTCTGGATCCGCTGGCGCGTCTGGCGCCGCGCGACCGCGCCGAGGCCGAGGCGCTGGCCGGCGTCACTTCGTCTTCGCCTGCTCCAGCGCCGTGAGCACCTGCTCCGGCGTGTAGGCGTCGCTCTTGAGCGTCACCGCGCCGTCCGCCGACTGCACCACCAGCAGGGGAATGCTCACGCGGTCGTAGACGTGCAGCAGGTTCCAGCCGTCGCTCTGGCGGCTGGTGATGTCCACCTTGATGGCGGCCACGCCCGGCTGCGCCAGCGCCGCAGCCACCTCCGGCCGATGCAGCACCGCGCTCTCCAGCGCCTTGCAGTTGAGACACCACTCCGCGGTGAAGTCCAGCACCACCACCTTGCGCGCCGCCTTGGCCTGCTCCAGCGCCGCGGCGGTGTAGGGCGTCCAGCCGGCGGATGGCATGCCCAGCGCGCGCGTGACGCCCACGCTCACCACGGCGATCGTCAGGCCCACGGACACGAACAGCGCCCGCATGGTCGCGCGGCGCGTGAGCGCCAGCGTCCGCCACGCCAGCCACAGGCCCGCGGCGGCGCCCACCGCACCCACCACCCACCAGTGCTCGGGGCCGGGCGCCGCCCGCAGTCCGTTCACGCCCGCCCCCACGAAGAACGCCGCGGCCGCCAGCAGCAGCAGGCCCATCACCTGCTTCACCACTTCGCTGGCCGGCCCGGTGCGCGGCATGCGGCGCGCAAAGTCGGGGAACGCGCTGAGCGCCAGGTAGGGGGCCGCCATGCCCGCGCCGATGGTGGCGAAGACGCCCAGCACGGTGGGAAGACTGCCGCTGCTGGCCGCCCAGCCCGCCGCCGCGCCCATGAGCGGCGCCGTGCAGGGCGTGCTCAACACCGCGGTCATCACGCCCATCACGAAGCTGCCGCCCAGGGTCTCGTGGCTGGCCTCCACGGTGAGCAGCCACTGCGGCAGGTTCACGCTGAAGAAGCCGGCCATGCCCACGGCCATCACCGCGATGAACAGGCCCAGCGCGATGGTGAACGCCGGATACTGGAACAGCTGGTTGGCGGCCGTGAAGCCGCTCACCCCGCCCACCAGCAGACCCAGCGCCAGCCAGAACGCCACCACGCCCGCGCTCATCACCGCGCCCAGGCGCAGGCAGCGTCGACGGTCGCCCGCGGCGGCGCTGAGCGCCATGATCTTGAGCGGGATCACGGGCAGCACGCACGGCGTGAAGTTGAGCAGTCCGCCGCCCAGGAAGGCCACCAGCAGCACCAGCGCCAGCCCGGCTCCGCGAGGATCCACGCTGAAGGCGGCACCGAAGAAGTCGAAGCGGATGCTGCCGTCCTGGTCACGCTGCGGCTGGGCGGAGGCCGCGGACACGAACCGCGCGGGATCCATCCCTTCGAACGCGGGGCCCGGCGTCACGGCCGACGCGCCGGGCTGCACGCGCAACACCACGGGCAGCGTCAGGTCGGACGGCGCCAGACAGGTGCTCTCGTTGCAGGCCTGCAGGCTCAGCGAGAGCGTGGCCTTGGCGTCGCCGGAAGCCCCGGACGCCGCGGCCAGCCGCGCGAAGATGGTCACCGAACCCTCGTACACCGCGTAGGACTGCAGTCCGTCGCCGATGTCGGCCCGGGTGGTGTGCGGCTCCGGCCACTGCACGCCCGACAGTCGAAGCGCGCCGTCGACGGGGCTGATGGAGAGCGTGGTGAAGACGGCGGTCTCGAAGACGGCGGTGCCCGGAACCGCGCGTGCCTGCGTCTCGTTCACCCAGAGGTGCCAGCCCGGGCGGATGGAGAGCTGGATGGCCACGGGGATGTCGGCGCCCGGTGCCACGCTTTCGGCGGCCGACACCAGCGCGGCCTGCACCGTGTCGGCGCTCTCGGAGGGCGGCGCGGCGGCGGCCCGGGGGCGAGGAGCCCCGAACGAGCCCGGAGCCCGTCCCGGCAGCTGCGCCACCGCCGCCACGGTCCAGGCCGCGGCGACCAGCACGCCCAACCACGCCAGACGGGGCCCCAATCGCATGCGGCGAGCGTAGCAATGGAGGCCACGCGGGCCTCGAAACCGCCGTGACTTGAAAAAATCGGCAAAAACGGCTAGCCTTCGCCCCTCGGTCCGTTGTGCGACCGAACCGTCCGCTTCTCGATCGAACCGCATGCTTCAGACCATGAACATCGCTTCGTCCAGCTCCCTCGTCCGATGACGCGCGCCCGCGTCCAGGTCGTGGCTGGAAAGGCCGTCGGATGCCCGACGGCGCTCGAGAACCGCCCTCAGGGGGCCGCGTTGTAGGCGGCCGCCCAGAGGCGTCTGGGCGTCACCGCAGGGTGGCGCCTTCGGACGGGTCACGCAGGGCACGGTGCCCGGCGTGACCCGCGCTCGTTTTGCAGCTCACTGACATTCCAACATCCCACCATCCAAAGGCCACTGAAGGCAGGCACACCATGAACAGCGAGACTCTCCGAATCCTCGACAGCATCGCCCGCGACCGCAACATCGACCGCGAGATCCTCATCACCGATCTCGAGCAGGCCATGATCAGCGCGGCCCGCAAGCACTTCAACAGCATCGATCTGGAGGAGTTCGGGTGCCAGATGGACCGCCTGAGCGGCGCGCTGCGCATCTGGCGCAACCTGCCGGACGGCACGCAGCAGGACGTCTCGCTGGCCAGCATGGGCCGCATTCCCGCGCAGACCGCCAAGCAGGTCATGATCCAGAAGTTCCGCGAGGAGGAGCGCAACAGCCTGCTCGAGGAGTTCGTGAAGCGCCAGGGCGAGCTGGTCACCGGCACGGCGCAGCGCTACGAAGGTGGCGCGCTCGTGGTGCAGGTCGACCGCGCCGAGGGCTTCATGCCCCGCAGCGAGCAGATCCCGGGCGAGCAGTTCCAGCCCGGCGACCGCGTGCGCTGCCTCATCCTGGACGTGCGCGACGCGGGTCATCAGGTCAAGATCGTGCTGAGCCGCGCCCACCCCGACTTCATCCGCCGCCTGTTCGAGGCCGAGGTGCCCGAGGTGGCCGACCGCGTGATCGAGATCAAGGCCATGAGCCGCGAGCCGGGCTTCCGCACCAAGCTGGCGGTGAGCAGCGTGGACAGCAAGGTGGACGCCGTGGGCGCGTGCGTGGGCGTGCGCGGCAGCCGCATCCGGAACATCGTGGACGAACTGGGCGGCGAGAAGATCGACATCGTGCGCTGGAACGAGTCCAGCCAGGTGCTCATCGCCAACGCGCTCAAGCCGGCCGAGGTGGAGGAGGTGAGCCTGTGCTTCGAGCTGGGCCGCGCCACCATCATCGTGCGCGACGACCAGCTGAGCCTGGCCATCGGTCGCCGAGGCCAGAACGTGCGGCTGGCGGCGCGCCTGACCGGCTGGGACGTGGACATCCTCACCCCCGACGAGTTCAGCAAGGGTCTGGACACGCTGGCCGAGACCGTGCGTCCCGTCCCCGGCGTCACCGACGAGATGCTGGACAAGATGGGCGCGCTGGGCCTCATCAGCGTCTTCGACGTGGAGGAAGTGGGCCCCGAGATGCTGGAGAGCGAGCTGCAGGCCACGCCGGAGATCGCCGACGCGATCGTGCAGGCGTGCAGCGAGAAGGCCAAGGTGGTGGCGGAGCAGCAGGCGAAGGACCGCGAGGAGGCGGAGCGCCTGGCGGCCGAGCAGGGCAGCGCGGCGGACGTGCTCCTGGGCGGCGGCGCGGCTTCGCAGACCGACGAGGCCTCGGAGGCCGCGGCGGACGACATTCTGGGAGGCGGTTCGCAGGGCTGACGCCCGGTCGGTGTTCGGAACGGCAACTGAAGCGGCAACGCAGGAGCATCCGTGAGCAAGATCACGAAAGTCCGAGTCTCGCAGCTGGCCAAGGAACTGGGCATCCAGTCCAAGGACATCATCGCACGCTGCACGTCCGAGGGGCTCGACGACGTCAAGCAGCCGCAGTCGACCGTGTCGGCCGGCCTGGCCGCCACCATCCGCGAGTGGTTCGCGGGTGCGGGTGGCGCCGCCGTGGCCACCGAGGCTCCGCCCGCCGAGCCCAAGGCGAAGGCGTCGGCCGCCGACGCCACGGAAGCCGAAGCGCCCAAGAAGGCCCGTCGTGGCGTGGCCAAGAAGCCGCCCGCGGAGGAACCCAAGCCCGTGGCGGTGGCACCCGCGCCGGTGGCCCCCGTGGCCGCCCCGCCGGTGGTGGAGGCCAAGCCTTCGGCTCCGGCGCCTGCACCTGCGGCGGCTCCCGCCGCGGCGCC
>CAZKHO010000098.1:0-9236 GCA_964552505.1 uncultured Bifidobacterium sp. | reverse complement strand
GGCTCCGGCTTCGGCCTCGGCGGCTCCGTGGCCTCCGGCAGACGATCCAGAAACGGATCGTGCCGCTTCCGCACCACCGGCTCCAGCAGTCGCACGAACACGTCCACCTGCGGCTGCGGTCCGAACAGCGTGAACTTGCGATCGATGCCGTTGGGAAGTCCCAGCGTGACCACCGTGACGGGCTCCGTCCCCTCGGGGCCGCGGTCCTCGGGCTTGGCCTCGGTCCACGGGCACCTGGCCAGTTCCTGACGGAAGCTCTCCGCCGCGTCGGGCGGCAGGTCGGTCATGAAGGTGGGCTGACGCTCGTCGCGCGCCGCCTCGCCTCCACAGAAGCCGGCGCGGCCCTTGCGGGTCACTTCGTACAGCTCGAACTTCAGCTCCTTCGGACGCTTCACCACCAGCCGCAGCGCGTAGCCGCCGGTGTCCGCGACCACCCGGTCCGGATCCACCTGCCCCGGCTTGGAACGGCAGGCGCCCACGGCCAGCGCCACGCCGCACAGCAGCAGCGCCCGGAGCGCCGCGGACACCCCGTGCCGCACGCGCCCGCGCCTCACCACCACCTCACCCGTGCATCCTGGAGTCACGCTCACGCCCCTGGCTTCTTGAACCACGCGTACGGATCCGGACCGAAGTCGTACCGCACCGGCGTGGTCTGGCCCTGCGGACGCTCACGAAGCAGCGCGGCTTCGGCCATGGCCTTCACCCACTGACCGGTGGCCGGATCCGGCCCCTCCGCCACCGGGAAACGGCGCACGAAGGTCCATCGCTCGCCCCCCGCCGTGAACGCCAGGACGTAGAGCAGCTCGCCGTCCGCAGGCTCCAGCGCGTCCGGGTTGCCCGCGAAGTTGGCCTGCTCCGGACTTCCGAAGCCCAGCTGCTTCGCCAGGTCCCACATCTGGCGCACCTGACGCTGATAGAGCATCCGCGCCTGACCCGGGCGCGTGCGTCCGTTCACGCTGGGGCCCAGATCCGCCAGCACGGTGCCGTCGCTGAACAGGATGATCTTGCCCTGACGCATCCAGGGCTCGGCGCGGTCCTGCGCACCCTTGCCCGCCAGCACCGTCACGTCGCTGATGAAGTCGTTGGGGGTGGCCAGCGTCTCCGGGGGCGGCGTGGCGCAGGCGGCCAGCGCCAGAAGCGTCGATCCAAGGACCCACCGAAGCATGGCGCCGAGCCTACCACGCACGCGCGCGCGGCCGCTACGCTGCAGCCGACATGCGCACGAGCGTCCGCTGGATCAACGACTATCTGGACCGCCCCGCCGACGCGGAGGAGCAGGCCAACGCCCTCACCGCCGCCGGCTTCAACTTCGACGGCCGCGAGACGCTGGAGGACGGCGGCATCCAGCAGGAGATCGAGACCACCAGCAACCGCGGCGACTGCCTGTGCCATCTGGAGCTGGCGCGGGAGCTGGCCGCCGCCACCGGCCGCACCGTGAAGGCCCCCGCCGCCGCACCCGCCGCCAGGGGTCCGGCCATCGCCACGCTGGCCACGGTGCACAACGCCGACCATGCCGGCTGCCCCCGCTACACCGCCCGCGTCATCCGCGGCGTGAAGGTGGGCCCCAGCCCGGACTGGATGCAGCAGCGGCTGCGCGAAGCGGGCCAGGTGCCGCGCAACAACTTGGTGGACTGCACCAACTTCGTGCTGCTGGAGATGGGCCAGCCCACGCATGTCTTCGACCTGTCCAAGCTGAAGGGCGCCCAGATCCGCGTGCGCCGCGCCGCGGCCGGCGAGCCGTTCCTGCCGCTGGGCGAACACGCCAAGGCCATCCGTCTCTCGCCGGACGACCTGGTCATCGCCGACGCCGAACGACCGGTGGCGCTGGCCGGCGTGAAGGGCGGCGCCCAGACCTCGGTGGACGAGGCCACCGTGGACATCCTGCTGGAGGCGGCCACCTTCAGCCCCACGCTGGTGCGGCACATGAGCCGTCGCCATCAGATCTTCAGCGACAGCGGCAAGCGCTTCGAGCGCGGCGTGCATCCGGCCGCCATCGACGCCGCCGCCGACCGCCTGGCCGCGCTCATCCTGGAGACCGCCGGCGGCGAGCTGGCCTCCGGCACGCTGGAGGCGGGCGCACCCCTGCCCGCTCCGCGCCGCGTGCGCATGCGACCCGACCGCTGCCAGGCGCTGCTGGGCATTCCGCTCTCCGAGGCCGACATGAGCAAGGCGCTGGCCGCGCTGGGGTTTGCGCCGGTGAAGAAGGGCGACGCGCTGGAATGCACCGTGCCGCCGCAGCGCATGGACATCGAGCGCGAGGTGGACCTGGTGGAGGAGGTTCTCCGGCTGCTGGGCACCGACCGCATCCCGGTGGCCGACACGCTCCGCATCCGCACCGCCAGCCCGGACACGCGCATGATGGCCGTGGAGCGGGCCAAGGACCTGCTGGCCGGCCTGGGCTTCGTGGAATGCGTGACCCACGCGCTGGTGACCGAACGCCTGGCCACGGCCTTCCTGCCCGCGGGCCACCACGCGCTGCGCGTGGAGGACGAACGCGCCGGCGGCACGCCGTGCCTCCGTCCGGCGGCGCTCACCGGCCCGGTGGCCTCGCGAGCGCTCAACGCCGACCGCGGGGCGCGCGAAGGCGTGCGCCTCTTCGAGATCGCCAGCGCGTTCCACCTGGGCTCGGACGGAAACCACCGCGAGTGGCAGGCGCTGGGCCTGTCGATGGACGCCCCGGACGCCGCGGAGGGCTACCGAACCGTGCGCGGCGTGATCGAGCGTCTGGCGCACGAACTGGCCGGGTCGCCCGTGACGGTGGAGGCCGGCACCTCCGGCGCGGGCATGGATCCCGCCGCCACGGTGAAGCTGGAAGGTGCCGTGATCGGCCGCATCGGCGTGCTCTCCGGCGCCGCCGCGTCGGCGGTGGGACTGGACCTCCCCGCCGCGGTGGCCGAGATCGAGCTGGCTCCGCTGCTCCGCCGCTTCCCCCCGGAGCGGCCCGCCGCCTCGCTGCCCGCCTTCCCCGGCGCCGAGCGCGACGTGAGCGTGCTGGTGGCCGAAGGCACGCCGTGGAGCCGCATCGAGGCCACGGTGCGGGAGGCCGGGCCCCAGCATCTGGAGTCGCTCTCGTTCGTGACGGCCTACCGCGGCAAGCAGGTGGGCGCCGGCCGCAAGAGCGTGACGCTGCGGCTGGTGTTCCGTCGCCCCGACGGCACGCTGCGCCGAGAGGACGTGGACGCCATCGTGGCCGCGCTCACGGCACGGCTGCAGCAGTCGCTGGGCGCGGAGCTCCGCGCGTGAGCGCCCGCTTCGCCGACGCCACGCTGTCGGACTTCGCGGCGAAGCTGGCCGACAAGGTGCCCTCCCCGGGCGGCGGCGCCGTGGCGGCGGTCACGCTGGCGCACGGCGCGGCGCTGGCCTCCATGGTGCTGCGATACAGCCTCGGCCGACCCGCGCTGGCCGCGCACGAGACGGACAACGCCGCCGCGCTGGCCGAACTGGACGCCATGCGCGCCACCGCGCTCTCGCTGGCCGACCGCGACGCCGCCGCCTACGCGCGACTGGCCGCGCTCTGGAAGCTCCCCGCGGGCGACGCCGTGCGCGAAGGTCACTTCCCGGCGGCGCTGCAGGAGGCGATCGACGCGCCGCAGGCCATCGTGGACCTGGCGGAGCGTGCATGCGCCCTGCTGACGCATCTTCCCGCGCGCACCAACGCGCGTCTGGGCAGCGACCTTGCCATCGCCGCCAACCTCTGCGCGCTGGCCGCCGACGCCGCGGCGTGGAACGTGCGCGTGAACCTTCCGTCGCTGTCCGACCAAGACCGCGCCCGGAACCTTCGCAGCGCCGTGGACGCGCAGGTGCGGCGAGCCGCCGAGCACGCGGCGGCGGCCGTGGCCCAGGTGCAGTCGAAGGCCGGCTGACATGCCCGCCTGGCTCGGACTTCCGCTGCTGCTGCTGCTGGCGCTGGCCGCCTTCGCCCTGTGGGGCGGATTCGCCATCGCGTGGGACGCGCTGCATCCGCCACGCAAGGGCTTCGCGTGGGCGCTGGCCACCGCGCGGCCGGCGTCGCCGGAGGCGGCGGGTCTGCAGGGCGAGGAACTTTCCCTTCCGGGCGTGGACGGCGTGCCGTGTCCCGCGTGGCGCATCCGCGGCGAAGCGCCAGCGGGCGCGCCCGTGCTGCTCATGCTGCACGGCTGGGGACGTTCGCGCTGGGACTCGCTGGCGCGCGTGGGCCCGCTGCTGCCGGCCGTGCACCAGGCGTGGCTGCCGGATCTTCCGGCGCACGGCGAGCACGCCGCTCGCCGCGGCTGGGTGGGCGTGCGCGAACCCGACGCGGTGCTGGCCATGCTGCTCGAGATCTGGGCGCGGAACCCCGGCGCGCCCATCGTGATCGCGGGGCATTCGCTGGGCTCCGGCGTGGGACTGCGTGCGGCCAAGGCGGCGTTGGCGGCCGGCGTGCCGGTGGCCGGCGTGATCGCGTGGAGCCCCTACCGCGACCTTCGCAGCCCCATCCCGGGACGCCTGGCCCTGCGAGGGCTGCCGGCGTTCCCGTTCATGCCGGTGGCGCTGGCCATGCTTCGGGCGGTGGGCTGCATGGACCGGCCGCTGGAGCAGGACGTGGCCGGCCTGGAGCTGCCGGTGCTGATCCTCACCTGCAAGGACGACCGCATCGCGCCCGCGGAGGACGCGGAGGCGCTGGCCACCGCGCTGCCACGGTCCACGCTGCTGGAGCTGCCCGGCGACCGCCACGACGAACCCTGCGCCGGCGACTGGCCGCGCGCGGAGGCCGCTCTGCTGGCGTTCCTGCGGAGCCTCAGTCGGCCTTCGCGGGACGAAGCAGCCGCAGGCGCGTGAGCAGGCCGTCCTTCACGGACCGCATGTCCCACTGCATAGGACCGAAGCCTTCGCCCAGGCTCCGCGCGTCCACGTCCTTCAGACGCCCCACCACGCCGTCCGGCACGTCGATGCCCACGCGGTCGGCGATCTCGCGCTGGTCCTTGGGCAGCATGCGGCCCTCGGCCCTGCGCGCGGCCGCCACCATCTCGTCGCGACGCGCCTCCATGGACGCCACCAGGTCGGTGTAGCCCCAGCCCAGCACGGGATCGGTGCCCACGGCGGAGAGCGCGGCGCGGCACGCGGGTGTCTCGCCCAGTCCACCGTCGCCGCCACGCAGGCACTGCTCCACCATGGGCGTGGAACCCATGTAGAACATGCCGCCGCCGAAGCCCATGCTGGCTTCCTGGTCGTCGCCGGTGAAGATGGTGCTGCCGTTGAAGTCGCGCGGCTTGAAGCCCGCCTCGGGCAGGAAGAGGTTCATCAGCCCGGTCACCGCGTGCTCGTCGCGGCAGGTGACGGCGTAGATGCCCTGGTCCTCCGTGTCGCCTCCCTTGCGCGTCGAGCGGCTCACCACGTGCAGTTCGGGGCCCAGCGCGTCGAAGGCCTTGCGCAGGTCCGGGCCGTACTGCTGCAGCGCGGGCTCGAACATGGCGGCCGTCTCCTCCGGCATGCCGCTCACGGCCGTCTCCACCAGCTTCATCACGTCGCGGAACTGCACCTGCAGACGCCCGTACCCCGCGGCGTCCGCCGGCGCGAACTTGGGCGGCGCGGCGGCGGCCACGGCGGGCTCGGGCAGCGCCAGCACGCCCGTCCGGTCGCCCTTCACCAGGATGCCGCTGACCAGTTCCAGCTGGGCCGCGGGCGCGTCGCTGGCCAGGGAGAACCCGTACGCGCGCACCTCGCCGAACAGCGTGGTGAGCATGGGCTGCAGGAAGGCCATCTGCGGTCCCACCGCACCGGCCACGCGCTGGATGGGACCGGTGAGCAGCACCGCCCAGCCGTCGCCATGCCCCACCTGCTCCAGCGCGGCCGCGAAGTCCGGATCGTCCTGCACGCACGGGCGCGACTGGCCCTCCAGCACGCCCAGCGCCTCCGAGAGGTCCTCCTCGCGGCTGCCCAGCAGGAAGTGCGATCCCTCGCGCACGTACCAGATGGTGGCCACGTGCTGGAAGGTGCCGCCCTCGCCGAACAGGCCGCCTCGGCGCGGACGCGGCCGTCGCGGACGACCGTCCCTGCCGATCTCCGGCGCGGGCTCCTCGGGCTTCACCGAGATGGCCGTGGCCTTGTGCCCGCGGATCTCCACCGCGCGGACCCGCCCGGGCTTCTCCTTCTCGAACTCCGCCATCACCGCCTCGAACACCGTGGCCACGCCGTCGGCGCCCTGGGCCCATTCGGCGTGCAGCAGGAAGTTGGCCTGGTCGCTGTCCAGCTTCTCGTCGCGTGCCGCGTACAGCGCACCGCCCACGCTTCGGGGCGCGCTCCAGGCGTCCTCGGCCACGCCCAGCTTCTGCAGCCGCTCCTGCGCCTGCCTGCGGGAGCGCTCCAGCTCCTCCTTCACCAGCTTCTGCACCCCTTCGCTCTCCCACCAGCGGGTCATCTCCAGGCGGGACCAGCGCTCGCGCACCGCGCTCAGGTCGTCCATGCCGGCCACCATCCAGCTGTCCCGAGGCGCCAGGCGTTCGATGCCCACGGCGTCGGCGGCCAGGGCGGCGCAGGCCATGGCCCAGGCCGCCAGTGCGGGAACGATTCGATGCATGCTGCGATCCTCCGTGGCGCGGCCGCTCACTTGGCGGCGCTGCCGTCCAGCAGCTCGCCGGGCGTGCCGAAGTCGGTGCGCGCGGGGCCGTCGTGGTAGTTGTGACCCGAGTTGGGGTTGCTGCGCTCGTAGGCGAAGGCCTCGCGATTGCGGATGAAGTCCTTCACGTAGCGACTGGGAATGGCGAAGCCCAGCGCCTCGCCGCCGCGGATGCCCATGTTGGTGATGCCGATGACCTCTCCGCGGGTGTTGAACAGCGGACCGCCGGAGTTGCCGGGATTGATGGGCGTGTCCGTCTGGATGTAGGTCAGGCCGTCGAAGCTGCGCTGCGTGGTGCTGATCACGCCCTGCGTGAGCGTGCGCTCCAGGCCCAGCGGGTTGCCGATGGCGAACACCGGCTGCCCGATCTCCAGCTTCTCCTCGCGCTGCACCGGAGCGAAGGTGAAGTCCTTGCCTTCCGGGTGCGGGATCTTCAGGAGCGCCAGGTCCAGATGGTTGTTCACCGCCACCAGCTCCACCTTGTCGATCTCCACGCGCTGCAGCGTGCCGTCGGGCTGCGGAAACCAGACGGTGGCCTTCAGCTTCTGCTCGCCCTGCACCACGTGGGCGTTGGTGATGGCGTGGCCTTCCTTGTCGATGATCACGCCGCTGCCCAGACCGCCAGGCGTGCTCACCTTCACCACCGCGGGACCCAGGATGCGCGCATGCTCCTTGGGGCTGAGCGTGGGCAGGTCCGAGGCCGTGTGGTACAGGTCCACCTGCTCCGCGCGCGCGGCCACCGGGGCCGCGGCGGTCTCCACCCCCGCCACGTCCTCCATGTCGAAGGCCAGCACTTCCGGCCCGATGTCGATCCAGATCCGCTTGTCGGTGCGCTTGAGCACCGCGCCGTCCACCTTGCTGCCGCTCTTGAGCGACACCACGTCGCCGAAGGCGGTCCCGGAGGCGACGAGCAGTGCCGCAAGGCACACGGTCGGAATGCTGTGGATCTGCACGCGGCTACTATAGCCGCCACGAATCGGCGTTCGCAGCACGTCGGAACCGGAGACCCCATGGAAGCGGCCCTCATCCTCGCCTCGATCGTCGCGTTCGCACCTCCGTCCGGCAACCTGGCCGGCAGCTTCGGCTTCGATCCGCTGGAGGTGCAGAAGATCGATCCGAAGGCGGGGCCGCTCACCAGCGCGGACATGGACGGCGACGGCCGCAAGGACCTGGTGGCGGTCAACAACCACAAGAGCCGCGTCGAGATCTACTACCAGCGACCCGACGCCAAGCCCGGCGAGGAGAAGGCACCAGCGGCCGGCTCCAACGAGCTGCCCGAGCTCTGGCGCTTCCGTCGCGAGACCATCTCCGTGCCCAACGAGGTGCAGGCCGTGGTGCCGTTCGACTTCGACGGCGACGGGCGCCTGGACCTGATCTACGAGGGCCAGCCCGGCACCATCGGCTTCGTCCGCCAGTCCAGGCCCGGCGTCTTCGAGGTGGTCCGCAAGGTGCCCGTGAAGGGTCTGGTGGGCAGTCGGGACAACCTGCACGTGGCCAACCTGCTGGGCGACGGCAAGCCCGAGCTCATCGGCAACGTGGGCGGCAAGATCATGGTGTGGCCGCTGGAACGCGATCAGCTGGGCACGCCCACGGAGTTCGACGTGGGCGCCGGCAACGCCGTGGCGTCGCTGGTGGACGACTTCGACGGCAACGGCACGCCCGACCTGGCCGCGGTGGTGCCCGACGACGCCAGCCCCATCCGCGTCTGGCTGACCAACCTGGAAGGCGACCGCCTGGTGGCGGGCCCGCAGTTGCGCTTCGAGATGCCGCCGCTGCGCGAGGCGGAGAGCCTGCACCTGCCGGGCGCCAAGCAGGCGATGCTGGGGGTGATCGAGAAGCCCTCCCGACGCGTGGTCTTCAGCCGACTGGAGAAGGCGCCCATCTCCGGCGCCGGCGACCGCGAGGCCAGCCTGCAGACCTGGGCCTTCAAGGATCCGCAGAACCGCAAGCGCAGCTACGCCGTGCTGGACCTGGACGGCGACGGCCGCAAGGACCTGCTGGCCACCAACACCGCCGAGAACGCGGTCATGCTCTACCGACAGCGGGCCGGCAAGGGCTTCGACTCGCCGGAGCGCTTTCCCGCGCTGGCCGAGATGGACGCGCTGGCTGCGCTGCCCGCGCGCGACGGCAAGCCCGCGCAGGTGTTCCTGCTCAGCGAGAAGGAAGGCGTGCTGGGTCGCTGCGAGGCCGGCACCGACGGCATCGGCTTCCCCAAGCCCGTGCCCCTGCCCTCGGGCGCCACCCCCACCTGCATGAACATGGTGGAGTTCAACGGCGCGCCCACGCTGGCCGTGGTCACCAAGGACGGACGCAACTACACGCTCACGCTGATCCCGGCCTCCGGCGAGGCGGCCATGGATCCCAAGAACCACCGCACCGTGTCGTTGGGCAGCCTGAGCAAGAGCCCCGAGTCCATCCTGGGCGTGGACGTGGACCACGAGGGCCACACCGACCTGCTGGTCTTCACCCCGGACAAGCCCATGATCATGGTGCGCGAGATGCCGGACAAGGACGGCAAGCCCGAGCTGAAGACGCTGGAGAGCAAGGACATGGGCCAGTTCGGCCTGGTGCAGGCGGCCAACGCGCGGAACACCGCGGTCTTCGACGTGCTGGGCGACGGCAAGGCCGAGCTGCTGGTGGCCGACCGCAACTACGTGCGCGC
>CAZKHO010000097.1:0-9408 GCA_964552505.1 uncultured Bifidobacterium sp. | reverse complement strand
TGCTGGGCGACGGCAAGGCCGAGCTGCTGGTGGCCGACCGCAACTACGTGCGCGCCCTGCGCTACGACGCCAAGCCGCCCGCCGGCACCAGCCCCGGCTGGCAGGTGGTGAAGCAGATCAACGCCGACGCCAGCGACGCCAAGCTCACCTGCGTGGCCGTGATGGGCGACCGCGTGGTGGCCGGCGACCGCGAGAACGGCCGCCTGGTGGTCTTCGGCCACGACGACAAGGGCTCCTGGAAGCAGGTGGAGGCCATCGAGGTGCCCGGCTTCAAGTTCAACCAGATCTTCGCGGGCACCTTCGGCGGCGACGATCAGCCCAGCATCCTGGCCATCGGCGACGACAGCTTCGCGCTGCTGCGCCTCTCGGGCGACCGCTGGAAGCTCTCGGAGGTGGCCTCGTGGCGCAGCGACGAGCCCCGCCGCGTGGAGCACGAGCTGGTGGTGGGCGACGTGAACGGCGACGGCTTCCTGGACGTGACCGCGCTGGACGCGGGCGAGCAGATGGCCGAGATCCTGAGCTTCAGTCAGGCGGGCAAGCTGCGCTACGGCACGGCGTTCAAGGTCTTCGAGACCAAGATCTTCTCCGGCGGCGAACCCAAGGAGTTCGAGCCCAGCATGGGCCTGGTCACCGACCTGACCGGCGACGGCAGGGACGACCTGGTGCTGCTCTGCCACGACCGCGTGCTGCTGTATCCGCAGCAGGTGAAGGCGACGGATTCGAAGGCCAAGCCGGACGCCAAGCCCGCGGGCAAGTGAGCCACGCGGAGGTCCGGGGCGTTCGCCCCCGCGCGATCACGCGTAACTGTGCAGTCCCGTGATCACGAAGTTGATCACGATCCAGTTGAACAGCATCACCGCGGCACCGACCACGGCCAGCACCGCGGTCCACAGGCCCTTGTCCTTGCTGCGCCAGCGGACATGGACCAGCAGCGCGAAGATCACGAAGGTGTTCAGCGCGAACACCTCCTTCGGATCCCAACCCCACGGGCGGCCCCAGCTGTGGTCGGCCCAGATGGCGCCCATGGCGATGCCGCTCCAGAGCAGCACGAAGCTGAGCTCCATCAGGGTCATGGTGACGCCGTCCAAAATCTCGCCCACGCGTCCCTGCGCCGCGGCCGGATCCGCCCCGCCGGAAGCCAGGGCCATCATCTCGGCCGCCCCGCCCACGCGCGCATGCACGGCGGCGCCGCCGCGCCAGCGCCAGACCAGGTACATGGCCGCCGTGACCGCCGCCATGAAGATGAGCGCGTAGCTGAAGATGATCACGTTGGTGTGGATGTAGAGCCACACGTCGTTCAGCACCGGCATCATGTTGCCGATGGCCGGATTGAGCTGCGCGGGCAGCAGCGCGCACGCCATCAAGGCCAGCATGCAGCCCGCGCTGGCGCCCAGCGCGAACAGACCGCGCACCGGCAGCCGCCGGAACAGCGCCTCGGCCAGCGCGGCCAGCGCGGCGCCCATCCAGCTGGCCGTGGTGACCGCCTCGAACATGTTGGAGTTGGGCCATCGGTCGCTCACGTACCAGCGCAGTCCCACGGCGAAGGTCTGCAGCAGGAACGCCGCCGCGAACACGGCGAGGCCAAGCGACAGCGCGCGCGGCCACCTCCAGCTGAAGCCCAGGAGCAGCAGCGCCAGTGCGCCGAAGTACACGAACCACACCCAGGTCATCTGGCTGGAGCGGAAGTACCAGCTCTCCCAGTGCAGCCGCCCCTGGCTGGGGAGCGCGTCGCCGCCGTGCGCCCGCAGCGCCGCGGCCAGCTCCGTGGCTGCCGCCTGCGTGCCCGCGGCGTCGCCCGTCACCCACGCACGCTGCAGCCGAAGCCATGGGTCCGCCACGGGGCCCGTGGCCTCGTCCAGCGTCTGCCACGGTCGATCGGCCTGCGGCACAGGCAGCATGCGAAGGCGCGCGCGCACCTGCTGCGGCTGCATCATGCCGATGGCGCCGCGGATCTGGTCCACCTGCTTGGAGGTGCGTATCAGGTCGCCCTCCATCTGCCGCATCACCGGCGCGATCTCGGCGCGCCAGCCCGCCGTGGCCGGATCCCAGAGCAGCGCCGGCGCGATCAGGCCGTGCGACTCGAAGCCACGCAGGCGGTCGGCCAGCGAAGGATCGGACGCCAGCAGCGCCTGCTCCAGCCGCACGCGCACCTCGCGATTCTTCACGTGCACCACGTCCGCGTCGGCGTAGGCCTCCGGGCGCAGCGTCAGGTCCAGCAGCGTGAACAGCGGCGACTGCGCCACGGGCGGCGTGCCGGATCGGATCCGCTTCGGCCCGCTGATCTGCTGCATCCAGCCGAACGCGAAGCTGCCCAGGCTCTTCACGCGGCCCTCGCTCATGACGGCCGCGTCCTCCAGCGCGGAGAGGTCCACCTGCTGCATGGACGCCGGCGGCGCCACGCTCTCCGAGGCACGCGCCACGCCCGGCAGGCACAGCGCCGTCAACGCGCCCAGCGTGACCAGCGCCCCCGTCGCGGACCGCGCCGCCGCCTTCTGCATGCGCAGCGCGCGCCGCTTGAGCACCGGCTTCACGTAGAAGGCGTAGAGCATGCCCAACGCCGCCACGATGCAGCCGGCCAGCTGCAGTCCCACGCCGTGCCGCGACCCCACGCCCAGCACCGTGTAGTTCAGTCCAAGGCTGGGCGGCAGGTCGCCCGCGCCCTCGTCGGGCGGATCCCACTGGGCCTGGAAGTACCAGAGGTCGCCATGCTCCACAGGCTGGTTCACGCTCACGCGCTGCGGCTCGCCCCAGCCGCCCTTGCCGTCGCCGAAGCGCAGCAGGCTGACGTAGTCGCGGATGGTGGAGGTCTCGCCGGTGAAGCCGCCCTGATGCGCGGCGATCTCGAAGCGCTCCAGTGCGATGGGCGAGGGCAACGGCAGCCGGCGACGCGAGAACATCACCTCCATCGGCGTGCCGTCCGCCAGCCGCAGCGTGGTGGGCTCGAAGAGACGCCGCCGGATCGCCTGCTCGGGACGGTCGAACACGCAGTCGTGGTAGCGGAGCCAGCTTGCGGTGCCGTCGGGCGTCTGCACCAGCGCCATGGCGAACTGCTCGCGCGCGTCCTTCAAGCGCTGCGCCGGCGGCACGATGAACGGCCGGCGCTCCACCACCGCGCGGGCCAGGTACTCCGTCACCGTGAGCGAAAGGCCCTTGGCCAGCGGAAGCGGCTGCCCGGGGATCACCGGACGCGAGCGCACCGTGCCCTCGGCGGCGTCGATCAGGGTCAGTTGCGCGGGGTCGGGGCCGGCCACCAGCGTCACCGGCGTCTGCGCCATGCCCGACACGAACGCGCACTCCAGTTCCGGAACCAGATTCAGCGCAGGCGCCTTCGGATCCGGATTCTCGCCGGGCTTCATGTCCCGGTTCAGCCCCGGGCGATCGAAGACCCAGCGCCGGACGATTCCGCGCGGCGTGCGCACGTCCAGGATGGCCACGCTCACGCGGCCGCCGGAGAGCTTCAGTCCCTCCTGCACCGCCACCAGCTTCACCTGCACGCCCGCGGACGGCGCCCCCACCGGCGTGAACGCCTCGGTGGCGGCGGCCCACGCGTCGCTGGCCAGCTCGGTGGCCACCCCGCCAGCCGACAGCACCAGCCGCGACGGCCGCGCGAAGGCATCAAGCGCCTGCGGCGTGTCGGCCCATCGGAAGGTGACCAGATCGCTCTCGTCGCGCTGGCGGCCTTCCTCGAACGCCATCAACTGCATCTGGCGCCCCGGCCCGCCTTCGGACTCGATGGTCAGGCGAGCCGCCGGATTCACGGGCGCGTCCACCGGCCCCCTGGCCAGCCGCGTGCGTTCGAAGGCGTATCGCAGGTAGCCGGTGGCCTTCAGGGTCACGCCCGGAAACGGATCGTCCGGCGCCACGGGCGGAATGGGGACATCCAGCGGATCCACCGGAAGCGACTCGCTCTCCGCGGCGAACGCCAGCCCCTCGGCGGGCACGTAGTCGTTGTAGAGCGGCAACCCGTCCATGGGACGCTCCACCCAGCGCTCCTCGCCGGGGCGTCGCACATAGAGCGCCCAGCTCTTGTTGAGATCGTTCTTCAGATAGAAGTGCCCCTGCGACTCGTATTCCGCCACGGCCTCGAAGGCGGCGTGCACGATTGGAGCGCCCTTCAACTTCTTCGCCCGCTGCAGCGGCTGCCTGGGGTCGTCGGTCAGGATCAGGTCCTCCGCCAGGTCGGGGCGTCCCGCGATCACCTGCCGCATGAAGCGGTCCCCCGGCCCCTGCACCAGCAGCATCACGCTGTAGCTGCGCTCGCCCTGCGCGTCGCCCGTGCGCAGCTCCCACGCGGGATCGATCTGCGCCACCTGCACCTGCCATGCCTCACGGCCGGCGCGCACTTCGGTGGCCGCACCGGGCATGGCCACCAGCCGGGCGGAGCCCTGCGCGCCGTCCGCCGCGGTCACGCGCATCACGATGGCACGCCGAGCCACGGGTGCGTCGCCCTCCACCTTGGTGCCGAAGTACCACACGCTGCCCGCGATCAGCGTCAGGATGCCCGCGTGGATCATCCAAACGCCCAGGTTCACGGCGCGGAGCGGAATGCGCCGGAGCGTGGTCCAGGCCATGTTGGCGGCGATCAGGGCCAGGAGCAGGTCGAACGGCCACCAGTGGAACCACTCGAACTCGGTCATCTCGAAGGGTCGCCACTGGCGCAGCTGCGCGTGGGTCCAGGCGTCCGGATGCAGCAGGTTGGGGTGCGTGGGATAGATCACGCCCGCGCTGCCCACGGTCATGTACACGAACAGGATCGCCAGCAGCCAGATGCCGAAGCGCACGTCGCTGAAGAGGTGGGAGATCTGGCCGAGCGCCCGCGAGAGCATGGGTGGTCATCGTAGGGATGCCGCGCAGGTTCATCCACGCGCGGTCGAGTACGATTCCGCGCTTTCCAGAAGGAGACCCACCACCATGTTCCAGCGAACCATTCCCGTCCTGCTCGCCGCCGCCGTGAGCTTTGCCGCCTGCAGCGGAACGCCCAAGGTCGACGCACCCGCCCCCGCTCCCGCCGCCGCGGCGCAGGACGCGCCGGCGAAGGCTCCGCCGACGGACGCTCCCAAGCCCGCGCCTGCCGCGCCGCTCTCCGTGGAGACCGTCCAGGTCACCCCCGCGCCGGCCGTGGCCGACAAGGCCTACGTGCGCATGACCACCAGCAAGGGCGACATCGTCATCGAACTGGATCGCGCCAAGGCGCCCGTCAGCGTGGACAACTTCCTCAAGTACGTGAAGAAGGGCCAGTACGACGGCACGGTGTTCCACCGCGTCATCGGCAGCTTCATGATCCAGGGCGGCGGCTTCGACAAGACCATGACGGAGAAGCCCACCGACGCGCCCATCAAGAACGAGGGCACCAACGGACTGTCCAACGCCCGCGGCACCATCGCCATGGCGCGCACCAGCGACCCCAACAGCGCCACCGCGCAGTTCTACATCAACGTGGTGGACAACAAGATGCTGGACACGCGTCCGGGCCGCCCGGGCTACGCGGTGTTCGGCCATGTGGTGGACGGCATGCAGGTGGTGGACCAGATCCGCGCCGTGCCCACGGGCCAGAAGATGGCCAACTCCCGCGGCGGCAAGGGCATGATGGGCGACGTGCCGCTGGAGACCGTGGAGATCGTCAAGGTGGTGGAGATCCCGGCGCCGGCCACCACCGCCCCCGCGGCCAAGTGACGCACCCACACGTCTGATTCCATCGCGGGCCCCGTCACACGGCGGGGCCCGCCTCGTTTTTCACGCGCGCCGCACGGCCATGGCGTCTTGCGGGCCACGGCGGCCATGCCCTCAGGCCTTGGGCAGGTTTCGCAGCAGCGCCGCCTCGTCCCACACCTCGATGCCCAGCTCGCGCGCCTTGTCCAGCTTGCTGCCGGCCTCGGCGCCCGCGATCACCAGATGCGTCTTCTTCGAGACGCTGCCGGTCACCTTGGCGCCAAGGGCCTCGAGCCGTTCGGTGAGCGTGCTGCGGTCGAAACTCGCCAGCGTGCCCGTGAGCACCACGGTCTTGCCGGCGAAGGGCGAGTCCGACGCCGCACCCGACTGCTGGAAGATGGGGCTGGTCAGATCCACCCCCGCCTTCGACAGGTCCGCGAAGATCTTCCGAACATCCGGCCGCGCCAGGTCGTCCGCCAGACTCTGTGCGGTCTTCTCGCCGAAGTCCTCCAGCGCCTCGAACTGCTCCGCCTTGGCGGCCAGCAGCGCCTGAGCGTCAGGGAACGCCCGCGCCAGCGTCTTGGCGGCCGACGCTCCGATGAGGCGAAGGCCCAGCGACGCCAGCACCCGCACCAGCCCCCGCCTCTTCGCCTGCTCCGCGCTGGCCACGATGGACGCCGCGGTCTTCTCGCCAAGCCGCCGTACCACCGTCTCGCCCTTGCGGTTGACGGTCTCGCTCTCCAGCGCGGCCAGCTTCGCTGCATCCAGGGTGAACAGGTCGCTGTAGCGCTTCACCAGACCCGCGTCGATGAGCTGGTCCACGATCTTCTCGCCCAGCCCCTCGATGTCCATCTGGTCGCGGCCCACGAACCACTTCACGCGCTCGCGGAACTGCGCCGGGCACGCCGCGTTTCGGCAGTACACCTTCGGGCCCTCGGTCTCGGTGGCCTCGCCGCAGTCGGGGCAGGCGGCAGGCGGCTCGACGGGCTTGGCCGCCTTCGGCCGCTTCTCCAGCACCACCTCCACCACCTGCGGAATGATCTCGCCGGCCTTTTCCACCACCACCGTGTCGCCCACACGGATGTCCTTGCGGCGGATCTCCTCGATGTTGTGCAGCGTGGCGTGGCGCACCGTGGTGCCGCCCACAAAGACCGGTTCCATGGTGGCCCGCGGCGTGAGCGTGCCGCCCTTGCCCACCTGCCACTCCACCTTCACCAGCGTGGTGGGCTTGCGCTCGGCCGGATACTTGAACGCCACGGCCCAGCGCGGCGCCTTGCTGGTGCTGCCGAGGCGCTCGCGGAAGTCCAGACGGTCGATCTTCACCACCATGCCGTCCACGGCAAAGTCCAGCGTGGGCCGATCCGCCGCGAAGCCCTCGATGGCCTGCACCGCCTGCTCCTCCGTCTCGCATCGCACCGATCGCGGACTCACGGGGATGCCCAGCGCGCGGCACGCCTGCAGCAGGTCCCAGTAGGTGCCCTGCGACATGCCCTTGGTCTCACCCAGGCCGTGCATCAGGAAGCGCAGCCCGCGTTCACGCACCACCGCCGGATCCAGCGTCTTCAGCGTGCCCGCGGTGGCGTTGCGCGCGTTGGCGAACAGCGCCTCGCCCAGCGTCTCGCGCCGCGCGTTCACCGCCTCGAAGCTGGCGTTGGGCATGAAGATCTCGCCACGCACCTCAAGCACTGCGGGCGCCCGGCCGCGCAGCCGCAGCGGCACGCTCCGGATGGGCCGCACGTTGCTCGTCACGTCGTCACCGCGCTCACCGTCGCCGCGCGTCACCGCCTGCACCAGCGTGCCGCGCTCCCAACGGATGGAGATGGCCACGCCATCGATCTTCGGGTCGGCCACCACCGCCGGCGCCTCGCCCAGCGACTCGGCGCAGCGGCGGTACCACGCGCGGAAGTCCTCGATGGAGTAGGTGTTGTCCACCGACTGCATGGGCATCCGGTGCGCCACGCTCTGGAAGCCCTCCACCGGCTTGCCGCCCACGCGCACGGTGGGGCTGGTCGGGTCGACCAGTTCCGGATGCGTGCGCTCCAGCTGGGCCAGTTCCTCCAGCAGCGCGTCGTATTCGCTGTCGGCCATGAACGGCGCCGCGTCCACGTAGTAGGCCACGTTGGCCCGCTCCAGCAGGTCCCGCAGTTCCGTCACGCGCTTGACCGCGTTCGCCATGCGCTCAGTCGCCCGCCGAGATGGCGTCCGGCCCCTGCCCCGCGGTCTTCTCGTAGTGCCCGTCGCCCTTGCGCTCGTAGCGCGTGAAGCCCAGGCGCTCCAGGTTGCCCTTGCTGAAACGGCCCTTGTCGGTCTGCGTCTGCACCTGCGGCGCCACCACCAGCCGTCGCACGGGCTCGCCCGTCTCCGGGTGCTTCTCCAGCGGCGGATCGGTGATCTTCTGGAAGACCTCGAAGGGCTCGCCGTCGGTCCCGTCGGGCTTGATCACGGCGTAGACGTAGGTGGGCATGGCGATCTGGACTACAGCATAGGTTCCAGGAAGGCGCGCGCCGACGCCACTTCCTCCACGCGTCGCTCGCCACCTTCGCGCTCGATCACCACCGCCACCGAGGGCGGCAGCGAGCGCACCTCCTTCATGAACACCGGCCAGGGCACGGCGCCCGCGCCCACGGGCGTCTCCCGCCCCCACGCGTCCGGCACGCCGCTGGCCACGGCGTCCTTGGCGTGCACCTGCCGCACCCAGGGCTTCAGCAGGCGGAATCCCTCCAGCGGATCGCCCGCCCCGTAGAGCAGCATGTTGGCCGGATCGAAGTTGACGCCTGCCAGCGGCCGATCCAGCTCCTGCAGCGCCCCCAGCAGACACGGCGCCGACTCCTGCCCGGTCTCGAACGCCACGCCCACGCCCTCCTCGGCGAAGAGATCGGTCACCGTGCGCAGCCGCTCCAGCATTCGGGCCCGAAGCGGATCGCCCGCGTCATGCGGGATGAACCCCGCGTGAAAGGTGACCAGCCGCAGGCCCAGCGTCCCGGCCACGCGCGCCACACCCATGGCCAGCTTCACGTTCTCCTCCCAGGTGTCGTCCGGACGCAGGCCGCCGGTCTGGCGGATGCGCGGGATGCTGGCGTAGTCCTCGCCGCGCGGAGCCAGCATGCCGCTCTCCACGGCGATGCCGGCCTGGTGCAGGGCCTCCGCCACGCCGCCCCACACGGCCGGCGCATCCACCACGGGCGTGAGCGCCAGCTGCACGCGGCGCATGCCCGCCGCCTGCAGTCGCTGGACCAGTTGCGCGGGGTCCGTGGGCCGCAAACTCCAGCTGCACACCGCCAGGCGACGCTCGCTCATGGCCTGAAGGTAGCGGAGTCGGGGCGGACGGCCGTGCGCCGCAAACCTCGGGCGCACGCGGGATTGCCGCTGGAATCGCGCCCCCGGCGGCGCGTACCATGGGGTCTCCCATGACTTCGGTGAACGCCCGCCCAGCCATGCCTGCCCTCCACCCGGGGAAGCGGACCTTTGGCGAGCGTTGCGAGGCCTTCATCAGCCGTCTCAGCACCCGAAACTGGTTCTGGCAGAAGGTCTGCAGCCTGATCTGGCTGCCGTTCGCGTTCCGCAGCGGCATCACGCTTCGACGGGCCACCGAGAACCGCTTCACGGCCGTGCTGCCGTTCACTCGTGGCAACCGCAACTGGTACAACGCCATGGCCGGCGCGGCGCTGCTGGGCAACAGCGAGGTGGCCGCGGGCCTCTTCCTCTTCGGCCGCGTGGGCAGCGACTACATCGTGGTGTGCAAGCGCATGGAGTACAAGT
>CAZKHO010000096.1:0-9482 GCA_964552505.1 uncultured Bifidobacterium sp. | reverse complement strand
ACCAGGGTGTGCAGCTCGTCGATGAACAGGATGATGTTCTTGGCGCGGCGCACCTCGTTCATCACCGCCTTGATGCGCTCCTCGAACTGGCCGCGGTACTTGGTGCCGGCCACCATCATGGCCAGGTCCAGCACCACCAGGCGCTTGTCGTGCAGCAGGTCGGGGACGGTCTGGCCCACGATCTGCTGCGCCAGGCCCTCCACGATGGCGGTCTTGCCCACGCCGGCCTCGCCCAGCAGCACCGGGTTGTTCTTGGTGCGGCGGCAGAGCACCTGCACCAGGCGCTCGATCTCCTGAGCGCGGCCGATCACCGGGTCCAGCTCGCCGTTGCGGGCCAGTTCGGTCAGGTCGCGGCCGAAGCTGTCCAGCGCGGGGGTCTTGCTCTTGCCGCGGCGGGGGGTGCCGGGGGTGGCCTCGGGCGCCTCGGGGCCGGGCTGCTCCGCGGCCTGCGGGGCGTTCTCCTGCTCGCTCTCGCCGCCCGCGCCCAGCAGGTTCAGGACCTCCTCGCGGACTTCCTCCAGCTTCAGGCCCAGGTTCAGCAGCACCTGCGCCGCCACGCCGTCCTGCTCGCGCAGCAGGCCCAGCAGCAGGTGCTCGGTGCCCACGTAGTTGTGGTTGAGGTTGCGCGCCTCCTCGATGGCGTACTCGATCACCTTCTTGGCGCGGGGGGTCTGTGGGAGCTTGCCCATGGTCACCATCTCGGGGCCGCTCTTGACCAGCTTCTCCACCTCCAGGCGCACCTTGCGGAGGTCGATCCCCAGGTTCTTGAGGACGTTGGCGCCCACGCCGCTGCCTTCCTTCACCAGGCCGAGCAGGATGTGCTCGGTGCCGATGTACTCGTGGTTGAAGCGCTGGGCCTCCTGGTTCGCCAGGGCCATGACCTTGCGGGCGCGATCGGTGAGACGTTCGAACATGGGGCGAAAACCTCCTGCTGGAAGGCCGGATCGACACGATCCAGTCCTTCCTTGAGCGATGGTAGCCGGATAGCCTCCGTTCGTGACCTTCGCCCCCCGGATTTGTGCCGTGGCTGCCCTTCTGGCAGCCCTGTTCGCAGGCCTCTCCCACGCGCAGGGCACCGCCGTCTCGCCCTTCGGCCTGCGCTGCCGAACGGTGGACGGAAGGTCGGTCGCCGGCACGGTTTCAAGCTGGGACCGGGACGGTTGCGACGGCACCTTCGGGCGTCTGGCCTGGGCCGATCTGCCCGCCGCCGAGGTGAACCGGACCATCCGGCGCGTCATCGACGACCAGAACGCCGAACAGCTGGTGACGCTGGGGCGCGCGCTCCTCTGCACCGAGGATGGTCAGAACATGGGCGACAGCGTGCTGCGCCAGGCCGTGAAGCGCGACGGTCGCGTGGCGCCGGCGGCGGACGTGGCGCGTGCGGAGGCCGTGGAGGCGCGGCGTGTGGCGGCGGAGCGTCGGCTGCGCGCCATGCTGCCGCAGGCGGTGGAGGGCAGCGGCGTGCCGTCGTGGCCCATCGCCAGCGACGCCGACCGTGCGAAGGCGCTGGACGAAGCGAAGGCCGAGGCCGAGCGCGCGCTGGACAAGGTGCACCTGCGGTGGCGTCCGTACGAGAGCGAGTTCTGGGTGATCTACGCCAACCTCTCCCGCGGCGACGCGCAGGAGCTGGGCCGCCGCATGGACAACATGTATCGCAAGGTGGCCGAGATGTTCGCGCTGCCCAAGGGGCTGAACCTGTTCGAGGGCAAGGGTGTCTGCATCGTCTCGCCCGACGAGACGGTCTTCCGTGCCATCGAGCAGGCGGCCTTCGGCGGCGCGCCGCCGGAGGGGTGCATCGGCCTCTGCCACATGCAGGGTCCCAAGGTCATCGTGAACGCGTGGCAGAGCCCGCATGACGACCAGTTCATGGCCACGCTGGTCCACGAGGCCACGCACGGCATCATGTACCGCTACGGCAGCCCGCAGCGCCTGCCCATCTGGGCGGAGGAGGGCTACGCGGAGTTCGTGGCGGCCCGAAGCTTCGACTCGTCGCCGGTGGACGCGGGCATCGCGCCCAGCGCCGGCCGACCCGGCACGCTGGGGCGTCGGCCGCAGGGCCTGGACTTCATCCGTGGCGGCAACGCCACGCTGCCGTACTTCCGCACCTCAGGCACGGACGGCGTCTGGCCGGGCCCGGACGCCGTCGGCTACTCGATCGGCTACCTCACGGTGTGCCTGATGATCGACCAGAAGGGCGCGGCCTTCGGCGAATGGGTGAAGGACGTGAAGCGCGGCATCCCATGGGAACAGGCGCTCAAGTCGCGCTTCGGCACGGACGCCGTGCAGCTGGCGCAGACCATCGAGGGCTTCTACCGCGAGCACATGTCCAGCGCCGAGGCGCGCTGAGGGCCGCCGCGCAAGGCGGGCTCAGGTCGCCACGCGACCGTCCACCAGCCGCACCACGCGGTCGGCGCGTGCCGCCACGGCTGGATCGTGCGTGACCATGGCGATGGAGAGGCCCTTGCGGTGCAGCGCACCGATCATGTCCAGGATCTCTCCACCGGTCCGGGCGTCCAGGTTGCCGGTGGGTTCGTCGGCCAGCAGCACGCGCGGCTGGTTGGCCAAGGCGCGGGCGATGGCGGTTCGCTGGCGCTCGCCGCCGCTCAGTTCGCGCGGGCGGTGGGTGAGCCGATGGCCCAGGCCGAAGTCCTCCAGGAGCTTGGCCACGCGGGCGCGCGCCTCGGTGCGGCGCGCCGGCCATCCCAGGGTGCCTGCGGCCACCTTGCAGGGCAGGATCGCGTTCTCCAGCACGTTCAGTTCCGGCAGCAGGTGATAGAACTGGAACACGAAACCAACCGAGAGGTTCCGGTAGCGGTTGCGGGCGGCGCCACGCAGGCTGGCCACCGGCTGGCCTTCGAACCAGAGGCCGCCGTCGCCCGCGTCGGGTTCATCCAGGAGACCCAGCAGGTGCAGCAGCGTGCTCTTGCCGCTGCCCGAGCTTCCCAGGATGGCCACCCATTCGCCGCGCTGCAGGCGGAAGTCCGCCCCGCGCAGCACGGGCACCTCCAGCCGACCCATGCGATAGGTCTTGCGGAGGCCGCGCGCTTCCAGCACGGGAGCGTCACTCATAGCGCAGCGTCCTCACGGGATCGATGTCGGCGGCCTTGGCGGCGGGCACGCTGGCGCCCAGCACGCTGAAGATCACGGCGCCGCACCAGGTGATGGCGGCGGTGAACCAGTCCACCTGGTTGGGGATGCGGCTGAAGTAGTAGACCGCCGGATCCCAGATGAGCGTGCCCTTGTGCAGCAGCAGGCCGGTGCCGGCCAGCGCCAGGGTGACGGTGCCGATGGTCCAGAGCAGGGTCCGCAGCAGCGAGCCGCGCCAGGCCGCATGAACCGCCATGGCGGCCGCGCCCACGGCCAGGCCGAAGGCGAGCATCCAGCTCCAGCGCGGCGCGTCCTCGCCGATCACGGCGTGGATGGCGTTGATGTTGTCCACCACCAGCCACGCCAGGCCCACCCCCAGCAGGCCACCCACGGCGCCGATCACCAGCCCGTACTGGAGGAAGATCCAGAGCACGCCGGGACGGCTGGCGCCGATCGAGCGCAGGATGCCGATGTCGCGGCTCTTCTCCTGGACGATGGCCCAGAAGATGCTGAGCACCAGCCCCGCGCACACCAGGTACACGATGGAGAAGAGGATGCGCATCATCTCGCGCTCCTTCTCCACGGGTCCGATCAGGTCTCGGAGGTGCTGCTCCCAGGTGACGATGAACCGGTCGTCCAGTGCCGGGGCCTTCACCAGGCGTTGCGGATCCCGGGCAACGCGATCGCTGAATCGTCGGTACGCGGCGTCCACGGCGTCGCGCAGCGTGTCGGGGGCCACGCCCGGCTTGGCGCGCACCAGCACGCGATGCACGCGGGCCGGGCTCCTCCCCAGCACGGGCTGGGACCCGTCGGCGTTGGGCGGCGCTTCCATGTCGTACAGCGTGCCCTCGTCCAGCCGCAGCATGCGCTGGGCTTCGGCCAGCGGAATGAACACGCGGTTCTTGTCCATCTGATAGACGCCGCTGCGGAACTCGTTGACCACCGGAAAGATCCGTTCGCGGGGCTCCGCCACCGTGCCGCGCGAGCTGATGGGAACCAGCGTCAGGGTGACGCGCTGGTCCGGCATGAACCAGCGGCCCACGGGGCGATAGCTGCCGTCGCGCTCGCGCCGGTTGGCGATGCTCACGTGGATGCCCATCACCAGCCCCGGTTCGCCGGTGGCGGCCTGCTGGAGCGCCAGGCCGTCCCGAAGGATCTGTGGATCCAGCATGCGGCGCGGATCGTCCTGGGCCATGGAGGCTGCGGCCGAGGGGTCGGCGGGCGGCTTCCAGTAGAGCGCGTGGCTGAAGTCGGTGACGCGCTCGAAGCCGGCCGGCTCGATGCCCCAGACGTTGGCGGTGACCACGTCCTTCTCGTCGCCGGGTGGATACGGCATGCGGATCAGCCCGTAGGTGTCCACCAACGGCGTGGCGGCCTCGGCCTCCGGAAGCGCCTCGATCTCTCGGACCAGATCCTGGTACCACGGCATGCCGGTGAGCGGCGCGTTCACCACCACGTCTCCCATGAGCGTGCGCCCGCTGGACTTCAGGATGTCCAGGAAGCCGCTCATCACGCTCACCACGATCACCACCAGCGCCACGCACAGGGCCACCGCGCCCACGGCGATCACGGGGATCACCCGGCTGGTGAGGTATCGGTTGGCCAGTTGTGCGGCGTACACGGAGGATCGATCCTAGCGATCGAAGGACGGAGCCGGACCGCCGATTTGCACCACTTCCACGCGGCCGATCCACGCCGCGGCGCCCGGGGCCGTGAAGCCCACCTTGAGGGCGGCCATGGTGGCCGTGGCCGTGGCCTGCACGCACTCGGGCATGGGACGCCCGGAGTCGCAGTGCATTCCGCTGGGAAGGTCCACCGACAGCACCGGACGGCCCATCCCGTTGACGGCGCGGACCGCCTCCAATGCACGGCCCTCCAGCGGCCTGTCCAGCCCGATGCCGAAGAGCGCGTCGACCAGCAGATCGCAGGGGGACGGCGCGTGATCCTCCTGGAACGGGCGCGGCGGAAGCCCCATGGCCACCACGATGGCACGCATGGTGGCGGCGTCGGTGCCGGCGGGGGGCGGCGCCAGCTCCACGATCTCCACCCGGCAGCCGTCCACGTGCAGATGACGCGCGATGGCGTGGCCGTCGCCGCCGTTCTGGCCGGGACCGCACATCACCGTCACGCGCCGCGGCCCCGAGCGTGGAAGCATGCGAAGGGCCATCTCCGCGCAGCCGCGCGCCGCGTTCTCCATGAGCACCACGCCGGGAATGCCAAGCGTGCGCATGCAGAAGGCGTCGTGCGCGCGGGCCTGCGCCTGCGTGAGAGCCATGGGCATGGGGCGCAGCATAGGACGCGCGCGTGGCCGGTCCGGTTTCGCTACGCTCGCGCGATGGACCCGCGACTGGCCGCGCTCTGGCTGCTGGCCGCGCTCTCCGGAGCCGGGATCGGCTGGTGGGCGCTGGTGGCGGTGCGGGTCTGGCGAGAGCGTCCCTTCATGATGCGTGCCACCGAGGGACTTTCCCTGCCGCTTCCCGAACGGGCGCCGCGGGTGAGCGTGGTGGTGCCTGCGCACAACGAGGAGGCGCACGCTCCCCGGGCCGTGCGGAGCATCCTGGCCAGCGAGTGGCCGGACCTGGAGCTGGTGATCGTGCTGGACCGCTGCACCGACGGCACGCGTGCGGCCCTGGAGCCCATCGCGGCCGCGGATCCCCGCCTTCGCATCGTGGACAACCACGACTGCCCTCCGGGCTGGGCGGGCAAGTGCAACGCGGCGCGCGTGGGGGCCCGTCACGCCACGGGCGAACTGCTGCTCTTCACCGACGCGGACGTGGAGTTCCATCCCCAGCTCCTTCGAGCCACCGTGCCGCTCCTGAAGGCCCGCGGCTTGTCGCTGCTCTCGCTGCTGGCCAGCCCCCGCGTGCGTCACTGGTTCGAGGCCGTGGCGCAGCCGGTGGCGGCGGTGACGCTCATGCGGCTCTACCCGTTCTCCCGGGTGAACCATCCCACCAATCCGCGCGCCTTCGCCAACGGGCAGTTCCTGCTCTTCGAGCGCTCCATGTACGAGCGCCTGGGCGGGCACGCGGTGGTGCGGGACGACCTGCTGGAGGACATCGCCTTTGCACGGCGCGTGCGGGACGCCGGCGGCAAGGGCGGCATCGCCACCGCCGAGCACCTGATGAGCGTGGAGATGTACGAGACCGCGCTGGAGTTCCACCGCGGCTGGAAGCGCATCTATCTGGAGGCGTCCGAGCGCCGACCCGGGCGGCTTCGCGCGATCGGGCTGGAGGTGCTGTCCGCCGGCGCGATCCTGCCCATGGCGGCGCTGGCCGCGGTGCTGGCCGGCACCGCGTGGGGTGGCGCGGCGCTGCAGCCGCTGGCGGGCGTGACCGCGTCGCTGGGTGCGGGCGCGCTGACCGTCTTCCTGACGGTGGCCGCGTGGCTGCACGCGCAGTGCAAGGCGCCCGTGGCCGCCACCGTCTTCCATCCGCTGGGCGCGTGGATCGTGGCGCACAGCATGTTCGAGGCCGCGCGCGACCTGGACCTTCGGCGCCCGGTGCGCTGGGGCGGCAAGGAGTACGTGCTGGAGCCGCGGCCGCTGGGCGGCTACGACCCGCCGCCCGTCACGGAGTGAACCACACCATGCGAATCCTGCACACCAACGACGACGGCATCTCCGCCACCGGCATCGCGGCCCTGCACGAGGCCACCGCCACGCTGGGCGAACGGCTGGTGGTGGCGCCAGCCAGCGGCCAGAGCGCCGAGAGCCACGGCATCACCTTCCATCGTCCGCTCATGGTGCGCACGGCGCGGCTGGACTTCGGCGGCGAAGGAGTGGCGGTGGAGGGCACGCCGGCCGACTGCGTGAAGCTGGCGCTTCGAGCGCTGTGGCCGGAGCGCCATGGCGCGGGCACGCGTCCGGATCTGGTGATCAGCGGCATGAACCACGGCGCCAACGTGGGCATCAACGTGATCTACTCCGGCACGGTGGCGGCGGCGGTGGAGGCGGCCTTCCTGGGCGTGCCCGCCATCGCGGTCAGCCTGATGCTGGGCGACAAGGCGCGGGCGGACTACCGACGCGCGGCGCAGATCGCGCGCGGGGCCATCGATCGGGTGATCGCCGCGGGGCTGCTGGATGCGCATCGCGTGATCAACATCAACGTGCCGTGCGTGGAGCGTCCCGACGCGCCCATGCCCCAGGTGTGCGTGGTGCCCATGAACACCGCCGCCGGGGTGGACGGCTACGAACGCCGCACCGCGCCCGACGGCCGCACCTACTACTGGCCGGCCGGCAACGGCATGGAGTTCGTGCACACGGCCGAGGGCAGCGACGTGGAGCGCCTGTACGGCGGTGCCGTCACCGTCACCCCGCTCTTCTACGACCTGAGCGACCGCGGGCTGCTGGAGCGCATGCGACGCGCGCTGGGCTGAGCGAGGCTCACCGCATCAGCAGCCGGATCTTGAACTTGAACGTCTGTCCGGGCGGCAGGGCCTGCACCTTGGGGCTCTTGGCCACGTCGGCGGTCCACTCGTACAGCGAGTCGATGATGGCCTGGTCCACGTTGTCGTAGCCGGTGCTCTCCAGAATCGTGGCGGACACGGCCTGTCCCGACTTGTTGAACTCCACCAGCGCCAGCGGGTTGGCCGGGTTGGTGCTGATGGTCTGAAGTTCGTTCAGTTCAGGCCGCTTGGTGTTCACCTTGATGCCCTTGGCCGCCAGGGGCTTGCCGCTCTTCCAGTCCTTGGTGGGGGCGGCGGTCACGCTGGTGGCGTCGCTCTCGCGGTCGCTCAGATCGCCGTCCGCCTTGGGACCGGGCTTGGCGCCGGGGCGTGCGCTGGGATCCGGGCTGGGGCCCGTGGTGGGAGAGGCGCTGGCTTGCGTGGCCCCGGGTGCGGCCTGCGTGGGTGGTGCAGTGGCTGGCGAGGGCTGCGCAGGCTGCGCGGGCTGCTGCGGAGGTTGCTGGGGCGGCGGAGGCGTGGTGGCCTCCGGCGGCTTCGCGGCGTCCGGCTTCGCCTCCTCGGGCTTGGATTGATCCGGCGGGGGCTGGTCCGGCTTGGTGTCCTGTGGCTTGGTGTCCTCCGGCTTGGGCTGCGCCTGCGCCGGCGGCCGTTCGATCACCTGGTCCGCCTGCGGCGGTGGTGCGGCGTCCTGAAGGTCCTTGGCGGTGCCGGCCTTCTCCACCGGCTGAAGCTGTGGAGCCACCCGGTTCTCGTCGGCGGACGGAATGGGCTCCGCGTCCTTGGCGGGCTTGGTGGGCATGGTGGCCGCCGTCTCCGGAGGCACGGCCACCGGCTTGGGCTCCGTGGGATCGACGGGGCGCGTGTCGGCGGGCGAGGCGGGCGGCGGTGGCGGAGCGGCCGGCTGCGGCTGCGTGGGTTGCGCCGGGCTGGGTGGCGGCACCTGCGGCATGGCCGGTTGCGGGGGCGCCGAGATGGCAGGCAGGGCGGGGCCGGCGGGATTGGCGTTGATGTCAGGCGACGGCGGTGCGGCCATCTCGGGCTGCGGCACCTGCGGCGTGCTTGGGTTGCTGGGTCGAGCGGCCGGCATGGGCTGGCCACCCTCGTCGGTGTCGCGGAAGGCGGCCTGATCCACCTTGCTCAGTCGCGCGATGTGCTCCTGATACTCGTTGTAGCCGATCCAGGTCATGGTGGACTGCGTGGTCCCGTCCTCGATGCCCAGCTTGGCCAGCTCCTCGTCCTCCACCTGCTGCTGCTCCGGCGTGGTGGGCGGGCGCTTCTCCATCTCCTTCTCCACGCTGAAGGTGGCGGCGCGCGTGCGATCCACGCCGTCGTGCGCGTGGAAGCTGGAGAAGAAGTTCCGCACCTGCGGCACCATGAGCGAGCTGTGGAACAGGAGGCTGGCCAGCAGGCCCGCCAGCAGCGGCCAGTTGGAGCCGCGGTCGCTCTCCAGCGCGTGCAGCCTGGCCTCCAGGCGCTGCCGGGTGGACGGATCCAGGCTGGGCGCCGGGGCGCTCATGACGCGGGCTTGGGAGCTTCCTTCGGCTTGCCGACGAAGTTCACCGTGACGCCCAGGTCACGCAGCCGGTCCCAGAGGTCCTGAAGCACGGGCGCCCGGTCCACCTTCCCGGTGCCGGCGTCCACCGCCAGATACACCACGGTCTTGGGATCCGCGTCGCGCGCCGCCTTCACCTTGGCGGGCAGCTCGTCCAGCGTGACCTTCTCCTTGTTGAAGTAGACCACGCCCTCCAGGTCCAGGCTGATGGTGGCGGCGGGTGCGGGCTTGGCCGGCTTGCCGCTGGCGAACTGCTTCAGCTCCATCGGCACCATGTCCACGCGCACCATCATCACCACGGCGTAGATGAAGAAGGTGAGCAGGAACGTCATCAGGTCGATCAGCGGATTCAGCTCGATGCGCGCCTCGGGAGGCTCGCGCCGCATGCGACGCATGGCTCAGCCGATCCCCAGCTGGATCGACGCGAGCGCGGTGCCCA
>CAZKHO010000095.1:0-9635 GCA_964552505.1 uncultured Bifidobacterium sp. | reverse complement strand
TCCAGGCATCCGCCGCCGCGCATGCTGTCGAACATGGCGGCCAGCTCGCCGTCCATGCGGTGATAAACCTTGCTGGTCCGCTCCACCATCTGGTCGGCGTTCTCGAAGGGACGCAGCGGGGCGCGGCCCTTCACGTCCACCTTCAGGTCCCACGGGCGCAGGCCGCTCAGACCCAGCGCCTTGGCGCGGCGCTGGTGCATGCGGCGGGCCAGCGGCACGCAGGTGGTTTCCACGGCGTCATGGAAGGCGGCGCAGTGGGCCGGGGTGTAGTCGAAGCGCTGCAGGCGGTCGTGCTGGAAGTCGCGGAAGTTGCCGTAGCCGGCGTGGGCCGCCATCTTCGCGCGCAGCGCCACCAGCTCGTCGTAGATGCCGTCGATGGCTTCCCGGTCCGTCAGCCGGCGATCCGCCACGGCGCGCCAGCTGGCCTCGCGGCGCGCGCGGTCGGTCTCCTCCAGGAAGCGCGCCATCTGCGGCAGCGTGCGCTCCGCGCCGTCGAACTGCACGCTCATGGCGCCGTTGATCTCGCTGTAGCGCTGGTCCAGCTTGGTGATCTCCGTCTGCAGCGCCACGTTCTCCTGGCGGAACAGCTTCACCTCGCGGTCGATGGAGCGCAGCAGCGTGCCGTAGCGCGCCTGATCCAGCGCCTTGGCGTGGGGGCTCTCCACGATCTTCCGGTCCAGCTCGAAGCCCACCTTCTTCAGCTGCGGGTCCACCTCCTCCACGAACTTCAGGAACCGCTCCTTGATGGCCTTGTCGTCCGTGTGGCAGGTCATGGCGATGTACAGGTTGGCCTCGGCCTCCGCCGCCGCCGCGTCCAGCTCGCTGCGGTCCAGGATCAGCTTCTCCAGGCAGTTGGGGCACTTGAGCGTGCGGTCCAGCAGCGACCGGTACAGGGGTTCCAGCTGCGGCCAGTGCGTGGCGTCCAGCCCGGCGGGAATGAAGCGGAAGGTGGCGGACGACGGGGGGGTGGCGACGCTCATGCATTGTTCTCCAGAGGGCGCAGCGTAGCCGCGTTTCCCCTGCAGACGCTACCGTTCACCCATGCGACCCGCGGTGCACGCCCTGGCCCCAGCCAAGCTGAATCTTGCACTCTCGGTGGGGCGGCCGGATGCATCCGGCATGCACCCCATCTCCAGTTGGATGGTGACCGTGGATCTGCACGACGAGCTGCACCTGGAGGCGATGGAGGAGGGCTCGCTCTCCCTCTACGCCATCCTCTGGCACGCGGACGCGCGGCGCCGCACGGACATCGACTGGTCCATCTCCCGGGATCTCTCCGTGCGCGCGCATCAGGCGCTGGAGGCGCGCGTGGGCCGGCCCCTGCCGGTGCGCATGCGTCTGGAGAAGCGCATCCCGGTGGGCGGTGGTCTGGGTGGCGGCAGCAGCGACGCGGCCGCCATGTTGCGCGCGGTGAACACGCTCTTCGAGCTGCGCCTGTCGGACGCGGAACTGGCCGAGGTGGCTCGCCCGCTGGGCAGCGACGTGCCGTTCCTGGTGCACGGCGGCAGCGCCATCGTGGAAGGGCTGGGCGAGCGCCTCATGCCCGCGCCCATGCCCGTCGACACGCACGCGGTGCTGCTGCTCCCGGACGTGGCCTGCCCCACCGGCCCCGTGTACCGAGCCTTCGACGCGCTGCGTCCGGACGCCGCGCTGCAGGCCGGGCGTGTGCACGCGCTGGCCATGCGCGGCGTGCCGCCGGAAGCCGACGACCCGTTCAACGACCTGGCCGAGCCCGCGCTGGACGTCGCGCCGCGACTGCGGGGCGAGCGTGAGGAGGTGGCCGAGCTGGTGGGAAGGCCGGTGCACGTCTCCGGCTCCGGCAGCACGCTGTTCTTCATGGCCAACGGACCGGTGGAGGCGGACCTGCTGGCGGGCGCCGTGGAGCGGCACACGGGCATGCCCGCGCTGCCCGTCCGCGTGGTGCCCACGCCCGCACCCACCTGGATCCGTCACGCCACGGCCTGACCGTGGCACCAATCCCGCTCGGCATCAGCCGCCGTCGTCCGCGGCGTGGCGGCCTAGAATCCGCATCCCGTGCTGTGGCAGCCCGAACTTCCCGAGCGATACCGTGAGATGTCCGAGGACCAGCTCGGCCAGGCGATCACCGCTCGGCGCAAGGAGCTGGGTTCGCGGCTCCTGATCCTGGGTCACCACTACCAGCGCGACCAGGTGATCCGGCACGCGGACCTCATCGGCGACTCGCTCAAGCTGAGCCGCATGGCGGCGGCCGAGGCGCCGCGGCGAGGTGCGCGCTTCATCGTCTTCTGCGGCGTGCACTTCATGGCGGAGACCGCCGACATCCTGACCGCCGACGACGTGCAGGTGATTCTGCCGGACCTGTCCGCCGGATGCAGCATGGCGGACATGGCCGACTACGACGACGCCCTGACGGCGTGGGAGGAGATCGGCGCCGCGCATCAGGGTTCGGGCGTGCGCGTGGTGCCAATCACCTACGTCAACTCCACCGCCGCGGTGAAGGCCTTCGTGGGCGAGCGTGGAGGCGCCTGCTGCACCAGCGGCAACGCGCGCGAGGTCTTCGAGTGGGCCATGCAGGGTGGCCACCAGCCGCTCCAGCCCGGCGAGCGCGTGCAGGTGCTCTTCATGCCGGACCAGCACCTGGGCCGCAACACGGCCCGACTGCGAGGCCTGAAGAGCGAGCTGGACGCCGAGCGTGGCCTGGGCGCCGCGGACATGGCCGTGTGGAATCCGCGCAAGCCCCGCGGCGGACTCTCCGTGGAGGCCATCCGCTCCGCCGCCGTGCTGCTCTGGGCCGGCCACTGCAGCGTCCACAAGCTGTTCCGGCCCGAGCACGTGGCGCAGGCCCGTCACCATGACCCGTCCACCTGCGTGATCGTGCATCCGGAGTGCTGTCAGGAGGTGGTGGAACTGGCCGACGAGGTGGGCAGCACGGAGTTCATCCTGGAGCGCCTGCAGTCCGCGCGGCCGGGCAGCTCCTGGACCATCGGCACCGAGGTGCATCTGGTGAACCGCGTGTGTCGCCAGGCGCAGGAGCGAGGCGTGCATGCACGCATCCTGAGCGACTGCCAGTGCCTCTGCACCACCATGGTGCGCATTGGTCAGCCGCATCTGCTGTGGGTGCTGGACCACCTGGCCGAGGGCCGCGTGGTGAACCGCATCCAGGTGCACCCCGACGCCGCGCGTCTGGCGCGCATGGCGCTGGACCGCATGCTGGCGCTTCGGCCGCCCGCACCCGCGGCCGCGCTGGTGGACTGAACCATGGACACGAACACCTCCGCCCCCCGGCCCAGGAAGAAGTGGTTGCGCATCACGCTGCTGTCCGTCGGCGGCGCAGCGGTGGCGCTGGGCGGGCTGGTGGCGCTGGCGCCCACGCTGGTCTCGGCCGGACTGGGCAAGGGCTTCCTGGAGTCGAAGGCCGGCCAGGCCGTGCACGGAACCGCACGCATCGGCTCGCTTTCGCTGGCGTGGTTCGGTCCGCAGCGGATCACGGCGCTGGAACTGGCGGACGCCACGGGTCAGAGTCAGGTCCGTCTGGATCTGGGCGTGGACAACGGGCTCTTCCAGCTGGCGTTCGGATCGGTGGACACGCTGCGCGCGCAGGTGTCCGGTTCGGTGCAGGCGCACCTCCTGCCGGGTGGCGGCACCAGCCTCTCCAACTTCGCGCCTTCGCAGCCGTCCGCGGCCCCCAAGTTGCTCGACGCATCGACCAGCGCATCCGCCGACCCGCTGGCCGCGCTGCCGTTCCCGGTGCAGCTTCGCATCGGCTCGCTGGACGCCACGCTCCTGAACGGACAGGCCACGGCGTTCGCCGTGCGCGGCCTGAAGGGGCAGGTGGCCGTCGGCCGCGCGCAGCCGCTGATCGTCGACCTGACCGCCGACACGCAGGTGGGTGAACGGAGCGGTTCGCTGGCGGTGAAGGGAACGTTGTCCGACTTCCTGGATTCGAAAGGCGCTCCCGATCCCGCCGGGATCACGGGTGAGCTGGACGTGCAGGTCACCGGGTGGCTGGCGGCGCTGTCCGGCCTGAACGCGGAGATCCAGTCGGCGGCGGTGAAGGTGCAGGCGCCGGCCGGCAGGCCGCTGGGCGTGGCGGTCAACGCGGCCGTGTCCGTGCAAGGCGGCGCCACCAGCGTGCAGGCGCAGGTGAGCGCGGCCCGACCGCAGACGGGTCGTGCGCTGATGGCGTGGGCCACCGACCCGCGCACCTTCACGGGCCAGATCGCCCTCAAGGGTGTGCCGTCCGTGGCGCTTCAGCGCTTCGTGGCCGGAACGCCCGTGGTGCTGGCGCGGGACCTGGGCGAGTCGTTCGACGCCTCCGTGCGCACCGGGGACGGCGCCGGCGTGAACCTGGCCGTCACCGCGCCGCGGCTGCAGCTGGCGGCACGCGCCACCGTGGACACCGGCACCGGCGCCATGACCGGCGACGGCATCTCGCTGCAGGCTTCGCTGGATCCGCAGCTGCTGGCGGCGGTGGGCACGCAGGTGGATGCGCCGGTGCAGGTGGCGGCGGCCCTGACCAGTCTTCGCACGCCGGCCATCCCCGCGGGTGGTTCGCTGGATCTGTCCGCCGTCAGCTTCGAAGGTTCGCTGGAGGTGCAGCCGTTCCAGATGCTGCAGGTGGCTCCGCAGCCCATCGCCGTGGGGGCGCTGGCCATCACGGTTCGCGCCGCGCCGCTGGGAAGCGAACTGGACGTGGGCGTGCAGGGCTCGGTGCAGCAGGCGCCCATCGACGCCCAGGCGCAGGTCACCGGGCTGGGCAAGGGACTGGCGTTCGGCGTGGCGCAGGTGCGAGGCACGGTGGCCGCGGGTCCGCTGGATCCTTCGGTGCTGCCGGGCCTTCCACCGGCCGCACGCCTCTGGGTGGATCGCGTGGCGCCCGGGGCCACCACGCTGCGTGCCAGCGTGGCGGGAACGGTGGGTCAGGGAACCGCGCAGGCGCAGCTGGACATGGTGCCGGGAAGCGTGGCCTTCAAGGCCGCGTGGGATCCGCAGGCGGTGCGGGTGGATCAGGCGCAGGGCACGCTCACCGTGCAGCCGGCGCTGCTCTCCGCGGTGGCCGGTGACGCGGTGGCCCTGGCCGGTCCCATGCCGGTGCAGTGGTCCGCGGGCCCCGTTCGCGTGGAGCGCTCCGGCGTCAGCGCGTTCGATCCGGTGCCCGTGTCCGTGCAGGTGCCGTCGCTGGCCCTGTCCAAGGTGCCCGGGCTTTCCGGTTCGCTTTCGGCGCGTGATCTCTCCCTCCAGGGTTCGGTGGATCCGGACGGTCCCACGCTCTTCGACGGAACCGTGACGCTGGCCTCCGCCCTGGCCCCGGTGGTGGATGGCGTGGGCAGCGTGCAGGTGCGCGCGCTGTCGGTGCAGGCCAAGCTGCCGTCGGGTCTGAAGCAGGTGGACGTGTCCGTCACGGCGCAGGACGTGACCTGTCCGCGCGTGCCTTCGCTGTCCGCCGCCCTGGGCGTGCGGCAGCTTGCCGCCACCCTGCGCGGTCCCGTGGACTTCGGCCCCGGAGCCTCCGCCACGTTCAAGGCCACGCTGCACGACGCGCAGGCCGACATCGCCGAACTGCAGGGCGCGTTCGAGCCTCAGCCTGCGGGAGCCTGGAAGGCCTCGCTGCAGTCCGGTGAGGTGGACGTCCGCCGCGCGCTGGCGCTCATGGGACAAGGCGAGGCGCTGCCCGAATGGGTGGGAGGCGGCGGTTCATCCCACACGCTGGCGGTGGCCGCAGCGGGCAACGCCGCGGGCGTCAGCTTCTCGGTGAACGCGGCGCTGGATCCGATCACGCTCAAGGCGCAGGGCACGCGGGCGACCGACGGATCGCTCACGCTGACCAAGGGCGACGCGCAGGCCCGGCTGCCCGCGGGCGTGGTCCGCTCGCTGCTGCAGCGCATGGGCACGCCGGTGACGCAGTGCGACCCGATGCAGGTCTCCGTCACGGTGAACGCCCTCAAGCTTCCCGCGGACGCGCAGGGCCGCCTCCAGCCGTTCGTGCCGGGTTCGGACATCGACCTGATGGCGCGCATCGCGCCGTGGAAGCTGCAGACCACCAGTTCGCCCACGCTGGCCTTCGGCGCCAACGAGCTGGTGGTGAAGTCGCGTGCCGGAACCGCGGCCATGGCCCGCCTGACCGGCTCGCTGGGCGCCGAGGGCACGCCGGCGGCACCGCTGAGCGTGTCCGTGCAGACGGAGAAGCTGCTGGATGCCCAGGGGCATCTGGCGCTGGGCGAGGGCGGCCTGCAGGTGAACGCCAACGTCAAGGACTTCCCCACGGAACTGGCCGATCGCCTCTCCGGCATGGACGGGTATCTGGTGGACATGCTGGGCCCGTCGTTCACGCTCACGCTGGACGGACAGAGCGGTTCCGCACCGGACGAGTTCTTCAAGGCCACCTTCACCAGTCCCACGTTGCTGGTGAACGCGCCGGCGCTGCGGCTGGCCGACCGCACCCTCCGCATCGCTTCCGAAGCGCCGCTGACCGCCGAGCTCCGCCCCGACGACCGCTTCCGCCAGCGCATCCTCCGTCCGGTCAATCCGTTCCTGGCCGACCTTCGGACCACGGAGAACCGTCCCATCCGCGCCACGGTCTCCATGCTTCGGATGCCGCTGCCGGTGGACATGCCGGGCGTGGACGCGGCGTTCACGGTGGACGTGGGCGAGGTGGAGATCCAGAAGAGCAGCCAGTTCCTTGGCCTGATGGATCTGGTGAAGGTCTCACAGGGCAGCACGGTGCCCGGTCTGGTCTCGCCGCTGAACGGCTCCATCACCGGAGGCGTGCTGGCCTATCGCGACTTCAAGGTGCAGGTGGGGCGCCTGGGCAAGGCGGGCTGGCAGCAGACGCTGTTCAGCGACGCGCGGATCGACCTTCGCGGCAGCCCCGCCGTGGCCGAGCCCATCACCATCCGCTATCCGGCCAGCAGCGTCACCAACCTGCTGGCCAAGATCCCGGGCATGCAGGGTGTGCTGGGCAAGCTGAACAACCTGCTGGGAAGCGCCAACCAGACCATCCAGCAGGCGGCGCAGGTGAAGGTCACCTTCACCGGACCGCTGGACGGCAGCGAACTGCACACCAAGGTGAGCCCCGAGATCGAGATGCCCAAGGGCGTGGGCAACACGCTGGAAGGGATCGGTCAGGGACTGGAGAAGGGCATCGGCAACGCCCTGGGCGACCTGTTCGGCGGCAAGAAGGGCAACTGAGCCCTTCCGTCGGCGGTCACATGGGCTTCTCGACCACGGTCTCGTCGTAGACCTGCAGCAGCTTGGCCTTGTCGAAGATGAGCTCGTTGCGCGACAGGCCGGTCACCTCGTAGTGCGGCGTCAGCTCGATGGCGTCGCACGGGCACGCCTCTTCGCACATGCCGCAGTAGATGCAGCGCAGCTCGTCGATGTCGAACTGCTTGGGGTACTTCTCGCGGTCCTCCCACGGGCTCGCGTCGGCCACGATGTGGATGCAGTTGGCCGGGCAGGCGGTGGCGCACATGAAGCACGCCACGCAGCGCACGCGGCCGTCCTCGTCCTTGTTCAGGCGGTGCACGCCGCGGAAGTAGGGCTTGTACTGGCCGCCGTCCTCCACGGGCCGGTCGTCGCGCTTCTGCTCGGGGTACTGCAGCACCCAGATGTTCTTCTTGTTGCTGCCGTTGCGCCCGAAGTTCTCGAAGGCGTGACGCAGCGTGGTGCCCAGGCCCTTGAAGACCTCGCCGATGAACAGGCTCTCGCCTCGGTTGAGCGGGCTGATCGAAACGTCCACGATCTCGTCGTCACGGATGGCCATGGGCGGCACGATGCTAGCGGGGTCGGGTAGGTTGGGCCCCATGGATCCCGGCCCCAAGCCCACCGAGCGCGAACGCGAGGAAGTGCGCATGGGCTACCGGATGATGGGCGTCGGCTTCGAGGTGGTCTCGCAGGTGGGCGCAGGCCTGCTGCTGGGCTGGTTGTGGGACCGCTGGCAAGGCGGACAGTGGGGGGTGGTGGTGGGCGGATCGGCCGGCGTGCTGGTGGGCGTGCTTTCTCTGGTGAAAAGCGCCTGGAAAATCAACGCGGAACTGGACAAGGCCGCTGCGCGGCGGAAGAAGGGGGGCTTGTGAGCGGCCAAGGACCAGACGCGGGCTCCGGGGCTCCCTCCACCCCTCGACCGGAGACGCCGGTGGCTCTCCGAGCCGGCCTTGCCTTTGGCACCTGGGCGCTGGCGGCGGCGACGTGCGCGGGGGCTACGTTCCTCGCAGGGCGGCTGGGTGTCCTGAAGCCGGAAGTATCGTTCTCCGCTGTACTTGGATCGCTGCTGGTCTCCGGTGTGATGCTGCTGGGTCTTCTGGCGATGGGTCCGTGGGCATCCCGGACGCCGTCCGCCTGGAGCACCCGCTGGCTTGCCAGCACCGTGATTCGCTTCATTAGCACGCCGTTTCTGGCCCTGTTGCTATACTCTTTGCCCCCTTCGGCGGAGGGTTTCCTCCTGTCCGTGGCCGGCACGTATCTCGTCTCGCTGGCGGTTGAAACCGCGGTGGTGGCGAAGTCCGTGTTGGCGGCGGCGGTGGCCTCCGAGCGAAGGCAAGCACCCTCGGACCCCACCCAGCCACGCCCATGAACCTCTTCCTTGCCAGCGGCGACAACCCCCTCGGCCACGTGGTGGACAAGAACATCACGGCCGAATGGGCCAAGCTGCCCGAATCGGCCAGCATCTGGCGTCTCACCAAGGACACGGGCGTGCCGGTCAGCTGTCTGGTGATCGCGGTGAGCGGCCTGCTGGTGACCTGGCTCCTGTGGCGCGCCGCCAAGGCCATCGAGACCGGCCCCGCCAGCGCGGGCATCGATCGGTACGTGACCAAGGGCCGCCTGGGCCAGTTCGTGGAGGCCATCGTGGTGGCCCTTCGGGACCAGATGCTCACCCCGGTCATGGGCGAGAAGCAGACCCGGCGCTACCTGCCGTTCCTGCTCAGCATGTTCTTCTTCCTGCTGGTGGTGAACCTGTTCGGCCTGATGCCCTTCGCCGACATCCAGCACATGCTCAAGAGCCAGCTGGGCGGACCGCACATGGAGGAGTACATCCTCTTCGGCGGCACGGCCACGGCCAACCTGATGGTGACCGGCGGCCTGGCCGTGATCAGCTTCGTGGTGATCCAGATCCACTCCATCCGCGAGCTGGGCGTGGGCGGCTGGCTGGAGCACCTCTGCGGCGGCCATGAGCTGGTCTCGGGCCCCAAGGGGCTGTGGCTGGTGGTGCCCATCATCTTCGTGGTGGAGTTCCTGGGCCTGTTCATCAAGCCCGCGGCGCTGGCCATCCGTCTCTTCGCCAACATGGTGGGCGGCCACACGCTGATGGCCACGCTGCTCATGTTCGGCGCCATGGCCGCGAAGGCCGGTCTCGCGAACTGGGCGGTGGGCACCATCACCGTCGCGAGCGGAACTTTCGCGCTCATCATCTTCTTCCTCGAGGTGTTCGTCGCCTTCCTGCAGGCGTTCATCTTCATGTTCCTCACCGCGGTGTTCATCAGCACGATGAGCCACCACGAGGAGCATGGTGATGAGGAGCACGGACACGACCAGGCCCACGGCCACCACGCGGAGGCCGCGCACTGAATCACCCGGCCGCGGGCGTCCGCGGCGGAACGAAACCTGCGGCGCGTGCCGCACTGACCGACTCTTTCAGGAGACCAGACCCATGAAGACCA